>NZ_JBQPXM010000005.1:0-307479 GCF_052245235.1 Pseudomonas sp. B392_1p
GTCGTAGGTTCAAATCCTGCTCCCGCAACCAGACACAGAAAAAGGCCACTCAATCGAGTGGCCTTTTTCGTTTCCGCTGATCGGTGTTCTGCACAAGTTATTGATTTGTAAAAACTATCGGTTGACACGTCCTCATCAATCAGTAGAATGGCCGGCGCGGGATGGAGCAGTCTGGTAGCTCGTCGGGCTCATAACCCGAAGGTCGTAGGTTCAAATCCTGCTCCCGCAACCAGATACAGTAAAAAGGCCACTCAATCGAGTGGCCTTTTTCGTTTCTGGAGCTGCGGTCTTATGGCGCTCGCAGAGCGCTCACGTCGCTTCGCCTCTCTCCTTAAAAAAAGCGGCGGAAGGCCTGGATGAATGGTGGAAAAGCTGAAAAGCTGCCGTTAATATTGCGCACTTTTTTTCGCGCAGCGGCGTTTGTCAAGCACGCCCCTTGAGGTCATCCATGTCCACCACCGCTCCTAAAGTCGGCTTCGTTTCCCTGGGCTGCCCTAACGAATCCCACTCTAAATCATCCCACCTATAGCTTGAAAAAGCTTCTGCTCAGAGAAAATGACGAGCTAAAGCTATCATTTTTCTGCTAAACCAAATAGTTATGCACAGGTTATCCTTTTTTAATCCACAGAAGTGCTATTTCGCCATCATCAAAATTGCCAGCAATTCCAATGGGTTGCGCGATTCAGGGTTGGGGTTACCCACAGTTTTTGAAAGTCAGGTTGACTGCAGTGGTAGAAGCCTAATAATCGACCTGAAGTGAGCTACTTTTAAATACAAGGCAAAACACCTAGCAACCTTGTTTTGGCCGTCTAGACTAGGGAAGCAGTATCGTGATGGCGTACATGGGATCGCATGGAACATGCATGTCTATGGCAACCCAAATAGAACGAGATGGCTTTCTCACTAAGCCAGGAAGAATTGGCCGGGGTGCCTATTTCTGGACTGCCGTCACAAATGACCATCTCGCAATCTCAACTCATTACGCAATAGAGTGGGCACGGCGAGCAAGAGACAGCTGGAAAGCTTACACAGATCAGGACGACGAAAGTTTAGCAGTTGTGCAGGTTGAGGTAGAGGTGAAAGAGGAAGAAATACTTTACCTAGACGATCCTGAGCTCCACCTTGAAATTTATCAAATATTAGCAGATTCAGCTATTAAGCACTTTAATTTGAACTCAATCTTCGACCTAACGAGAGATCAGTTCAAAGAAATAGAAAGCATCCTTTACGGGATCATAGAAGAGTACATACAGATATACGAGAGGGCACTGGGAGAATACACGGTAAAAGTAGTATTCAAGAACCAGACCCCCCCAAAAAAAGGCAGTCTTGCGGAACTTGTAGGTAACGCAAGCTGTTTTGCAGTGAGAGATACCAGCTGTATCTCATCATTGCACATCTCCCCCGCACAAGAGGGAATATAGAAATGGCTGCATTTAAAACTACTGAAAAAATGAGAAAAGCTAGGGAAACTGCCTTAGCTCAACTTAAAGAGATGTCTCTAGAAGAGCTTTTTAAGCGCGGAACTGAACACAAGGACAGTGTTGTTTCTGAATTCCTTGTAGCACACCGCCAAGAATATCCGATACAAGATTTGTCTAGCTTGACCATGCAGGAGGAATTCACCGTTTCCAATACCTCCTTACAGCAAGCTGATTACCGGAGCGGCAGACGCTTTGCCGCTTATCACCTTTTCTACGCTGCAGAAGCGGTGTCTTGTGTGCTGCAGGCCACAGCTGTTGATGGTCGCAATTCTTACTACTGCCAAGCAGCTTAATAAATGAAACTTCACCCCATACAATTAATTGGAACATTCGTAGATAAACTGGAAATTGATGTTCATAACAGACATGACTTCCCAGATGACTCCTACCCAAAGGATTTCAAGTATATTGTTTACAGAACTGACTTTGACGAAGAAAGCTCGGAAGTTAGTGTAAAGGTAGAACTCAGCATTAAACCGGCGACAGAGGAAGTTGATCGTCCATTTTCCATGATAGTTGCAGTGTCCGGGCACTTCCGGATTGATACGTCAAAATTCCCAGCTGAGCATATTGAAAATTGGTGCTTTAAAAATGCGCCAGTTATACTTCTACCTTTTATTCGCGATCACGCTTATAGCCTTTCAATGCGAGCGGGCTTTAACCCAGTTCTTCTTCCTTTAGTTGAAGTTCCAAACTTTGTTATAAGCAATAACGGTTAGCCATTAACTCTCTCACGACTCCGCACTGACCAATGAAATGACAAGGATCACTCACCTCCATTGCCGCATTGGTCAGCTCGATCGCCGTGGTGGGCTAGAATATCCACGCCTGCCCGCCGGCTGTCAGTATGCTACTGATTAAATTCCATCGAATAGACCGCCCAGCGCCGCCGGCTGCCAGTTCATGATGATGAGCTCACCCGTGAGCTCGGCTTTGCCCTTCCGCTGGTTCGTGCAGCTGTAGCGGATATCGGTCTGTTCAATGTGGAAGCCATCGAAGGCTCTACGAATGTCGGGGTGGTCATTGATGCTCACCATCACCTTCCCCTTGCACCGCCGCATGAACTCGGCCATTGCCAGATACTCTTCGAAGGGGAAATCCACGCCATACCCTTCCGTCGCCCAGTAGGGCGGGTCCATGTAGTGGAAGGTGTGAGCTCGATCGTAGCGCTCGGCGCAGTTCAACCAGGACAGGTTCTCAACATAGACGCCTGACAGCCGCTGCCAGGCTGCCGACAGGTTCTCTTCAATGCGCAACAGATTTATCGCCGGGCCAGTGGTGGCGGTGCCGAAACTCTGCCCAGAAACTTTGCCGCCGAAAGCATGCTGCTGCAGATAAAAGAATCGAGCCGCTCGCTGGATGTCGGTGAGGGTTTCCGGACGCGTCATCTTCTGCCATTCGAAGATTTGTCTGCTGGACAATGCCCATTTGAACTGGCGGACGAATTCTTCCAAGTGGTTTTGCACCACTCGGTACAGGCACACCAGGTCGCCATTGAGGTCGTTTAGCACTTCGACGGGCGCGGGTTGTGGACGCATGAAGAAAAGCGCCGCCCCTCCGGCGAACACCTCTACATAACACTCATGCGGAGGAAATAGTGGGATGAGCCGGTCAGCCAGTCGGCGCTTACCGCCTAGCCAGGGGACGATTGGTACAGACATACAAGCAACCTTTTACTGGATAAATAAACAGTGTTAGGCTCTCGCCGCTTCGTGCACGAGGCGGGAGCCTTGGTTGGGCTTGCAGGTATGCTCTGCGGGTTCGATGGCAGGTGGAATGTTGGCGCATACCACCTGCCGCTCCTTCAATTTGTTGTGTTCAGCTGGTCGAATAACAGTCGCTGCTGAGTTGTCGGTAATTGACTCAATCGATCGAAAAGCAACTGATCAATGACTCCAGCCGAGGGACGCAGGGTATGGGAGTAGGTCAGGTTCATCACAAACGTATGTCCGCAATGGACATCGAGACACTGGCAATACAGTTTGGCGAACGCCGACGACAGCTCTTCTCGTGAGCTGATTCGCGCCTTATGCCCGCATGCTTTGCAATTGATTCGCATACTCCCTCCCTATTTGCCGCAATTGCGATATTATAACCTAACGCTGTATGTGCATACAGCTACTATCCTGCTGTTTGGGCTTCTTCACGCCATCCAAAGCGCCTGTCCGCCCGCAGCACTTCATTAACCTCATCGAACACCCGGCAGATCGGACGGATCTCGTTGGAGGTGTAGACGCGGTCGATTTTCTCGATGTCTCCGAAACCGGCGCTGTTCTCCGGGATGATGCCGGCTAGGGCGGGGTTCATGCGCCACGCGGCGATCACATCGTTGCGGGTGATGTTCTTCACTTTCTCCAGCTCGTCCTTGGCCTGGAAGTCGCCTACCGGAATGATCTGGATGGCCTTCTCGGCACCGCCTGGGATGTTGACGAACATCGAGCGGAAGTTGCCCACACCCTTGCTTGCGCTGATCTGTGCCTGCAACTCGTCCTCGTCCTCTTCCGAAAGGTTCGGATCATTGGTGTAGAAGATGTACCCGGCGTGGGCACCGTTGCTGTAATAGCGGCGCCGGAACAGCGTGGCGGCTTCGTTGAGCAGCAACGCCTGCATGCCGCCCAGGTAATCCGGTACACCGTAAATATCCTGTTCCACGTCGTAGTCCATGACGTGGATTACCTCCCCCGCCTCGAACTCTTCTTCCTGCCCGTTGGGCAGCAGCATCACGAAGCCGCCATCCACTTTGCAGCGCATGTTGATCGAGGGCAGGTGCTCGACCTCGAGGACTTCGCCTAACAGGCTTTCACGGCAGTAGAGGTACGCTTCGCCGAACACCACGTAGTCGAGTGCAGCGCGGGCCATCGTGCGCGCCGTGAACCCGGCGCTGGGGACGAACTCACGCAGCAGCAGGTTGCGCTTGAACTTGGGTATTGCGCCGTGGTGCGCATTGGCGCGCAGCAGCTTGGCCAGCCCCGCCTTGGACACTGGCGGGGTGTAGAGCCTGCCGTCGTCGCTGGCAAACACGCCCAGGTAGGCGGCGTAGTTGTCGGTCAGCACCGACTCCGGGGCGCCGAACGAGAACATCCGAGCGGGCTTGTGTGTGGCTGGCTGCTGCTTTTTGGCGTGACGGTTTCGGCGCATGGCTGTTTTGACTACTCATGGCATAGCGGCTCTTGCGCCGCTTATTGATGTTGAGGGGTTCGTGCGCCAGGGCGTGCATGATTGCCCAGGCCACGTCTGCATGGCCGGTGGCCTCGGTACGCGACGCGCTGTAGGTAATCTGCCCGCTGGCCGTGGTGCCGCGTTTGATGGTCAGGAACGCAGCCGCCACTTCGCTCCAGCCGGCATCCCATTCGATACGGCTGCCCTGGATGGTGTCCTGGGCTTTGAGCACCAGGGTGTTCTTGGCTTCCAGGCTGTAGTGGATGGGTGTGGCACGCGGGTAAAAGTCACGCACCAGGTCAAACACGCCGTAGCCGACGCCAGTGATATCGATGCCGATGTGCTGGACGTTGAAACGCTCGCAGAGCTTCTTGACCTGCGCGGCCTGGTGGGTGAACGACGTGCCCCGCCAGGAATACTTCTCCAGGATGCGGAACTTGCCACCCTGTTCCAGGGGCGGAGCCACCACCACACAGGTGGCATCATCTCGGGTGCGGCTGGGGTCGTAGCCGAGCCAGACGGGGCTGTTGCCGAAGGGGCGATCGGACTCCGGGTCGTAGTCGGTCCACAGCGCAAGGTCGGAATAACAGCGCTCCAGGTCGGCCAGGGTGAAGGCGCTCTGTGTGCTGTCGATAAACTTGCACATGTAAAGCTGATCGAACGTGTCTTCGTTGTTTTCCAGACGCAGGCGCTCGATGTTGAACAAGTTACAGCCGCCGGCCTGGGCATCCTCGACAGTGATGACCTTGCGCCACTGGCCGTCTGGACACAGCACGCCGGCGTGGATCTGGGCGTCGCTCGGCCACGGGCCGGCCTTCTTGCCGCGCTTGTCGTTGCGGAACTCCTCGCCGGTCCAAAACGGATAGGCCTGGTGGGTGACTGCGCTGGGTGTCGAGAAGTACGTCTTGCGCCACTTGTCATGGGACGCCATGGCGCCGGACAGATCGCTTAGCTTGGCGAAGTCCCTGATCCAGAAATACTCGTCGATGTAGACGTGGCCATGGTGGCCCTGGGCGGTGCTGCTGTTGGTGGACAGGAAACGCAGCTCGGCCCACGGCTTGCCATCCTTGCTCAGCACGATGGGATTGCCGGTCAGGTTGATGTCGAACCACTCTGCGGCGAACTTGACGATGTAGCTACGGAAGATTTCCGACTGTGCCCGGGACGCCGACAGGAACATCTGGTTGTCGCCGGTCAGCACCGCATCCATGAACGCTTCGGCAGCGAAGTAGTAAGTCAGGCCAATCTGGCGCGATTTGAGGATGTTGCGGATACGCGCGGTCAGCGGGTTGCGCTTCGCCTCGAATAGCTCCATCTGGTAGGCGAACATGCGGCTGGTGAACTTCTCCAGGAAGTCCACCTCGGTGAGGGCGCTGATGTCGTTCTTGAGCGGCTTTTCCTTGCGCTTGGCGCTGCTCCTCTCTCCTCTTTCGCCCCTCTCCCGGCGCTCGCCGCGTGCTGTGTTCGGAGCAGGCTCGGACCTTTCGGAACTGCTGCTCACATTGGTCTCGGCCGCCGGACGCGCAGCTTGCCTGAGCAGCTTCTCGCGAATGCTGGTCAGGCGCTCCAGCTCGTCCAGGTCGGACTTGGCCAGTGCCTCGGGCTTTTCCAGCAGCAGGGTGATGCGCCGGCTGATGGCGGACAGCGGTTCTTCGTCCGTCAGCATCTCGTCCCAACCGCCCCGGGCGATCCAGTAATAGACGATGCGCACGTTGGGCAGGCCTAGCTGTGCCTGGATCTCACGCGGCTTGGCGCGGCGCAGATAAAGGCGTTTGGCGGCTTCTTTTACTTCAGGGGAGTAGGACATGCGGCGCAGTCTAAGCGTCCAAAAAACTGCGAACGCCTGCGATAACTGCGCAAAACTCCTATTTCCCGAAAATAGGAATATCGCTCAACGCAAGTGTTTGTGACGGGGCTAGTCACTCCCTACTGTGAGGTTTCCGCACTCTAATTGAGCCGATAAAGCCCCATGCCTCGCTCCCTGGTTTCCTACTGGAAACGCGTTGCCACCAGCGGCCCCACCGCTGACAACCGCGAAATCTCCCCACAGGAACTGCGCGACATCGCCGAGACCTACAAGCCGTCACGCTACACCGCCGTGATCTGGTCGGAGCATGAGCGCTGGATGGGTTCCCACGGCACCGTATTCGCTGTGCGCCTGGTCGAGGACGACCCGGAACTGGAGCCGGGCCAGGTCGCCCTGGAAGCCCAACTCAAGCCGAACGACCGCCTGTTGGGGCTCAACGACCAAGGCGAAAAGCTATTCACCAGCATCGAGATCACGCCCAACTTCGCCAACTCCGGTAAGGCCTATCTAACTGGCCTGGCAGTGACCGACGAGCCCGCAAGCCTGGGCACCCAGGAACTCTACTTTTCGAAGAAATCCAGCAAGACCGCGTACTTCGCCGCCTCTGTCGAACTGGGCGCCCTGCGTGAGCCGCCACAGGCCAGCGCCGAAACCGGGCTGATCGAAGCCCTGACCCGCTTCTTCAAGCGCTTCGCCGACGGCGCAGAGCCGGCCGCCACCACCCCGCAAACCCCCACCGAGAGCAAACCCCCAATGGATGAAGCTACCGCCAAGGCGCTCAAGGCACTGCTCGAGCAGCTGCTGATCGTTGCCGCCGGCATTCAGGCAGTCATCGAGCCGGCCACCGAAGAAGTGGACGAGACCGAGACCGAAGAACAGGTCGCCACCGTCGAAGACGCTGTGACCGAGATCGTCGAGCAGGCTGAAGAAGAACGCGAATTCAGTCGCAAGAAGAAGGCCGCAAAAGGTCTGGAAGCACGCATGGCCAACATCGAAAAGATGTTCAGCCAAGCGCTGAACACCGCCCAAGGCCGCCAGGTACCGCGCACCACAGCTGCGGTTACCACCACCCAAAAGAAGGTGCTGTGATATGAGCCGCGCCCTTTCGCTGCACGCCCAGACGCAGTATTTCGCCCTGCAAGCCGCCATGGCGGAGTCCTACGGTGTCGAGGACACCACTCGCATGTTCGCGGTGGAGCCGACTATTGCCCAGGAACTGAACGACAAAATCACTGAGAAGTCGGACTTCCTGCAGCGCATCAACGTAGTGCCGGTCACTGAGCTGAAAGGCCAGAAGGTGATGATCGGCGTCTCCGGCCCGGTCTCCAGCCGCACCAACACCAAGGATAACGACCGTGTCGCCAAGGACATGGTCGACCTCGATGCCTTGGGCTATGAGCTGTTCCACACCGAGTCCGACGTGGGCCTACCGTTCGCCACGATCGACAGCTGGGCGAAGTTCCCTGACTTTCCGCTGCGCTACGCCGCCGCCGTGCTGCGACAGATTGCCCTCGACCGCATCATGGTCGGCTGGAATGGCATCACTGCCGCGCCCCAGAGCGATATCGCCACCAACCCCATGCTCCAAGATGTGAACAAGGGCTGGCCACAGATCGCCCGCGAGCAGATCCCCGAGCAGGTCCTGAGCGAAGGCGCCGTTGCTGGCAAGATCACCCTGGGCGCCGGCGGCGACTACGCCAACCTCGACGCCCTGGTGCATGACGTCAAGCAGATGATCGACCCGGTATTCCGCGATGCCGGCGACCTGATCGCCATCATCGGCAGCGACCTGCTGGCCGCCGACAAGGGCAAGCTGTACGCCAACCAGGCCGGCACCCCAAGCGAGAAGGAACGCATCGAGGGCCAGCAGGTGATCGCTACCTACGGCGGTCTGCCTTCGTTCATCGTGCCATTCTTCCCGGCTACCGGCGTGGTGGTCACCAGTTGGGACAACCTGTCGCTGTACTTCCAGGACAGCTCCTGGCGCCGCCACTTGATCGAGAACCCCAAGCGCTCCCGCGTCGAGGATTACAACGGCCGTAACGAAGGCTACGTGATCGAGCAACTGGGCAAGTTCGCCATGATCGAAGCGGCCAACCTGGAGCTGATCTGATGAGCCTGGCCCTAGCCCATAAGCGCCGCGTCCTGGCGGGTGGTCCTGCCACCCGTGCGACCCCGGCCATAACCGCGTACACCGCTGCCGATGCCCTGAACAGCCCGGCCAACGCCCAGAAGCACCTCAAGCTGATGGAAGCGGCACTGGCCGGCGACTTGGAGCGCATCAGCGCAATCAACAGCCGTGAGCTTCGCCAACAACTCAAGCGTGACGAGCTACTACCCAAGTACCTGGACTACGTACAGCGCTACCGCGACAGCGGCCTGAACTACCCCAACCCGGTATTGATGCAGGTGCTGGTGTGGCTGTTCGACACGGTGCAGTTCGAAGCCGGTCTGGAGCTCGCCCTGTTTGCGATGGGCCAGGGCCAAAAGTTGCCGGAGCGCTTCACACGTGATGTGCCGACTTTTGTCGCCGACGCTGTCATTGAGTGGGCCGAAGCCGAACACAAAGCCGGCCGCAGCCCGGAGCCCTACGTCAGCAACCTGCTGCCGCTGGTAGACGGCGAATGGGAGCTGTTCGAGCGCATCCCCGCCCGCTACCACAAGCTGCTCGGCCTGTTGGCTATGGAGCGCGAAGACTGGGCGGAAGCCATCGAACGCTTCGACCGTGCCGAAAACTTGTATGCCGAGATCGGCGTCAGCACACGACGCGCCGCCGCGGATAAGGCACTGCGCAAGCAACAGGCCGAAGCCGGTTCCACCGGCACCGAATAACCGACTTCCCACCCCCAGCGGGGCCTGTCCTGGCGTTACGGCTGCTTGCAGCCCGCAACCCCAACGGCAGTCACCCCGCCCTATTTGAGCGACCAGCATGAGCTTTGGCGGCAAACCCACCACCTTTGTGGAACAGGCGATCGAGAACAACGGCTTCTGGCCGGACCTCTCCGTGTCCGAGTTCCAGAAGGGCTACCGCCTGCCGGCGGAGTACCTGGTGGAACTGCTGGTCGCCGACCTGACCACCGCGATGGTCGAGGTCAATGTGGATCTGGAGCGACGCCAGGCAGACCTGAGCGACGCCGGCGTTGAACTGACCACGCATCAGGTGGCCACCTACAAGCGCGCCGTGTACTGCCGCGCCAAGGCCAGCCTGCTGCCCCAGTTTGCCACTGTGACCCGCCGCGAGTCGGCGGAGAATACTGGCAAGGAACTGCCCGATCGCGCTGAAACCTTTCTGGCTTTCAGCCAACAGGCGGTGCGCACCCTGCAGAAGCGTGGCCGGATCACGGCGGTGCTGCTGTGAACAAGCTGCGCGCGCTGACCACCTTCCTTTTGGAGCGCCGCCTGGTGCGCCCGGAACAGCTCGACAGCTGGTCCGAGCAGGTGACGCTGGAGTTGCTTTGGAAGCCCACCGTTAACGGCCTGCACATGGCCGATATGCGCTATCGCGCGGTGTTCGTCCTGGAGCGATTCGCCGATAACCCTGGTCGCCTGATGGCCCTGGTGGGCAGTTGGCTGGAGAACAACGACCCCGGCCGCGACGACGATCTGCCGGCGCCCACCTTCGACATCGAGCCGCTGGACAACGACCTGTTCGATGTGGAGCTGACCCTGGAGTTTGTCGAACCCCAGTACCTGGCCGAAGACGAAGCCGGAGAGATCGAGGCGTTCGGCAAGCGCTGGGCCTTTGTGCCGTTCGACCTGTGGGTCGCCGAGGATGGCGAGGTAACCCATGGGGAGCAGTAATCCGTTCAATCTGGATGTGCGCGGGCTGCTGGATGTCGACACGCAGCTCGCTCTGCTCACCCTCACCCCGCAGTTGCGCCGGCGCCTGTTGAACCGTGTTGGCCTGCGTATTCGCACCCAGTGGCGCAAACGCGTACGCGAACAGCGCGACCTGAACGGCAGCGCCTTTGCCCCGCGCAAGCAGAAACGCAAGAAGGGGCAGAAAGCCAAGATGCTGTCCGGCCTCGCGGCGGGAATCTCCATTACCCGACTGACCGATGCCGCCGCCGAACTGGGATGGGGCAAGCGCAAGACCGCGATCATCGCCGGCGCCCATAACGCCGGCATGAAGACCAGGCGCACCGCCGCGCAGATGCGCAGCTGGACTCGCAACACACCCCTGATGGCCACTGCCGAGCAGGCCAAGCGCTTGCGCCGACTGGGCTACAAGGTCAAGGCCGGCAAGAGCAAGCGCGGCGCTACGCGCTGGCTGCGCCCGTCGGTCGACTGGATCACCGAGAACCTCAAGTACAACCAGGCGGGCTTGCTGATTCGCCTGTTGAAGCAGAAAAAGCCCGGCCCTACGGCCTGGGAAATCGAGCTGCCCAAGCGCGAATTCTTCGGCGTTGCCAACCAGCGGGAGGTTTCCGAACTGGTGGCCTACCTGCTCCCGCAAATCATCAATTCACCCCGCTAACGAGGCACTTATGGCACTCGGCAAAGTCAGCGTAAACAATCTCAACCTCGGCCAAGGCGGCCTGCCTGAGATCGAGCGCTATTTCCTGTTTATCGGTCCCGGCATGAAGAACGCCGGCAAGCTGATCGCCCTGAACACCGACAGCGACCTGGACACCGAACTGGGTGCCCAGGACAGCGACCTGAAAACCCAAATCATCGCCGCACGCCTGAACGGCGGCGACCGCTGGGCGTGCATGGCCGCGCCCCTGGATATCGACGGCACCTGGGAAGACGCCCTGGATCTGGCCATGGAACAAGGCGTGTCGATCGAGGCGGTGGTGATCACCGCCCCCGTCACCGAGGGCAGTGAGTTGTCGGCGATGCACGACAAGGCGATCGCCATCAACAACCAGTACGGCCGCCGTCTGTTTGTTATGGCCGCCTCTGAGGGTATTTCCTTCGACCTGGACTGGTCGGCCTATCTCGCCACCCAGCGGGCCATCGTCGCCGACCTGGCCGCTCCGCGCGTCCTGGTGGTGCCACAGCTGCACGGCAACAATCTCGGCGTACTGGCCGGGCGCCTGGCCAACGCAGCGGTGAGCATCGCCGACAGCCCCATGCGTGTGGCCACCGGCGCCGTGCTCGGCCTGGGCGCCACTCCGGTGGATGTCGAGAGTGTCGAGCTGCCATCCGCGGTTATCGCCGAGCTGGACAAGGCGCGCTTCTCGGTACCGCAAACCTACTCCGACTACCCCGGCGTGTTCTGGGGCGACGGCAACATGCTCGACGCTCCCGGCAGCGACTTTCAGGTAATCGAGTATCTGCGCATCGTCGATAAGGCTGCCCGCCGCGTGCGCGTGCTGCTGATCCAGCGGGTGGCCAACCGCTCGCTGAACAGCACCCCCAACAGCATGGCCGCCAACAAATCCGCCCTGATGAAGCCGCTGCGCGAGATGGGCCGCTCGACGCTGTTCGCCGGCCAGCAGTTTCCCGGCGACATCGAGCCGCCCAAGGACGGTGACATCGAGTTGGTATGGGCGAACAAGACCAAGGTCGAGGCCTTCATCAAGGTCCGCCCTTACAACTGCCCGAAGGACCTGGTGGCGAACATCGCCCTGGATCTTTCCACTGACGAGGAATAAGCGATGTCGCGTATTGGCGGTAAGAATTTCGATATCAACCTGGGCGACCTGCAGATCCACGTCGAGACGTGCACCCTGGACATCACCGACAACAGCGCGGTGGCCCAGGACAAGGGCGTGCCCAACGGCCATGTCGATGGCGACGTGGCGGCTTCCGGCGAGTTCGAGCTGGACAGCAATAACTTCTCCCTGCTGATCGAGGCCGCCCGCCGCGCCGGCAGCTTCCGCAAGCTGGAACCGTTCGATTGCGTGTTCTTCGCCAAGGCCGGCAACGAGGAAATGCGCGTAGAAGCCTTCGGCTGCAAGTTGAAGGTGTCCAGCCTGCTGAACATCGACCAGAAAGGCGGCGAGAAGACCAAGCACAAAGTGCCGTTCGACGTCACCAGTCCGGACTTTATCCGCATCAACGGCGTGCCGTATCTGGACGCCAGCGAGATCGAGGGCCTGCGCTGATGACTGGCTGGCTCGATCAAGCCAAGGCGTATGAAGAGCGGGACCGCGAGCTCGCTTTGAACGCCGCGCTTATCCGCGCCCGGAGCGGCATCAACATTCCGAGCCGTGCCGCCTGCCTGGATTGCGACGAGCCAATCTCTGCCGCCCGGCAAGCTCAGGGCGGCGTCACCCGCTGCGTGCCCTGCCAAACCCTTTTCGAGAAAAACGAGGCTCATCGATGAGCACTACCCAGCAAGCCGCCCAGGACACCGCCGTCGCCTTTGCCAAGGCCGCTCCGGCACTCGGCGTGGCCGCCACCGGTGCAACGGGCGCCATCGACTGGTCCGCCGTGGCCTATATGCTGACTGCGCTGTACATGGTCCTGCAGATCCTGCTGCTGGCACCCAAGTACCGGCAGATGCTGCGCGACTGGAAGACCAAGCCATGAACCTGCGCCAGAAGATCGCCATCGGCGCGCTGAGCGGCGCCTTGGGCATCGCCGGCGCGGTGGTGACCTGGTTCGAGGGGCGCTCACTGGTGGCCTACCTGGATCCAGTAGGTATCCCCACCATCTGCGATGGCTGGACTTATAGAGTCCAGCTTGGAGACACCGCTACGCCCGAACAATGCGACGCCTATACCCGGAAGGCGCTGGAAGAGACGGCGCGGATTTTCGAGCGCTGGGTGCCTACCTCGGTGATCGAGCAGATGCCCACCACCAGCGTGGCCGCGTTCCAGTCGTTCATCTACAACGTCGGACCAGGCGCCCCGGGCGTCAAGGACGGTTTCGTCTGGCTCAAGAGCGGACGGCACTCGACCATGCTGCTGCACCTGCAGGCCGGCCGGGTGGCTGCGGCTTGCTCGGAACTGCCGAACTGGCCCAACGCAGGGGGCAAACGACTCCGTGGCCTTGAAATCCGGCGGGCCGCCGAGCGCGAGCTGTGCGAGGTCGGCCTATGAGCCGCACCCTGGCGATTCTCTGCGGGGCACTCCTACTGGCCCTGTACGTCGCGCTCGGCGCACTGCAGGACCAGGCGACCGAACTGGCCACTGCCCAGGCTGATCACCGACAGGCATCTGCCCGCGCCGACAGCCTGGCCGACACCCTGCGCCTGCAGCGCGAGCTAGTCGCCGCGGCTGCCGCCCTCGACACCAAACACACAAAGGAATTGGACGATGCCAAAGCTGATAACGACCGCCTGCGTGCTGCTGTTGCTGCTGGCCAGCAGCGGTTGCGCGTCAACGCCACCTGCCCCGCCACCTCCAGCTCCGGCCGCGTGGTTGATGCAGGAACCGCCGAACTCACTCCTCAGGCTCGACAGGATTATTTCGCCCTCCGCGATGAGCTCGCTCTCAGCCGACAAATGATCCTCGGCCTGCAGGACTACGTGGGCACCGTCTGCCTGCGCTGACCCACCCTTTTCCCTTTACCCATACGAGATCCACACCATGACCGAACGCCGTGAAATCACCCTGACCGTAGGCGAAACCGACTTCACGTTTGCCCTCGATTCCGCCGACGTGACCAAGTACTTCAACAGCGTGAACCAGAACAGCAAGGTCGCGCCGTCGGTAAACCTGCTCAGCAACACCGTGCACCAGGAGCAGCGCGCCACCCTGAAACAGCTGCTGAAGAACCCCGTCACGGCCATGCAGCTCGCCGGCACCCTCCTCGAAGAGTACGCACCGGATGTTGAAATCACCGTAAAAAAGCCCTCGCCCACGCTGAACGACTGAGCGAAAGCGGGCTGAGCCAGCTAGTGGCCCTGACCGCCCGCTGGCTACCCGGCGAGCCGCCGACGGTTGAAGCCATGGGCACCGCCAAGTGGCTGGAAGACGAGTACTGGAAGCGCATGGAGTACGCCGTGGCCAACGGCATTGCCCGTGCCCTGCAGGGATAACCGATGAGCAGTAGCAGCAGCGCTAAATTGGACTTCATCCTGCGCCTGACCGATCAGGTCACGGCGCCCTTGGCGAAGGTCAAGATGGGTTTCAGCGAGCTGGCCGAGAAAGGCCGGAACAACATCACTCAGATGGGCGTCGGCCTGGCTGGTGTGGTGGGCGCCGGTGTGGCCATCACGCAATCGCTGCAACCTGCCCTGGAAATGAACCGCGCCCTGGGCGAGGTAAAGAGCCTGGGCGTGGCTGAAGACGCGCTGGATGCACTGAACAGAAAGGCGCTGCTGTTCTCCGTTGCCTACGGGGAGAATGCCCAGGACTTCGTGGCCTCCGCCTACCAGGTGGAGAACGCCATCAAGGGCCTGACCGGTAGCCAGTTGGCGACGTTCACCCAGGCGTCCAACGTGCTGGCCAAGGCCACCAAGTCCGACGCGGCCACCATGACCGCCTACGTCGGCACCATGTACAACTTGCACAAAGGCCAGGCCGATGCCATGGGCAAAGGCGCCTGGGTCGAGGCCTTGGCCGGGCAGACAGCTCTGGCCGTTCAACTGTTCCGCACCAGCGGGGCACAGATCGGCGAGGCCTTCGATGCCGCCGGCGGGCTGGCCAGCAATGCCGGCGTGTCGCTGGCCGAACAAATGGCCGTGCTGGGCACGGCCGGCAGCACCATGTCCGCCGGTGATGCCGGTGGGGCTTACCGGGAGTTTTTCGAGAACGTCACCGGCGCCTCGGAAAAGCTGGGCATGAGCTTCGTTGACCAGCAGGGCAAGCTGCTGCCCATGACGGACATCCTGGACAAGCTCAAGGGCACGTTTGGGGATCTTTCCGTCGAGGCCAATAGTCTGGCCCTGCGCGAGGCCTTCGGCGGAAACGCCTCGCGCCTGCTGACCACCCTTATCAAGGATACCGACACCCTCACCAACGGCATGAACCAGCTTGGCCAAGTGCGCGGCATGGCCCACGCCGAGCAGATGGCCAAGACCATGGTCGATCCCTGGCAGCAGTTCACGTCGGCGGTGATGGCGTTGCGCATTGCCTTCGGGCAGAAGCTGATGCCGCTCTTGTCGCCTCTGTTTGAATGGTTGACCGGCATCGCTACTACGCTGCTGCGCTGGATCGATCTGTTCCCCAACATCACCCGTGTCGTGGGTTTCACAGTGCTGGCGGTGCTGGGCCTGACCGCAGGGGTCTCTGCCCTGACGCTGATTATCGGCCTGGCCAAGGCCGCGTGGCTGCCCTTCCTGTTTTTGCAGAAGATCGGTCTGGCGGGGTTCGTGGCACAGGAAATCGCCATCCTCGCCGTGGCGTTGAAGATGGGCTTTTTGGCCACCTGGTCGAAAGTGGCGGCAGCCAGCATGTGGTTGTTCAACGCCGCGCTCTGGGCCAACCCCGTTACCTGGGTGGTGATCGGCATCATCGCCCTGGTCGCTGCCATCGCGCTGGCCATCGTGTACTGGGACGAGATCGTGGCGGCCATTACCGGTACCGCCGCGTTCCAGTGGATCAGCGACCAGTTGGCCGCCGTGGGTGCCTGGTTCGATGCCATGGGCGGCTGGGCCGGCATTGCCAGCGCGGCCTGGCAGGGCATCACCAAGATCTTCTACGGCTACATCAACGGCCTGATCGAGATCCTCAACATGATCCCCGGCGTGAACATCGAGACGCGCTTCGGCGATATGCCAGAGGCTCCGAGCCTTGATGCCATGGCAGGTGGAAGCCTATCGCCAACCGGACCCAGCGCGGTACCCAAGGGCGGGCTGATGAGCAGCATTCAGAACACCACCAACCAGAGCAAGGGCAACCACGTCGAGAAAGTGGAGATCCACACCGGCAAGTCCATGAGCCCGCTGGAAATGGAACAGATGCTGAGCATGGCGGTGGGCGGATGAGCCGGTACATCGATCTGCTGATACAGGGCGACGACCTGGTGCTCGATGCCGGGCGCATTCCCCTGCAGGTGGACGGCCGAGCGAGCATCGCCCAGGACATCGTCCACATGATCCGCGACAGCGGCCTGATGGTGACTCTGGTCGCCGAGCGCGATCGTTTCCGCCGGCGCGACTGCATCTCCCAAATCGAACTACTAATCGAGGCGGACGTGCGCCTGGTGCCCGGCACCGCGTCAGTCGTCGAGCAGCCCACAGGGGTGTACCGGATCACGGCCCAGACCCTGGCGTTTGGAAGCATTGAGGTGACGCTGTGAGCAACGTGGATTTTACCCAGGTGATGCGAGAGTCTGGCATACCCACCACCGACGCTGAGCTGCGCGCCGCGTGGGAAAGGGAGGCTCAAGACCAGGGCAGCACCTTGAGCAATACCAGCGCCTGGTCGCCCTTCTGGCGAATCATCACCGCACTGGTGACCAAGCCGGTGCTGTGGCTGCTGGAATTTATCAGCGGCACCGTACTGCCTAACTTTTTCGTCAAAACCGCCACCGGCAAATGGCTGGACATGCTCGCCTGGGCGGTAAACATTGCGCGCAAAATCGCGTCCAGCGCGCAAGGCCAACTGCTGTTCACCCGTGCCGGTGCCAGCGGCACACTGGAAGTGCCGGCCGGTACCCGGGTGCAGTCGCCCAGCATCAACGGCCAGGTATACGAGGTGGTCACCATTGAGGCGCGCAGCTTTGCTGATGGCCAGAGCCAGCTGGAAGTGCCGGTGATGGCAATCAAAGCAGGCAGCGGCCACAACCTTGCTCCAGGCTATTACGCCATCCTGCCGGAGCCGGTACCGGGCGTGCTGCAGGTAACCAACCGCGATGGCTGGCTGACCCAGCCCGGCGCTGACGAAGAGCTCGACGACGAGCTGCGCCTGCGCGTGCGCAACCAGTTCAGCGCGGTCAACCAGTGGCACACCGACGCGGTTTACCGTGCGCTCATCGCAGCCTTTCCGGGCGTGCGTCCAGACGGGATCTACTTCGACCACAACGCCCCACGTGGCCCGGGCAGTGCCAATGCCTACGTGCTATTCGAAGCTGATGCCCCGGCGCAGACCTACCTCGAGCAGATCAACGCGCATATCCGCGATTCGGGCAACCATGGCCACGGTGACGACCTGCAAACCTTCGCCATGCCGGAGACCCAGCACGCCATCAGCCTGACCGTTTGGCCCGTGGACAACCTGAGCACCGAGCAACGTGCCGAATTGCGCAGCCAGATCGACCAGTTCTGCCGCGCCGCTTTCCGCGAGAGCACTGCCCACAACTACCAACCGACGCTGACGTTCCCCCAATCTCGGTTTTCATTCAGCCGGCTGGGTGAGGAACTGCATCAGCAATTTCCACGCATCACGTCCCTGAAATTCGCCAACGACGACATTGTGTCGGAGATGGCCATCCCCAGAATCCAGACCCTGCTGGTGGTGTTCGGCGATGAAGATTGACCTGCCGTTTTGGCTCAGTGGCCCTGAGCTGACCAAGCTCAAGCTGGCCGCAGAACGTTGGTGGCAACAGGTGGCCGAGTGGCTGCGCTGGCCGCTGCTGCAGATGGACCCGGAAACCTGCCACCTGGCCATCCTTGACCTGATTGCCTGGCAGCGCGATATCGACCGCTTCAAGGGCGAGCCGGAAAGCCTGTATCGACTGCGGGTGAAGCATGCCTTCATCAACGCCGTGGACGCCGGCAGTACTGCCGGCATGAAGCGGGTCCTGGTGCGTCTGGGAGTTGGCTATGTCGAGATCCTGGAGCGCCAGGACGGCCGCGACTGGGACATCGTGTTGCTGCGCCTCTCCGATTCGCAGCTATCCCAAAACCCTGAACTATTGCGCGTCCTGGTGCAGCAGTACGGGCGGACCTGCCGCCGCTACGAATTCGAAACCGTAACCCCCATACGCCTGCGCATGGGAATCGTGGACTTCAACGATGACCAGCAAACGCTGATTGCCAAGCTGTAGGAGGCCCCATTGGGAGCTGCTATTACCCTTGCAGGCGAAAGCCTGAAAGCCCAGAAACAAGGCGCGCAACAAGTCCTGGACATCGCACGCTTCGTATTCGCCAATGTGCCCGGCCTGGACCCGAACACCGAAGTGGATCGCAGCGCCGGCAAGCCGCCGGCGGCGCAGATCGTGCACACCGCCACTATTGCCCCCGACAACAAGGGCTACGTGAACCCCAACCAAGTGGTTTACAGCGTGATGCTGGGCTCCGATGTCGGTGATTGGGACTTCAACTGGGTCGGCCTGGAATCCGCCGAGGGTGTCCTGTTCGCCGTGTCTTACGTGCCACTGCAGCAGAAGCGCCGCAACATCCAGCCACTGCAGATTGGCAACAACCTGACTCGCAATTTCCTGCTGGAGTTCGACGGTGCCCTGGAGCTGACTGGCATCACCATTGATGCCAGCACCTGGCAGTACGACTTCACCGCACGTCTCAAAGGCATCGACGAGCGCGAGCGGTTGAGCAACCGCGACATCTACGGTCGCGCCTGCTTCCTGGGCAACGCGTTGCAGCTGGAAAAGTCAGGCAGCGCGTATCAACTCAAGCCGGGCATCGCGTACCTGGAAGGCATCCGGATCGAATCCGGTGCTGCGTTCCCGATGACCATGCCGGCGCTTCCCACGACCGTCTGGGTGGACATCGCTCTGCAGCGCCAAATGAACGACGTAGTAGCCACCTGGGCGGTGGTGTATGGCACCGGCAAGACGGATTACATTGACAGCAGTGGCGTGCCCCATTACTGCATCCCGATCGCCCAGGTCAGTAGTGCAGGCGTGATCACTGATCAACGCTCCACTGTGTTGCTGGACACTCCCCTTATTCATGAGCTGGCTGGAAAACTCGGCAAGAACAGCAACGCAGTTTCGGCGAGCAAACTGGCTACCGCACGCACGATTTCCGCGACTGGCGCTGCCACCGGATCGGCATCGTTCGATGGTTCTGCGAACACGGCTATCGCGTTGACTCTGGCCAACAGCGGAGCGGTGGCCGGCACTTACCCCAAGGTCACCATTAATGCAAAAGGCTTGGTCACCAGCGGCGCTGCCCTGGTGGCGGCGGATATTCCCAGCCTAGATGCTGGGAAGATCAGCAGCGGCACATTGGCAGCGGCACGAATCCCGACGCTGAACCAAAACACTACGGGTAACGCCGCAACGGCCACCAAGCTAGCTACCGCTATCACTATTAACGGGGTCTCGGTTAATGCTGGCTCTAACGTAACCATCAGCGCGGCGGCCACTGCCACTTCGGTAATGGCTGCGATAGCAGCAGCGCCGCTGGGCAGCGTTGGTAGCTACGCCTTGTGTAAAGGGCTAAGTGGTGTGTATGAGCCAGGCTCCACCGTTGCCGGGTCTAACTTGGAGTACGCAACTACAGAGGGGAACACGGCAACCTCTCCCAAACCAGCTGGAACATGGCGGGTTATGGGTCGCCTTAGCGGCATGAATACCAGAACGCTTTTTTTGAGGATCGCCTAAATGGAAATCAAAAAACTGCGGTTCACGGCCACGGGCGCCATTGATTGTGAAATCAATCACCCAGCACATGGATGGATTCCGTTTACCGCATCGCCCGACGATGCCTCGGGACAGGAAATCCATGCCAGAGCGCTTGCCGGTGAATACGGTGAGATCCAAGCCTACGTTAAGCCGGACAACGAGCCGTTAACCGTCGAGCAGGTTCAGGCATTGCGCCGGGAGGCCTATGCAGCAGAGTCCGACCCTCTGAAAAACGAAGCCGAGTACGACGCCCTGTCGACAGGTTTAGAGCCCGACTACACCGCCTGGATTGCCGCAGTGCAAGCGATCAAAGCCCGCTACCCACTCCCTGAAACTATCTCAGCGTGACCTGGTCCCCCATCACTCTGCGCTGGCCCGAACAGGCCACCCAGTGGTTGGCCAACCTCACCGCAGCCCAGGACCTGGCCGTCAGCGAGCTGGACAACACCGCGCAGCGCCTCTCTGTCTTGGACGGCCTGGCCACCACTGACCTCAGTCCGGTGGGCTCCCCGGCGCGGTCTGCCGGTGCGGCAGGTCGCGCGGCCCTGACCGGCCAATTGGCCGAACCGCTCGCCTGCCTGGCGGTGACGCCGTTCCAATTTGGCATGGGTCAAGGGCAGGGCAAGCAGCGTTATCTTTCGGCACCAAACCTGATGGAAATGCTCGCCAGCAAGCTGGTGGACAACGACCCAGCACGTCCGGCCGGGCCTCAGTGCGCCCTGGTGATCCTGTTTCTAGCTACCCGCTACGACCAGTTCGCCGCGAGCCTGGCCCGCTTCAATGCCCTGCTGCCTATCCCGGATTTGGTCAAGGCCGAACACCGCGCCGGCCAGTTGGCCCGCCTCGAATCGGAAAAGTGGGAATTGCCTGTCGCCTCGACCCTGCCCGGCTTCGCCTCGTTGTCGCTGCACAGCACTACCCTGCCCAGTGCCGCTCAACGGGCGATGTCAGCTCAGTTGGCTGCGCTGGAAGGCTACGCTGCCGACCAGGCGCCATTGGCGGACCTGGTCAACCTGGCCGGCAAGAAGGCCGCCCAGCACGCCGCCCAGGCACAACGACTCAATGAACTGCGCGCAGCCGTAGCCAACAACGGCGCGGACGGCAGCATGCGCGCGCGTTTCCTGGGGCCCGGTACAGCCGCTGAGCTGCGCGATGCGCTGCTCGAGGGCGAGGTTCCCGGACACGAATGGGTGCTGTGCGCCGGCCTGGTATTGATCGGCTCGCAGCCAGGGCTGAGTTTCGTGAAGGAGCTGGTGGGCCTATGACACTGCTACTCGACGGCGAACACGTCAGGGGAAAAAACCTTAAGGTCACCGCCAACCTGCGCATTGAGGCCGACGACCTGTCTGGCCAATCCAGCAACAGCGCCTCTGCGCACAAGGGATTCAAGCCCAAGACCCTGACCTGCTCGATGATGGTCCCGTACACAGCCAGCACCCACCTGCGTTCGCTGCTGCGTCTGGCCGAAGCCACCACACAAGGTGGCGAGCTCAAGCAGTACCGCATCGTCAACGACACCGCCGAGGCCTTCGGCGTGCGCCAGGTAAAGTTCAGCGACGGTGTGAGCGCCCGGGAAGACGACAGCCTGCGTGCCTGGATGGTGCAGTTCACCCTCACCGAGCACTTGTCCGTGGCCGAACGAGTGGAGTCCCGACGCCCCGACGGTGACGCTACGGCAAGCACCGGTGGTGCCTCCGAAACCGAGCCAGGTCGAGAGCTCACCGCGTTCGAGCGTATCCTCAAGCGTGTCGACGAGACCCTCGCATGAAGCTGAACCGAGTCCTGCGGGTTTCCGGCGAAGTCGTCCAGGTGGTCAGCGAGAACATCCGCCTGGATCTTCACTCGCCTGGACGGGCGGTTTTCACCGTCCAGAGCGCCGAGCCCCTGCGCGGCCGCCTGGTCACTTTCAAAATCGGCTACAACGACCAGGCTCTGCAAGACCATTTCATTGGCTACGTGGAAAGCTGCACCGCCGCCGGCGCCGGCCAGCAGGTACTGCTCTGCCGTGAACTGGCGGCCGTACTGGCCCAACCCACGCCGCTGAACCTGCGGCACACCGATCTGCGCGGCGTACTTGATGCCCTGCAGGAGCTCACCGGCCTGACGTTCAATTGCCCCGATCGCCCCTACAGCACCACCCCGGCCCCCTACTTTTATAACTTGGGCAATGGCTATCACGCCCTCGACAGCCTCGCCCACGTGTTCGCCGTTCCGGATCTGATCTGGCAGCAACAGAGCAACGGGGAAATGTACGTGGGCAGCTGGGCCGACAGCTTTTGGAGCACCCGCCCCCTGCCCTTGCCCGCCTCGATCTTCGACGACTACCAGGGCAACCAAACTGCCCAGATACCCGCCCTGCCTGGCGTTAGGCCGGGCGCAACCTTCAACGGCGGCCTGCGTATCACCACGGTGACGCTGGCCGGCAACAAGATGGCCATCAAATGGAAGAAGCAATCCGCCGCAGCGTAGAGCGGCAATTTCCCGAGCTGACCGGCGCCTACCACCTGCCTCGTTTCGCGATGGTGGTGGGCGTGCCCGACGCGCCGGCCGAGCATGCAATCGCCGATGACTTCCGCCCCCGGTACGCGGTGGATCTCCAGGTGCTGCTGCCGGACGGCACACCGGACCCGGATCTGCCCACCCTGCACGCGGTACCGCTGCCAGTACCGAGCGGCGGCCAGGAACGCGGCCTGTTCGGCATCCCGGAGTTGGGCACCTGGGTGGTGGTGGGTTTCGCCTATGGCCTGCCCAGCCGCCCCTTCGTCCAGCAGATCCTCGCCCATGGCCTGAGCCTGCCACGCGTGCCCGACGGGGATCTGGTCTGGCAGCACAGCGAGGCCTGCCAGCAACGCGCCGATGCCGACGGCAACTGGCTGCGCCAGACCGACGGCCGCATCCGCGACGACGCCCTGGAGCGCGAGGTAACCGCCCTGGCCAACGCCGAGCACTACCAGCACAGCGACATCGAGGTCGACGAACACGCCACCGAGCGGGTCGGCGGTATCAAGCGCATTGAGGCCCTGGGCGCTCTCAAGCTGCTGTCCGGAGGCAGCGCCACCCTGGGTGCAGTGGATGACCTCAACCTGGCCACCGGACGCGACCACAACCAGGCGATCGGCCGCAACCAGACCACCACCATCACCGGCAACGCCACGGCCACAATCCGCGGCGACCTGCTGGAACAGATCGAAGGCCTGCGCAAAAGCATCGCCGCCGGCGGCCAACACCTGGAAGCGCCGAAGACATGGATCGGTTCGGAAGGCGTTAACGTCCTGCAGGTGCTGCTCGACCTGGTCGACCTGGTGCAGCAGATGAACACCCAGCTGGCTGCCCATGCCCACCCCATCGGCCAGCCGCCCAGCAACGCGGCCGCGTTCACGGCCAATGCCGCAACTGCCCAACAGCTTAACGGCCAGTTGGCCCCCATCACCGCATAAGCAAAGGGCGCCGATCGGCGCCCTTTCTTCATTCAATAATTTCGTAGCTCCAGTCCACGTCTGTAATGCCACGGTCACGCAGTTGGCACTCACGCCTTTCAAGTGTCGAGGCGTCATAAGGTACGTCTGAAACAGGAGTAGACGGCCGCTCATGCGCAAGGATGTCTAGGATGACTCCAGCCCTGTCCTGCTCCGCGAGTACAACACGCTCCAACTTCATGGCCACCCCATTCTGCAGGTAGGTGATCGTGAGTCGCTTTTTGGATTCCATTTCTTCACTCCTTAATCAGACTCCACACCATACATAGGGCAGCGCCTGAATTAGAGACGTTCTTTCGTCTTAGGCGCAGCGCGTGGCCAGCTCTTCCAGGGCGCGCACGTGGCGCAGGTGGTCGCGCAGGTTCATTGCTTGGATACGCAGCGGGCGGCCGGCCTGCAGCCAGGCCAGGGCCGCGCGCGGGTCGCCGGTGCGGGTAATCTCACGCTGGCGAGCCTCGGCCTCCAGGGCGCTGGCCTTGGCCATGGCGGCGTTGTAGCGGGCCAGGCGTACAGACAAAGACGAATCGGCATGCAGCGCGGCGAATGCGCGGGCCTTCCAGGCGGCAGCGTGAACGGATGGAGTGCGGATGTGTTGCATGGGGATGCTCCTTGATTTGAGGAGCTGCCACGGATCGTCGCCAAACGATTGGGGTGGCAGCTGTACGCAGGTTGGCGAACCGGGAATCAAGGACCCGGCAGACCCCGAAGGATCTCCCACGCACAGCCGCCATAACACGGAACGGCAGGCACAAAAAAAGCGCCTGCTGTCGAAATGGGGCGCTTGTGCGCCTTGATTAACTCGGGTCGCCAAACCCGGTCGCGGGATTGACCGCGACGGAACGAATCCTACCCCTGTTGCCGCCCAGGTTCAAGCCCGGCCCATGCCCGCCGGCGGCCGCGCGCGCCCACCCCTCTCCTCGCCCGCAAAAACGCCTCCCACAAAAAAAATCTGGGCGAAAACGCACTTATCCCCCTCCCGCCGACGGACTCTGCGTGTGTTTTTTGCGCAATTCGGGCGGCAGTACAATCCAGGGCCGCGCCCAGCGCCGCTGCGGGGCCGCGCGCGCGAACAGGAATTGCACGCTGTGAAAGAAATTGCGAAGCCGTGAAAGCCGCGTTGCACGCCGGCCGCCTGCCCGGGTCTTCGGCGACTCCCCGCAAAGCCCCAAGCCATGCGGAAAAATCCTCGTTTCGGCACGTTTTTTCAACTCGGTGTTGCAGGCTTGCGCAACGGATTCGACCGACCCCTACGCTGAGTTCAACCCGCCGCGCTCCGCGCGGCATGCCGCAGGCAGGCGCGTGAAGGAGCGAAACGCCGTTGCACGGTGTTTCATTGAGCACGGTCTTGCTCGGCGTACAGCGACTGGAAGGCGCCCGGTATCAGGATAACGGCGCGCTGGCCGACGGCCTCGACCCCCTGGCCCGTGCCGCTAGGCACGAAGTGGCCAGGCATTATCTGACAAGGTACCCGGCTACCCCCGTGGGTTCAGCAGGCGCAGAACCTAAGGGCTCTGCTTTTAACTGTAAGTGGTACCACTGGACCTTAAAGTTTGCAGATACCTAAAAGCCGCCCGGTGGGTGAAGGCCCTGGGCGCCACCCGCTGGCGGTAAAGGAAGGGAAAACAGGCGCGCAGGGCTGCGCAGGAGGCGCGACAAGGCCTCTAACGGTCCATATCTGAGGGTAGACAACGGGAGAGAGCCGCGAAGCGGCTGGCGACCAACGGTGGGTCAGGCGGTGGGGAACCGCTTATCGATGAGAGTTCGTATCTGCGTGGGCGTTAGATCAGGGTTATCCACAGCCAGCTCCTGGGCATAGGCGCCTCTGGCGCGCTGGCGGTCTTGTTCGTGAGCCTTGGTTATGGCCACAACCTTGGCCTTGCGGGCGCCCTGCGCCTGGCGGTGCGACTGTTTGCGTTGCGCCTTGTCGCCTAGCTCCTGGAGCGCGTCCTGCTGTTGCCGCGCCTTAACGCCGCGCAGAAGCTTCTCGCGCTTGGCTTTCTTGCGGGTGCGCTCCTTGGCCAACTCATGGCCCAGTCCCAGGTCGATAAAGAAGCGCGGCCGGATATGAATGGTCACCCGCGTGACCCAGTTCAGCCCATTCTTGAAGATGCGACGCACACGCCGGCGCAGATAACCGGCGGCCTCCAGGGCGGAAAGCGTGCGAGAAACTCGGCACTCGGACAGCCCCGTGTCCTCCGCCAGGCCACGCTGACGGTTGAGGCGGAACGCCCCTTTATCATCCAGCCACCCGAGTGCCAGGGTGGCCAGGTCGAGACGAGCCAGCATCGGCTCTGCAAGCGCAGCCAGCGCCTCCCAACGCTGCTGCTTGGTGCGACGGCCCGACATGTGCAGGACATCCAGCCGGCGCAGCCAGCGGCGATTGCGATCGCGTGCCTCCTCCCCTACCCGCGCGGCCGCCGTGCCCAGCAGACCGCGCCGCTGCAGCTCCGACAGTCCACGCGGCCGCCGGCCTGCGGCATGCCCGGCAACTGCCGCAGGCAACACCGCCGACAAGCCGGCGTAAGCACCGGCCTCTGGCGTGCTGGGGGAAGGCTTCACTCTCATCGGGAGCCGTTACGCTCCGTGCCTACCGCTCGCACAGGTACAAGGCTGCGGCCCTGCTCCGCCATGGCTTTTTGCGCCTTCGCCCGCAGCTCACCGCAGCGTGCTTCGACAGAAGTGAGCTTGCTGATGAAATCCGGCAACAGCGGCAGATCCGCATCATCGATCTTGCCATCGGCCAGGATCTCGCTGCCCAAAGCCACCGTCTTGCCCAGGCGGGCTACCAGTTGGCCGAACACGCCCACCGGGCAGGCTTCACCGTCCAGGGCGCGAGCGCCGGTCAAGCCGTGACGGCTGGCCAGCTCGTTCAGGCAGCGCTCCTGGAACTCGCCCTCGAGCGCCTGCACCCAGGCCTCCTCGATCCAGCCGGGCAAATCCACCTCGCCGCTCAACCAACGGCCGACGCGGCGCAGCCAGGCGCCTGAGGCTTTCAAAAATGCCCCCGTGTCGTTGCCCTTGGCCAAGGCCTCGAAATCCGGCACGTCTTTAGCAGACGCCTTCGCGGGAATCATTCGATGCAGCTGGCTGCTCAGTGCCTGGGCGAAATCGTCCTGGCTGAGCCGTGTGCGCGCGATCATCTCGACGGCATGGGCCACCAGGACTTGATCGCGGGAAATGGGGGACTGTCTGGGATTGGACGTGTTCATGCGAGGCATGGACTCCTAGAGTCTGACCCGCCTGCATTGGCCGTGCTAGACCGCTCGGCACAAGGCAAGCAAGTCATGCAACGTTCTTTTGGGAAGGAAACGGGCGCAGCTCTTCGGCCGTATAAGTGCCGTCGTCATGAGCCGTAACGATGATCTGGCGGCCAGCCCGGATCGCTTTATGAATCGCTGCAGGAGTAACGCCAAGCGCTTCAGCAACCGCAGCCTGCCCCTTCTGGGCGACGAGTTCAGGCAGCTGGATTTGATTCATATCGGTAAGCCTCTGAGTTGACTCAGAGGATATTAACCGCAGGTAACAATCAAATCAACACCGCAAGTAAATTACTAAAATTAACCAACGGTATATAGTCGCGGCATGTCCAAGAAGAAAATCCTTGCCCCAGAGCTTCTCGCTGAGTGCCATGCCGCTCACGAGCTTTTCCTTGCGAAAAAGAATGCGCTCAAACTCAGCCAGAAAAAGATCGCTGATGAAATCGGCGTCTCCCCGGCAGCGATTGCTCATTACCTCGGCGGAACGAACGCGCTAAATGCCAAATTCGCGTCTGCTTTTGCACGACTAATAGATGAACCCGTCGAGAGCTTCAGCCCACGCTTGGCGGCCGAGATTGCCCAAATGGCGGCGACCACAGACCACGCCAACGTCTCGCCCATGCTCCAACCCCACCGGGACGCCATGGAGTACCCCGTCATTACCTGGATTGCCGCAGGTGAACGCGTCGAGTCGTCCGTCAGCCACCCCACCGGCATCGCTGACGAGTGGCTGGCCTCTACTGAAAACGCCGGTCCCGGCGGCTATTGGCTCAAGGTCAAAGGCCAGTCGATGACCTCCAATACCCCGCCCAGCTTTCCGGAAGGCACGCCGATCCTGATCCGTCCAGAGGGCTACGACCTCATCAGTGGCAAGTTCTACATCGCCCGCCACACCATCACCGGCGAAACCACCTTCAAGCGATACAACCTGGACGCCGGCATCGGCTACCTGGTCCCGCTGAACCCCGAGTACCAGGCCGTCCCCCTGGATGGCACCTGGGAAATCATCGGCCGAGCGATCGACGCGAAGATCCCCGGCATGTAGTCCACATCCTCCCCACAAGGAACGTGAGAAATGTCTGACCTGCACAACGAATTTGCCAACAGCCGCTTCTTCAACGCAGCCCGTATGGACCGTCGCAGCGCCGATGTCCTCGCTGGCCTGGCCGCCGGCATTGCAGCCGATGGCGTGGTCAAGATCGAGGAGGCGCGGTTTCTCCAACAGTGGATTGAGACCCAGCTCGCGCACCTGGACGACCCGGTCATTAACCTGCTGTACCAGCGCATCCAGCTGATGCTCCAGGACGGCGTGCTCGATGCCGAGGAGTCCGCCGAGCTGCTGGATACCCTGCGCGGCTTCGCGGGCCTGAAGGTAGCGCCGTCTGCGCATGCCTTCGTGGAATCCAACACCCTGCCCTTCAACGAGCCGGCTCCAGAAATCATCTGTGAATGCCAGGTATTCCTGTTCACCGGCACTATGGCCTTCGGCCCACGCAGGGAATGCGAACAGATCGTGCTCGAGCGCGGCGGCGTCATCGGCGCATCCGTGAGCAAAAAGGTGAACTTCCTGGTGGTGGGCAGCATCGGCAACGAGCAATGGCGGCACACCAGCTACGGCACCAAGATCTTGAAGGCGGTGGAACTGCGCGAGACCGGCGTGCCGATCGCGATCGTCGGCGAGGAACAGTGGCAGCGTGCGCTGTTTAGCTAAGACTGATCCAAAAGTGTGGTTCCATGGTCTATAGCTGATGAACCCCTCAAGCCTTTATAATCCGGCCATGAAAGAACTAACCCTCTACCTCGACGGCATCAAGCCCGACCAGCTTTCCCTGCGAAGGCTGACGGACTATCTGCGCGAACTTTCCACTCTGTACGGCTCCGAAGATGCTGTGCATTTCGACGCGGTCAAAGAAGGGTCCGCTCAACTGATGTCGCTCATTGAGGACAATAAGTACCCAAAAGTTCTTAACCATGTCAGGGAAGTAGCGGGAGGACTGGGTTCAAAAAAGGCACGTGACAGTTATCAGCGCCTGTCAGATTTAATGGCCGAAGACAAAGTGGATGGTTCGCTGAGGTCCGGCGGCGCGCAAATCTTACAATTCCCTAAAGTCAAACTCGTAGAAGCACCCCTTCGACTGGTTAAGCCATCCAGCATTCAGGGTCGCCTTTACAGCGTGGGTGGCAAAGACGAGAGCGTTCCTGTTCGGATCGAAGGAGCCAACGGCGAAACTCTGAACTGCGAATCGTCCATCGAAACCGCCGAAAAACTTGCGCAGTACCTTTTCAAATCAGTACGCGTCAATGGCAATGGCGAGTGGGAAAGGCGAAGCGACGGTAGCTGGCGTCTAATAAAGCTAATTATTGATTCGTTCACAAAGCTGGAAGACATCGGCTTTAGGGACGCGATCACTCGGCTCAAAGCAGCAGGCGGCAGTAGGTGGGACAGCATTCCCAACGCCCACTCTGAAATTTTGAAAGATAGGGGCTAGGGTTGAAAATAGCGATAGATACCAATGTTCTTGTTCAGATCATGCAGAATGAGTACGCGAAAGATCTTTGCGACCCTGAGACTGGCGAGGTCATAGACAACGCCTTTCAGCGTGCACAGGCCTTCATTGAGCGTGTTGAAACCTTGAAAGGCGTTGTGGTTATTCCTGCGCCGGTGGTTTCGGAATATCTCTTGGGCATCGAGCACAGCCACTACCAAGCTCACTTGGATACGCTAAATAGCGTGAAATCTATTGAGGTGCTCCCTTTCGATCAATTGGCTGCGGTCGAGTGCGCCATGCTTGTATCAAATCAAGAGATGAAGCAACTAGACCCAGAATCCAAGATGGCGAAGCTCAAATATGATCGACAAATCCTGGCTATCGCTGTTGCCGCTGGGGCGAAGGAAATATGGACTCATGACAAGCAGCTTTTCAACAAAGCAAAAGCGGTAGGCATCACAGCCAAGTCTCTGGCACATATCGAGCCCAAGCCCGAACAGTACGAACTAGAAAACGTATAAAAAGAAGCCCCGCATCACGCGGGGCTTTTCTTTACGCCTCAGTTCAGTGACATGCTCAAATCTCCTGTGGCACTTCTTCACCGCCCAGCGCCTCGATCAGCGCCGGTACGAATTCGCGAAAAGTCAGCATCATCAGCACGAAGCTGGCATCCAGTTGGCCCAGGGCGTCATCGCCGCGGTCCAGCTCGGCCTGGTCGTGCAGCAGATCCTCAAAATGCAGCTGGCGAATGATCAGCTTTTCATCGATCAGGAAGGACAGCTTGTCATCCCAGGCGAGACTAAGCGTGGTCACCAGCTTGCCTGCGTTCAGGTGGCCGCGGATCTCGTCGCTGCCCAGGTCTTGCCGAGTAGCGGCAATCTTTCCGCCGCCCTCATGGGTGTCAGCCAAGGTAGCGCGATCGAGCAAATGCAGGCCGTTGCTGGCTGCCTGATCTTTCATCCACTGGGTAAAGGTCGCGGTCGGGCTCACTTTCACATTTAACGGCCGCACCGGCAGGCTGCCCAGGCACTCGCGCAGGGTACTCAGCAGATCCTCGGCGGCGCGGGGGCTGCTGGCGTCCACGAAGATCAGTCCGGCCTGGGCATCGATGGCGGCAAAGGTCTGCTTGCGGCGCGTAAACGCACGCGGCAAGTAGTCCAGGAGGATCTCGTCCTTGATCTGGTCGCGCTCCTTTTTGTAGACCTTGCGCAGTTGCTCGGCCTCGATCACGTCGACCTTATCCTTCACCGCATCGCGCACCACGCTGCCTGGCAGGATGCGCTCCTCCAGCCGTGCAGCTAGCAGGTAGAACCCCTGACTGGCGTGCAACAGCGGGGCCTGCTCACCCTTGCCGAAGGGGGCAACGAACCCGTAGGTCGACAGGTCTTGGCTGGCACATGGCCGGGCCGGCTTCTCGGCCATGGCCGCTTGCAACGCCTCGGCGTCGAAACGAAAGTCTGGGACGAGGCGATACATCAACAGATTGCGGAAAAACATAACTGCTCCTTGGGGTTTGATCCTGATACGCCTCAGCCACGCGCCTGCCGGCGGGGTTCACGCTTGGCCGGCTTGTTGGCCATACCCGGCGGCGCGCTGTGCACCACCAAGTGGCCCTGGCCGATCCAGAAATTCTTTTGCACCGCGATGCACACGTTCCACGCCTCGCGTGCCACGGCATCGCCGGCTTCAACCACGTTGCCCTGGTCGTCGATGATCGCCAGCCGCGCCGGGCGGCCGTCGGCGGTGGTGAGCTGGTAGCCGCTGGTAACGTTGGCACTGATGCAGCCCTGCTCCAGGGTGCCGGTTTTGGGAATGCCGATCATGGCCGGGCGTCCTCCTTTTCGATCAGGGTTTTCAAGTCGTCTTTCAGCAACAGCACCACGCCATCCGCGTTCAGGTTGCGATCGCTCATCGCAGCGTTGAAGGCGTTCCAGTCCTCTATGGCAAGGGCAGCGGACGCCTTCGCATCGGCGCGTTTGTATTCGTCCAGGTGCTCAACCAGGCGGCGGCCAAGCGAGTCGGGCAAGGTGATCGTTAATGTCGTCATGTCGTGCCCTCCTAGGCGGTCACATAGCCGGTGGTGGTTTTGCGCAGCTCGCCCTGCTCGATCGCGGCAGCGAACAGCTTCATGGCGCGGCGGTTGCCGACCCTGGCTGCTGCGGTGAAGTCGCGTAGCGATACGGGTGAGCCGGACGGAACAGCCCGTGCGATGTCGCGCAACGTCTCCAACAGCGCGCTATCGGTAGGGCTGGGCAACGCCCGTTGTTCATCTGTTGCTGCTGCTGTTGCCGGGGCTGCTGTTGCTGTTGTCGTGTCCGTTGTCGCTGTCGGTGGTGCCGTTGTCGCCACGGCTGTTGCTGCTGTTGTCGCTGTTGCCGACACCCGCGACAGGCTGCCGAAGCGCAGGGCCGAGCCGATCAGCGCGGGCACCATTTCCAGGGCAAAGGCAAAGCCGGCACACAGCACGATGGCCATGAATGCGGGCAGCCCTGCCGACGCGGCAGGTCGAGAGCGCAGCTCGGTCAGCTCGACCGACACGGCATCCAGGCGCTGCAAGGTGTTGTCGCGGCGGTTATCGATGCGCGCCTGGGCTGCTGCCTCCCATTCCTGCGCCTTGGTCACGACAACACGCTCACGCAGTTGCCGCGCCTGCTCACCCACTGAACGCGCTTCCGCGTCCAGGGCGTCGAGCTGTTGCAGGGCATCGGCACGCATCACCTGTAAGTCGGCTATGCGCTGCTCATTGATTGCCGCGTGACGGGCCTGGCCGGTCATGATCGACGTCAGAAGGCGGTCGTAGGTGGCCCAGGCCGATACCGCACCCAGCACCAGGGCCGAGGTGATCATCAGCACCGCGCTGAGCTGCTTGCCCGCTGCAAACAACCCCAAGGCAATCGGCCATGCCAGGTACTTGTAGGCATCCAGCAACACCGCTGCCCCGGCGAACACCACGGCCAACAGCGGATCGGCGATCAGCGCGAACAGGGCCATGGCCACCGAGAGCGCTGTCACGCTCGACAACGCCACCGCGATAACTCCCAGGATCCAGCGAGCGGGCCGGTTGATGGCATGCGTAGGCATGGCCACCTCAGGCCGCACTGGAGCGGTAGTTGACCAGTAGCTCGTGCACACAGGACTCCAGCAGCTCATAGGCCAGCTGTGGGTTGGTGGGCAGCAGCAACGGAAGGGTCAGGTTTTCGTCGTTCAGCTCGAAGCGAAAGGCCACACGGCGATGATCGCTGCGGGCGGGGCTCAGCATCAGGTACAGGCCGAGGTCGGTGTCCCCCGCCGGCAGGCAATAGGTGCCCTGGCCGACACGGATCGCTTCACGCAGCAGCGCTTCCAGATCGCCGACCTGCAGGTACTGATCAACATCCGCCACCGTCGAGGGCGACCCGCCGTTGGCCAGCTTCTCGATGAAGCAGGCCACACACGTGGCAGTGGCCTCGCAACGGGCCAGAGTCAGGCTGTTGCGGGTCTCGCCCAGTTCGATACGCACCTGGATGGCTGCGCCGCACTGCTCAATGACGACATAGGCAAGGGCAACCGTCAGGCCTTGTGAATTGCACAGGCCGTGAATGAAGGTGCCGTCCTGGGAGATCTGCTCGGCCAGTTGCGACCGGGCATCGGCGGAAAGGGTGAGGGTATTCATGCGGTGAGCCTCCGAAGCGATCAGGTCAGCGCAAAGCGCTGACATGAACTGTCGGAAAACAGATTAACCGCAGGTAACGATATAAATCAACACCGCAAGTAACTATTTATAGAACCGGAGGTTAATCCGGATGCTGATTGGTCCAGCACAACTGAATCGCACCGCCTTCAAGGTGCGTCATGCGCACGCTGTCCTCCGCACCCAACTGCTCGATCAACAAATCCCAATCGTCCACCCGCTCGCCCACCTCCCGCACGATCACCGTGCGCCGCCTTAACTGCGCGGCAGGGCTGTTGACCTGACGACGGATACGATGGGCAAGCTGTTCAAAAGGGGATGGCGGGACGGCCTGGTAGGCAACGGCATGACGGGACATAACGGCTTCTTTCTACTACTGGATGGGCATACAGTATTCCCAGAAAACCCGGAGTGCAAGTAGGGGTTTATTAACCATCCCACTCTTCACTGGCCATCCATTCGCCACTGCTTCGATCGATCCGCACAAACCGGCGCTGCCCCGCCCGCGAAAGCAACAAGACATCGATGTTCTGGTTCGACCGGTCGGCATCCATCCCACGCATGTAAATGACGATGCGCTCAAATGTATCCATCACCAACTGGCGCACCTGCTCCCGCGCTGCGTAATCCATCGCCGCGACACCCACGGCCAGCTCAGCCCATCGCTCGGCATCGGCCGGGGCCTGGGTCGTTGTGCGCCCTGCCAGCTCGCGCTCGGCCTGCTGCAGCTCGTTCTGGCACTGCTCCAGTTGTTGCTCGAGCTCACGCGCCTTGCGCACGAACACCAGTGGCGCCGCCCCGCTGTCGTCGGCCAGCAGCGCTTCGGTCACCCGTGCCAATTGCTGATCGACCTCTTCGACACGCCGGCGAGCCGTAGCCACGCGATCGCGCAGCAACTGACCGTCACTGGTGGGTTCCTGCAAGCGCTGCAGGTTCATTTGATCGGAGCAATAGGACAGGATTGCCCTTTCAATCGGCGCGACGCTGCAGCTACCGCCCGCCTGACAGCCGGCATTTTTGGCGTAGGAACAGCAATGCAAACGACGATGGCCATCCTGGACTGTGCCGTCTTCCTTGCGCTTGCGGCCCATGATGTTCTGAGCGACTAGGGCGGTACCGCAGTAACCGCACCAGGACAGCCCGACGCCGGTAATGATGCCGGGGATCTCCCCAGCACCGCGCCGGCGATGCCGTTGGTTCACCAAATCTTGCAACGACTGCCATTCGTCGTCGCTCAGCAGCCGCGGATAGTAGTCCTCGAGCAGGTAGTCCTCTCCGTCGACGCTCAGCTTCTTTGCGCCACGTAGGGGCTGCAGTTTGACCAGGCGATAGATCTGCTGCCCTGTTATCCCCCAGTCCGAATACATGTGCCCTTCGTCATGCATCAGCTTGGCAGCCCGGCCGGCGCCGATGCCTGACCGGTACAGCTCCAGGGCACGTCGAACAGCCGCCACCCGTTCGGGTATTTCCTCCCAGGCCTCGCCCGTCCAGCGCAGCCACTCTGGATCTTTACCGTTGCGGATCTGGCCACGGTAGGTACCGGCGATCCAGTTCTCACACATGCGACGAATCGATGCTTTCACGCGCTTGCTTTTGGTATCGCTTTCTTCGTGAGCGCGGATCATGACCAGGAGCGAATAGACCAGGTCCATCGGCTGGGCCTTGAGCCTTTCGCGGTTGTACTCGCGGCCGTCGCTTGCAGTGACTACGGTTATGCCGGCATTGATGATCTGAGCGAGCTGCGCCTGGGCCTGGATCGGTTCGGCACGACTCAGCCGATCCAGCCCCTCGACAACCAAAAAGGAGCCACTTGGAATACGCCCCTCGTCGACCGCCAACAGGAAAACCCCAAGGGCGCCCTGCTTCACATGCCGCTGGTGATAGGCCGATAAACCCTCATCGCGAAGTGACAGGCTTTCGTCAAGGGTCAGCCCACGCTCGGCCGCCCAGGTCGCCGCATATTGCAGCTGACGATCGACACTATTTCCTGCAGATTGCCTAGGGTCAGAAAACCGCAAATAGCTATATACTCGCGCGCCATTTTTTCTCGCCACCATCCGAGGGTCACCCATGTCGAAGAAGTACGCAGGTAGTGTAGGGTTTATTTCGCTTGGGTGCCCTAAGGCCACCGTCGACTCCGAACGCATCCTTACCCAGCTGCGCATGGAAGGTTACGAGATCGTTCCCACCTATGAAGATGCAGATGTAGTGGTGGTGAACACCTGCGGCTTTATCGACAGCGCCAAGGCCGAATCCCTGGACACCATCGGCGAAGCCATCGCCGAAAACGGCAAGGTGATCGTCACCGGCTGCATGGGGGTCAATGAAGGCAATATCCGCGACGTACACCCCAGTGTGCTGGCGGTGACCGGCCCGCAGCAGTATGAGCAAGTGGTCAATGCCGTGCACGAAGTCATCCCGCCGAAGACCGACCATGATCCCTTCGTTGATCTGGTGCCACCGCAAGGCATCAAGCTCACCCCACGCCACTATGCCTACCTGAAGATTTCTGAAGGCTGCAACCACAGTTGCGCCTTCTGCATCATCCCCTCGATGCGCGGCAGGCTGGTCAGCCGCCCAGTAGGCGACGTGCTCAGCGAGGCCCAGCGCCTGGTCAAGGCCGGGGTCAAGGAGATCCTGGTGATTTCCCAGGACACCAGCGCGTACGGCGTCGACCTCAAGTACAAGACCGATTTCTGGGACGGCCAGCCGGTCAAGACACGCATGAAGGAATTGTGCGAGGCCTTATCGAGCATGGGCGTGTGGGTGCGCCTGCATTACGTCTATCCGTACCCGAACGTGGACGATGTGATCCCACTGATGGCCGAAGGCAAGCTTCTTCCGTACCTGGACATTCCTTTCCAGCATGCCAGCCCCAAAATCCTCAAGGCCATGAAACGCCCGGCCTTCGAGGACAAGACCCTGGCGCGCATCAAGGCTTGGCGCGAGCTCTGCCCTGAGCTGACCATCCGCTCCACCTTCATTGTGGGTTTCCCCGGCGAGACCGAAGAAGACTTCCAGTATCTGCTCGACTGGCTGAGCGAAGCGCAACTGGATCGCGTCGGCTGCTTCCAATACTCCCCGGTGGAAGGTGCACCCGCCAATGACCTGGGCTTGGATCCGGTGCCGGATGCAATCAAACAGGACCGCTGGGAACGTTTCATGGCGCATCAACAGGCCATTTCCGCTGCCCGTCTACAGCGCAAGATCGGTACCGTGATCGAAGTGTTGGTGGATGAAGTCGACCATGAAGGCGCAGTGGCCCGCTCCGCCGCCGACGCGCCGGAAATCGACGGCAGCGTCTTCATTGGCGATCCCAGCTTGCAAGCGGGCGAGAAGGTACGCGTGCGCGTGATTGACGCCGATGAATACGATCTCTGGGCGGAACGCGTGTAGGTCGGACTGCCGGAACCCGTGCAATGAGAGAGGCGGGATAACTCCCGCCCACTCTCAGTCGTTCGCCCGAGAGCCTTGATCGCCTACTTGATATCGTTGATCAAATCCCGGCGCACCATGGACTTGATCTTCAGCAGGTGATCGTCTTCCTGGGTCTTGGCCTTTTCGAAGCTCTTGGCGATATTCGGATGACCGCCCGCCTCGGCCAGTTCTATAAGCAACTCCCAGGCTGCGTTGTCCTCCAGCTCTGCGGTCAGGAGCGCGCCGAGCCCCTGCGCAACGTTGGTCCTTGGGTCGGTCAGCACTTGCATCAAGCCCATTGATTTGACTGCGGCGACATCGGCGCATGGGGTCTGCGCCGTGGGGTCCGCACCCAGGGTCTTGATCGCATCCTCGACCAGCAGCATGTGCTCGAACTCTTCGTCACGGATGTGCTGGAGTACGCTCACCAGATCCGAACCGACGACATTCATGGCTTTGACCTTGGCGATCATCGCGTCGTACAGGCGAACCCCGCTACGCTCGAATGCCAGGCGCTCGCCAAGCTTGTCGACCAATAGCTCCGGGCTTTTACCCTTGATCATGTCGAAGGTCGATTTGAGCATGCCCTTGGCCGAGCCAGGAATCGGCACAGAACCGATACGCTCGGCCTCTTCATTACGTTTGACTCGCTCGGTCGCGAGCAGAGCGTCATCACCCGGTACATCGGGAAGGATTTGCTCAACGGCTTCCATCAGCCGCTCCGTATCTTTAGGGGACATCTGTATGCCGGTCAGATTGCTGCCCAACTTTGCTGCAGTCGCCATGTTCGTTCTCCTTCAAGAAATCTTGCGGAAAAGTTCGCCACCCGGTGCCCACTGATAGCCCGCAGACACGATGTCCGATGCGAGCCCTTCCGAGGCCAGGTGCTTGCGATAGTCGAGCGAGGACTTGGGCTCCTTGTCCTTATTGACGTAAACGGGGCCGGCTGTGCGCAGATCCACCTCGGCAGCCAGAACCTGGCGCACGAAGTCGCGCTGACTCTTGAACTCCACCATTTTCGGCAGCGGGCCGGCGAGAATTTCTGCTGGGTCGCGACCTTCAATTTTCTTGAACCATTCGCACGCGACATTCAGGTGTCCCAACTCGTAGTCGAGGAAACGCTCCCAGATGGCCTTGATCCGCGGGTTGGTCTCCTGCTCCGCACAGCTGGCGTACATGTAGACCTCCATCGCCTCATGCACGATCCACTTCTCGATATGACTCTCGGTGGGGTCGGACAATGCGCCATATTGAGTCACGTGCTGCTCTTCAACCGAGGCAATTTCAGCGTAGAGCTGGCGGGCCACGGGATCGGCAAACAATGGGCCAATGTTCATGTAGTAATCGTGGGTCTGGTACTCAGCTCCGGTGATCAGCGCGGCATGGATCTTGGTGATCAGCGCTGCGGTGTTCTTTTCGTAGTTGTCGCGAATGTCATTCTCGGGATGACGATGATGTTCTGAGGTTTTGCGCCCCGGAACGATGTCGGTATAGCCCTGCAGGATATTGTTGGCATCCTTGCCTTCCAGGCGATCGAGCATCGCCGAGTAGCGATACAGGTGATCGAAATCCTCAAGCAGACCGAAGCGATAGGTTTGCGCTTGGTAGGGGTCAGGTTCGACCTGGGCTACCGCTGCAGTGACTTCGATAGCCACCTGCTCATAGGCCACGGTTGTTTCCAGCGGTGAGTGGTCGGCACCGATTAGCCAGTTGATCATGGTGGCCTGGTGTTGTTCGGTGCGGCGCACCTGGGCCAGCGGCAGGCGCAGCTCCTTATTGAAGCGGGCAATGCCGTGCTTGAGGCGCAACGCGTCGATTTCTACACCATTCATGAGGATGATGCGCACACGGGTAAACGCATCGTCGTCAAGCTTGCTGATCGGCTTGCCAGCCAGTTCCTTCCACGTGAATTTCTGTTTTTCCAGGGGCGTGCCTTTGTTATCGAAGATACCGGCAATGGTATTCATGGAGCCTCCATATCAGGCGTGGATCTCAGCATCAGGGTTGCCGCCCGTAACGGACGACGTCTTAAGGGGACTGGAAGCTCCCACGCTGAATTCAGTCAGCCCGACAGAAGAGCACCTAAAACAGCCATTACGGACCGACGGTCTTGGGCTGCTGGATAGAGCGAAGCCGACACAGGACTTTCGCAGCACAGCCAGTTGGGCAAAAAAAGCGATACCCTTTCACTCTCACGCGTTGCCACGTCGCCTCGTTCTACTCCTGGGCATAAAAGGGAACCCGTTCACGCACCAATCGGTGAAGAAACTCCAGACTGCAGGCCCTGTGCTGACCGGCACGTGATTAACAAGGACGCTCCATGGAACACAACCTAATCCTCCAACCGCTGTTCGCTTTGATCATGCTGACCGCCATTGTCTGGATATTTATGTATGTACGCCGCCTCGCCTTCATACTGAATAACCGCATAGATCCACAACATATTGCGACCCCCGAGCAACTAAATTCCGTCCTGCCTGCTGAAATCAACAATTCATCCAATAACCTGAAAAATCTGTTCGAACTGCCGATCCTCTTTTACATCCTTTGCCTGATACTTTTTGCAACGCAACATGTAGACATGATCTTTCTTTACTCAGCCTGGGCTTATGTAGGACTACGGGCGATTCACAGCCTGATTCACTGCACAACCAATGTGGTAAATCTCCGCTTTGCCGCCTATTTTCTGTCCAGCCTGGTGCTTTGGTTCATCACCGTCCGCCTTGCAGTCTCTGTGCTTTAATCCGCTGCGACGTTTTTGGGCCACCAACCTTAATCTGGAGTTCATTGATGGATTCGCATTACATTTTCTTCCCCATGCTGGCGCAAATAGCGCTTACGCTGGGAATGTACGTCCTATTGGCCTTGCGTAAGGCCCAGGCACTCAGGGCTAAAACGTTGAACATCAAGGAAGCGGCTCTAGACAATAAGGCCTGGCCGGATGCCGTGATCAAGGTGTCAAACAATATCGCTAACCAGTTTGAAACTCCGGTGCTCTTCTATGCCTTGTGCCTGATTCTTTTTACCATCAATGGCGTTACCCTTCTCAGCATTGCCCTGGCCTGGATATTCATTGCCTTGCGATATATGCATGCTCGCATACACATAGGCACCAACCATGTACCTAAACGCATGCGCGTATTTGTGATGAGTTGCGGTGTTCTTATGGCGATGACGGCTCTGGCAGCCTGGCAACTGGCCTCTCTGATTTCAACGTGATTGGCCGTTAAATCGGCTTATCAATTGGGTTACGCACAAAAGCGCCGCTTGGAAAACATAGGCAGTCGTGAAGTAATCCCATGGAAGCCAGATAACTGATTGAACCTGAATGCATCGATACGCTACCCTTCGGTGCATTTTTCAACATGAGGTCAGTATGAAAACCGTTCTTAAAGCCGCCGTTTTTGCAGTCGGGCTTGCGACACTTGCCAGCGCACAGGCTCAGATGGGGCCCTATGTTGGCGCCAGCATTTCGAGGGTAGAAATCGATCACGCCGATCTCACTTCCCTCGGTTACAAGCTGGGCTATCAAGCCAATCAGAACTTTGCTGTCGAAGCGCGCCTGGGCACTGGCCTGTTTGATGACTCGGTAGATCACCGCACCTATGAGATCGACAATTATGCCGGCCTCTATGCCAAAGCCATTCTGCCGCTGAACCACAATTTTTCCGTATATGGTCTGGTCGGCTACAGCCGTGCCGAACTGAAAACCTATACCCGTTACGGCATGGTGAATGACTGGTCCGATCGGGACGTCAGCAGCGGCCTCGGACTGGATATTGGCATTGAGCGCAACCTGTCCATCAACCTGGAATGGATCAATCTGGTTGAGGATGTCGACCTGCTGTCGTTTGGTATCAATTACGGATTCTGACGTTGCGCCGGCCTTCCGGCGAGCTCCGGCTCATGCCGCCTCCCTTTGATAGGACCAGGCCATGAGCCGGTACCCCACCGCAGACACGTCGATTAAATGACCACGGTGACTACCATGCGCTTTGCTGGCTTATGCCTGATTGCCTTTACCCTGGCCGGTTGCGCCACCGCGCCCGTTCCCGCTCCGGTCCCAGGTGAGCCCGTGATCTATCGCGGCCACTTGGTCATGACGCCGGAAATGCAGGTGATCGTGCCCTGCAATACCGAGGAGCCGCTTTGGGTGGTGGCCGACGAGAAGACTCAAGCGTATCTGCTGAGTCGTTACCCCAGTCTGGTCAACGAAGCCGATGAAGAAGCCTTCGCCGTCCTGCAGGGGAAGCCTGGGCCTACCTTGGATTGCCCGCTGTGCCGCGATTTCCCGGGCAGTTTCCAGGTCCAAAAAGTGCTCGAATACCGCAAGGCGACCCCAGACGATTGTCATTAACAGCGTATGCGGTTGGTTGAGCCCGGTGCCGTAATTGATCAGACAGACCACCAGCCTCAAGTGCCAAACCCAGCGGCGCGCATGAATAGGCGAAGCAGATAAGCCAGCCCGCCCAGTGCCAGCACACTGGCACACCAAAGTCCCAATAACCAGGCCAGCCGCTGCCACAACGGCCTGGCCTCATGGCTGTGCTCGTGCTTCATACGCCCTGGTCTCTGATGCTCAGTGATAGCCGCTCTCCGGGGTGACTTTGCCGCGGAACACGTAATAGCTCCACGCGGTGTAGACCAGAATCAGCGGAATGATGAACAGCGCGCCAACCAGCGTGAAGGCCTGGCTTTTCGGCGAGGCGGCGGCGTCCCAGATACTCACCGACGGCGGAATGATATTTGGCCACAGACTGATACCCAAGCCACTGTAGCCGAGGAAGATCAGCGCCAAGGTCAGCAAAAAAGGCGTGTAATGGGCATTTCTGCGAATAGCCCGCAGCAAGGCGTAGGTACAGAGCAGCACCAGAATCGGCACAGGTAGAAACCAGAACAGATTGGGCAGGCTGAACCAGCGGGCGGCGATCTCCTCATGGGCCAACGGGGTCCACACGCTGACAATTCCGGTCACCACCAGTACCGCCCAGACCAGAGGAGTCCCCAGGTCGTGCATGCGCTGCAGCAGCGCACCGCTGGTCTTGATCATCAGCCAGGTACAGCCCAGCAATGCATAGGCGACGATCAACGCCAAACCGCAAAACACCGAAAACGGCGTCAGCCAGTCCAGCGCGCCACCGGCGTAGGTGCGATCGACTACTGGCAAACCATCGATGAAGGCTCCCAGCACCACGCCTTGGGAGAACGTGGCGAGCAATGAGCCACCAATAAACGCCTTGTCCCACAAATGTTGCTGCTCCTCGCTGGCCTTGAAACGGAACTCGAAGGCGACGCCCCGGAAAATCAAGCCGATCAGCATGAAGATAATGGGCAAATACAGCGCCGACAGCACCACCGAATACGCCAGTGGAAACGCTGCGAACAACCCAGCGCCACCCAGCACCAGCCAGGTTTCATTGCCGTCCCAGACCGGCGCCACAGTGTTCATCATCACGTCTCGGTCACGGCTATCCGGGACGAAGGGAAAAATGATCCCGATACCCAGATCGAAGCCATCCATCACCACATACATCATCACCCCAAAGATGATGATCACCGCCCAGATCAGAGACAGATCGATGGCCATGGCTCAGTTCCTCGCGCCGAGTTGGTCGCTGCGTCCTTCCGGAAAACCTTCATCGGCCGCCGAAATCGGCCGGGCCGGCGTGCGCGGACGACCTGGGCCGCCGCTGCCGGTTTCACGGCCTTCATCGGGTACCGGTCCTTTGCCCACCAAACGCAGCACGTAATAGAAGCCGACGCCAAATACCGCGAAGTAGACCACCACGAACATCACCAGGGTCAGGCTCATTTGCGCCACACCATGGGCGGATACGGCGTCGGCGGTGCGCAACAGTCCATGCACCACCCAGGGCTGACGGCCAATCTCGGTGGTGAACCAGCCGGCCAGCAGCGCGATCAACCCGGACGGTCCCATCCACAGCACCAGGCGCAGGAAGGGGCGAGACGTGTACAAGCGTTCCTTACGGCGTAGCCACAGGCTCCATACGCCCGTGACAATCATCAGCAGGCCAAGCCCGACCATCACCCGGAAGGTCCAGAACACGATGGTCGAATTGGCGCGATCCTCGGGGGGAAAGTCCTTTAGGGCAGGCACCTGTTCAGTCAGGCTATGACGCAGGATCAGACTGCCCAGGTAAGGGATTTCCACCTTGAAGCGGGTTTCCTCGCGCTGCATGTCCGGCCAACCAAACAGGATCAACGGCGTTGCTTCGCCCGGCACGTTTTCCCAATGGCCCTCGATGGCGGCAATCTTTGCAGGCTGGTATTCAAGGGTGTTGAGGCCGTGGTAATCACCCACCACCGCCTGGATCGGCGTGACGATCAGCGCCATCCACATGGCCATCGACAGCATCTTGCGCACCGCCGGATTGTCGCGCCCACGCAACAGGTGCCAAGCCGCCGAGGCGCCGACGAAGAACGCCGTGGCCAGAAATGCCGCGATCGCCATATGCGTCAGTCGGTAGGGAAAGGACGGGTTAAAGATCACCAGCAGCCAGTCCACCGGTACCGCCCGGCCATCGATGATTTCATGCCCCTGGGGGGTATGCATCCAGCTGTTCGACGCGAGAATCCAGAAGGTGGAAATCAGCGTACCGAGGGCCACCATCAGCGTGGAAAAAAAGTGCAAGCCCGGCCCTACGCGATTCCAGCCGAACAGCATGACTCCCAGAAAGCCCGCCTCCAGAAAGAACGCGGTGAGCACTTCATAGGTCAGCAAGGGGCCGGTGATATTGCCCGCGAAATCGGAAAATACGCTCCAGTTGGTGCCGAACTGGTAGGCCATGACCAGCCCGGATACCACGCCCATGCCGAAGTTGACGGCAAAGATCTTCGACCAGAAATGGTAGAGATCGCGGTAGACGGTCTGATGCGTTTTCAGCCACAGGCCTTCAAGCACCGCCAGGTAACTGGCCAGGCCGATGGTGATGGCTGGGAACAAAATGTGAAATGAAACCGTGAAGGCAAACTGGATTCGCGCGAGCTCAAGAGCCTCCAGACCAAACATGGACTCATCCTCGTGTGTCCGGGAACCGGCGTACAGCAACAGACCGCCGTTTTTTCAATCAGTGCAGTGTTTTCCCGGCATCGCCTGTCGAGAGCAGCCCCTGAGCGCGTCGGCAGCAAGGTCCGCCGGTGTACTTTTTTGTACAGGCAATGCTGTCGTGCCGGCTTGAGCTCACCATCCAGAAGAGCCTGGAGCGCCCATCTGATCCGGTTTTAAATGACAAATCTGGGTCTGTTATCCAATCAGCGTGGCCTCCACCATTACTGCCCATCATTTACCTGATGGAAGTCGCCATGACCGAGCGCATCCCCGCCAAGATCGTCGAGACTCTCGACCCGCGTCAGCCTCTGCGCCTGACGCCCGCCCAATTGGGCGGTCCCATTCATACCCGCAGCTTTACGGGCCTTTTCCGCAATCTGCGCCTGTTCGGTGCCGGCTTTCTGTTTCTGTTGTTCTTCGGCACCGCCTGGCTGAATTGGGGCGATCGCCAAGCCGTGCTCTGGGACCTGGCTGAGCGCAAGTTTTATATTTTCGGCGCCACTGTCTGGCCGCAGGACCTGATCCTGCTGTCGGCGCTGTTGATCATCTGCGCCTTCGGCCTGTTCTTCATTACGGTGTTCGCCGGACGCGTCTGGTGTGGCTACACCTGCCCGCAAAGCGTGTTCACCTGGGTGTTCATGTGGGCAGAAAAAGTCACCGAAGGCGACCGCAACCAGCGCATCAAACTCGACGCTGCCCCCTGGTCAATCAACAAGCTGCTGCGTCGCTCGGCCAAGCACGGGCTTTGGTTGGCCATCGGCCTGTCGACGGGCATCACCTTTGTTGGCTACTTCACGCCGATTCGTGAACTGGTAAGCGAGCTGGTCACGCTGCAACTGGGTCTGACCACAGCCTTCTGGGTGGCTTTTTTCACCACTGCCACCTACCTGAATGCCGGCTGGCTGCGTGAAAAAGTGTGTCGCGACATGTGCCCCTATTCGCGCTTTCAGAGCGTGATGTTCGATGCCGACACACTGGTCGTCTCCTACGATGCCGCCCGAGGCGAGGCGCGTGGCCCGCGACGCAAGGATGTCGATCATCGTGCAAGCGGCCTGGGCGACTGTATTGACTGCACGATCTGCGTACAGGTCTGCCCTACCGGGATCGATATCCGCGACGGCCTGCAACTGGACTGCCTGAGCTGCGGGGCGTGCATCGACGCATGCGACGAGGTGATGGACAAGATGGGCTATCCACGCGGCCTAGTGCGCTACAGCTCCGAACATGTGCTGGCTGGCGGCAAGACCCGCCTGCTGCGTCCACGGCTGGTCGGTTACGCCGCCATGCTGCTGGTGATGTGTGCGGCCTTCGTCTGGGCCTGGCAAGCCCGCCCGCTGCTGTCCCTGGACATCACCAAGGATCGCGGCCTGTATCGGGAAAACACCGCCGGACAGATCGAGAACATTTATCGTCTGAAGATCATCAACAAGACCCAGCAGCCGCACCGCTACGTCGTGTCACTGCTCGAGCCTGGACCTTTTGTCCTGCAGGGCACCCGTGAAGTGCATTTGAACGCGGGAGAAATCCTCGACCTGCCGGTGAGTGTGGCGCTGACCACCGAACGGGCCGCCAGCCCTACCCAGCCTGTGTATTTCCAGGTAATGGAGGTGGATCAGCCGGAACATAAGGTCAGCGCCAAAAGCACGTTTGTCGCACCCATGCATCGCTAGGCGCGTTGTCGTTTCGCTATGCATCACCGGACGCTACCGATGCACGTCTAAAAGCCCGCTTGGCGCGGCCCTCGCTCAGGGGAATTAACCCACGTTCCTCTGAGCGTGCCTTGCGCTGCGTAAACAGACATCAGGAACGATATCGCATGGCAACGCATCAACCGGTAGAGTGGCAGCCTCCCTCCGCCATTCAGCAAGACACTATGAAGCGCTACGAACGGTTAGCCGATGAAATTGCCGGCCTGATCCGCAGTGGCGTATTAGCTCCCGGCGAAAGAGTGCCGTCGGTACGCAATGCCAGCCGCATCTATGGCGTCAGCCCCTCCACGGTGTTCCAGGCCTATTACCTGCTTGAAGACCGCGGGCTGATCCTTGCGCGGGCACGTTCGGGGTATTTTGTACGCGAACATGCCCAACGCCCGCTGCCAGAACCGGAGATCGGCCCACGTTCTACAGGGGCGACCGAAGTGGACGTCAGCGACCTGGTCTTTTCCGTACTGGATTCACTGAAAGACCCCAACACAGTGCCGTTCGGCTCGGCCTTCCCGAGCCCTGACCTGTTTCCTCTCGCTCGCCTGGCCCGCTCGATGGCGCAGAGCATCCGCGCACTGCCCCCCCACGCGGTCATCACCGACATGACCACCGGCAATCCCGATCTGCGTCGTCAGTTGGCCCTGCGTTATATGGTCAGCGGCGTGATGTTGCCGCCCGAGGAACTGGTGATTACCACCGGGGCGATGGAAGCGCTCAATCTCTGTCTGCAGGTGGTGACCGAACCGGGCGACCTGGTGGCCATCGAAGCGCCGGCCTTTTATGCCACCTTGCAGGTGTTAGAGCGCCTCAAGCTCAAGGCCGTGGAAATTCCCGTGCACCCACGCGACGGCATCGATCTGGGCATCCTTGCCGACCGACTGGCCCAGCTGCCGATTAAGGCCTGCTGGTTCATGAGCAGTTTTCAAAACCCACTGGGCGCCAGCCTGGACGCTGAGAAAAAGCGCCGGCTGTATGCATTACTGCAGCGCCATCAGGTGCCGATGATCGAAGATGACGTGTACGCCGAACTGTATTTCGGCATTCAGCCGCCACGTCCGGTGAAAAGTTTGGATGATGAGGGCCTGGTAATGCATTGCGGCTCATTTTCCAAATGCCTGGCACCCGGCTACCGAGTCGGCTGGGTGGCAGGCGGCCGCTACGCCGAGCAGATCAGCAGACTCAAGCTGATGACCACCATTTCCCCGTCTGTGCCAATCCAGGCCGCCTTGGCCGACTACCTGCAGCACGGCGGCTACGACCGGCATCTACGCAAGCTGCGCCACTCCCTGGAAACGCAACAGGCATCGATGCTGGCCTCGGCGGCTCGGCACTTTCCCCCCAACACGCGAGTGACTCGTCCCGGCGGCGGGTATTTCCTCTGGTTCGAATTCCCCCAGCAGGTCGACTCACTGCAACTGTTCCAACAGGCGTTGGCCCAGGGCATCAGCCTTGCACCGGGGCCGATCTTTTCCGCCACCCGACGTTTCGGCAATTGTGCGCGCCTGAATTACGGCCATCCTTGGGATGTCCGCAGCGAACAGGCCATGGCCGTGCTGGGGCGCATCATCGCGTCGTTTTGAGTTCGCAGAACAGGTCGGCACAGAATGGGGCCCTCAGGCACCATCCTGTTGATTACGCCTTGGGCAGGGTGACACCGGTCTGACCCTGATATTTGCCGCCGCGATCCTTGTAGGACACTTCGCACGGCTCGTCAGACTCTAGGAACAACATCTGCGCCACACCTTCGTTGGCATAGATTTTCGCCGGCAGAGTGGTGGTGTTGGAGAACTCCAGGGTTACGTGACCTTCCCACTCCGGCTCCAGCGGCGTGACGTTGACGATGATGCCGCAACGCGCATAGGTGCTCTTACCCAGGCAAATGGTCAACACATTGCGGGGAATGCGAAAGTATTCGACGGTACGAGCCAAGGCGAAGGAGTTCGGGGGAATGATGCACACCGGGCCCTTCACGTCGACGAAGCTTCGTTCATCGAAATTCTTCGGGTCGACCGTGGCCGAGTGAATATTGGTGAAAACCTTGAATTCGTCGGCGCAGCGAACGTCGTAGCCGTAGCTCGAAACACCGTAGGAAATCAGCCGCTCGCTGCCTTCGGTGCGCACCTGGCGCTCGACGAAGGGCTCGATCATGCCGTGTTCCTGGGCCATGCGGCGAATCCACTTGTCCGATTTGATACTCATGGTGCGATGCCTGCCACTGTCAATAAAGCGCGTATCGTAACCGGGCTGGGGCTTCTGCCGCAAAGCCGGGTCATGCGAAACGGGCACTGCCTCAAACCGGCCCTGACCTGAGCTCTCAGCCGTGCGGTGTCTCCGTTGCCGCGGCAATAAAGGCGGACGAATTATCACTTCGCGCGGTCGATTGTCGATGAATGAAAAAAACACTGGTGTTCCCGTAAAAATCGGGTACTGTGTGTCCCTAGCTGCTGCTGCATGTGTCACCGCGAATCGCGACATGTTTAGATTTCGATCCATTCATTGCTTCGACTCCTTGTACTCCTTGCACACAGTTCCAGTTCGGGCTTTTCCGAGCATCTTTTCAAAATCCGTTCAAGGAGACATTCACATGTCCAATCGCCAAACCGGTACCGTTAAGTGGTTCAACGATGAAAAAGGCTTCGGCTTCATCACTCCGCAATCCGGTGACGACCTCTTCGTACACTTCCGCGCTATCCAGAGCGACGGTTTCAAGAGCCTGAAAGAAGGCCAGCAAGTCTCTTTCGTCGCTACCCGCGGCCAGAAAGGCATGCAAGCTGAAGAAGTCCAGGTTATCTAACCTGAGCTTTAAAGCTTAAAAAAAACCCGCTTCGGCGGGTTTTTTTATGCCTGTCGTTTCATGCCCAGGCTGCGGGTGGCAGCCGCGCTGCCACCCGCAGCAGGTTTTCAGTCGTCGCTGATTTCGATCTTGGGCATCGACTGCGCAACGATCTGCCCACTTTGGGCGATACGGGCACCCACTGTGCGTGCCATCTGCTGGTAAATCATCGCGATCTGGCTTTCCGGATCGGCAATCACTGTCGGCGTGCCAGCATCCGACTGGCTGCGAATCGCCATGGACAGCGGTAGCGAGGCCAGCAGCTCGACGTTGTACTGCGTCGCCAGCTTCTCACCGCCACCTTCGCCAAACAGGTGCTCGGCGTGACCGCAGTTCGAGCAAATATGCACGGCCATGTTTTCAACCACGCCCAGCACCGGAATGTTCACCTTGCGGAACATTTCCACCCCCTTCTTGGCATCCAGCAGCGCCAGATCCTGTGGCGTCGTGACGATTACCGAACCGGTAACCGGTACCTTCTGGGACAGGGTGAGCTGGATGTCGCCCGTGCCCGGCGGCATGTCGATCACCAAGTAATCCAAGTCGCTCCAGGCAGTCTGGGTGATCAACTGCAGCAGCGCACCGGAAACCATTGGCCCGCGCCACACCATGGGCGTCTTGTCATCGGTCAGGAATGCCATGGACATGACCTGCACGCCATGGACTTCCAGCGGAACGAACCACTGCTGATCCCTGACCTGCGGGCGTGTCCCCTCGGGGATGCCGAACATGATGCCCTGACTGGGACCATAGATGTCCGCATCCAGCATCCCCACACGTGCGCCTTCGCGTGCCAACGCCAGCGCCAGGTTGGCGGCGGTGGTGGATTTGCCCACCCCGCCCTTGCCCGAAGACACCGCGATGATGTTCTTCACGTGGGCCAACGCCGGCACCTGCTCCTGGGCTTTGTGTGCGGCGATCACGCAGTCGACCCGCACATCGGCGTGGGCAACGCCGTCCAGGTTCTCGAGGGCCATTTGCAGGAGCTGCGCCAGCCCTGTCTTGAACAGCGCCGCGGCATAGCCCAGCTCCAGATGCACACTGACGCGATCGCCATTGATATCGATCTGCTTGACGCAACCGGCACTCACAAGATCCTGATTAAGATGCGGATCGATGTATTGACGCAGCGCGGCTTCAACCGCTTCACGGGTGACAGGCATGGGGGCTCCAGGAAAGACCGAGTAAAACAGGCAGTTATCTTAGCAGCAGCAGCCGGCTTGCGGCTCCAGCAGAAACGCTGATCGGCCCAGCGCCAGGTTCCAGCCTTGCCACACTTGCCTGCCGCCAGTGGCCTGTACCCGGCCGCTTCCTTTATAGTTGCCGCCTTCCTCGTTTTACCGGTGCAGCCATTCCCATGTCCGAAGTCCGCAAGATTCTCGTCACCAGCGCCCTGCCCTATGCCAATGGGTCGATCCACCTCGGCCATATGCTCGAGTACATCCAAACCGACATGTGGGTGCGCTACCAGAAATTGCGCGGCAATACCTGCACCTATGTGTGCGCCGACGATGCCCACGGCTCGGCCATCATGCTGCGCGCCGAGAAGGAAGGCATTACGCCGGAACAGCTGATCGCCAATGTGCAGACCGAGCACATGACCGACTTCGCCGATTTCCTGGTGGATTTCGACAACTTCCATTCCACCCACGCCGAAGAAAATCGCGAGCTGTCTACCGCCATCTACCTCAAGCTGCGCGACAACGGCCATATCGCCACCCGCTCGGTGACCCAGTATTTCGACCCGGAAAAGGGCATGTTCCTGGCCGACCGTTTCATCAAGGGCACCTGCCCGAAATGCGCGGCCGAAGATCAGTACGGTGACAACTGCGAAAAATGCGGCGCCACCTACGAGCCCACCGAGCTGAAGAACCCGCGCTCGGCCATCTCCGGCGCCACGCCGGTACTGAAAGACTCCAAGCACTTCTTCTTTAAGCTGCCGGACTTCGAGGCCATGCTGAAAGAGTGGACTCGCAGTGGCGCCCTGCAGGAGTCGGTCGCCAACAAGATCGCCGAATGGCTGGATGGCGGCCTGCAAGAGTGGGATATCTCCCGCGACGCGCCTTACTTCGGCTTCGAGATTCCCAATGAGCCGGGCAAGTACTTCTACGTCTGGCTGGACGCGCCGGTCGGCTACATGGCCAGCTTCAAGAATTTGTGCGCGCGCCGTCCAGAGCTGGATTTTGATGAGTACTGGAAAAAGGACTCCACCGCCGAGCTGTACCACTTCATTGGCAAGGACATCATCAACTTCCACGCACTGTTCTGGCCCGCCATGCTCGAAGGCGCCGGCTTCCGCAAGCCGACCGCGCTTAATGTGCACGGTTACCTGACCGTGAACGGCCAGAAGATGTCCAAGTCGCGCGGCACCTTTGTCAAAGCGCGCACCTATCTGGATCACCTGAACCCGGAATACCTGCGCTACTACTACGCGTCCAAGCTGGGCCGTGGCGTCGACGATCTCGACCTGAACCTCGAAGACTTCGTGCAGAAGGTCAATTCCGACCTGGTGGGCAAAGTGGTCAACATCGCCAGCCGCTGCGCGGGTTTTATCCACAAGGGCAACGCCGGCGTGCTGGTGAGCACCGACATCGAGCCGGAGCTGCGCGCCAGCTTCAGCGAGGCCTTGCCGAGCATCGCCGACGCCTACGAGAAGCGTGACTTCGCCCGCGCCATGCGCGAGGTCATGCACCTGGCGGACCTCGCCAACGCCTGGATCGCCGACAAGGCGCCCTGGGCGCTGAACAAGGTCGAAGGCAAGCAGGCCGAAGTGCAGGCGATCTGCGCGTTGGGCATCAATCTGTTCCGCCAGCTCATCATCCTGCTCAAACCCGTGCTGCCGAACCTGGCCAAGGCCGCAGAAGATTTCCTTAACGTCGCGCCGCTGAGCTGGACGGATCTGGACACGCAGCTGGCCAATCATCAGCTCAACCCCTTCACCCCACTGATGACCCGCATCGAGCCAGCCAAGGTCGAAGCCATGGTCGAAGCATCCAAGGAAGACCTGGCCGCCACCGCTGAAGCTTCGCAAGATAGCGCCCCCAGGGGTAACGGCGAACTGGTCAAGGAACCGCTGGCCGAGACCATCGATTTCAACACCTTCGCCGCTGTCGACCTGCGCATCGCCCTGATCGAAAAATGCGAGTTCGTCGAAGGCGCCGACAAGCTGCTGCGTCTGACCCTCGACATTGGTGATGCCAAGCGCAACGTGTTCTCCGGCATCAAGAGCGCCTACCCGGACCCGAGCAAGCTGGAAGGTCGACTGACCCTGTACGTCGCCAACCTGGCTGCGCGCAAGATGAAATTCGGCATTTCTGAAGGCATGGTGCTGGCCGCCGGCCCCGGCGGTGAAGAGATCTATCTGCTCAGCCCGGACAGCGGCGCCAAACCGGGTCAGCGTGTGCACTAAGCGCTAGGCTCACGCAGCATATAAACAGGCGGACCTCGACAGAGCTCCGCCTGTTTCATTTTGGCTTGATGAGCATCAGCTGTTGCGCGGGACTGACTGCTTTCCAGTCCACCCGGTGGCATCGCGCCGATACCCGATAAGGGGCAAGACCACGCGATGGGTATCGCTGCGCTCAGCACCCGACCGGTAAACACTAGCGCGTGCCCCGGTTGCGATTGAACCGGTTCGGGGCCACCCTGACAGTGGTTGTCTCGTCCGAGCGCCGAACAGCGCTCCCCAGCCGGGAGATGCCCCATGCCACAGCCCAAAGCCATGCCGCTTTTCGGCATCGAGTTCGAATACCTGCTGATCGACAGCGGCGGACCACAGGCCGGACGCATCCGCGACTTCACCAACCTGGACTTCCTTGAACTCAGCGCCCTGCTCGCTGACAAGCCCGGCCTGGACGATCCCGAGCTGGCCGCTGGCGACATGGGCATCCGCAGCGGCTACTGGTACCTGGAAGGTGACGAACGCGCCCATCCCGACGGCAGTTTCAGCACCCTGGCGGTGAAAGGCATCGAGATTCGCACACCGCCACGCCCGGGCGTCGAGGCGGCGCTGGCCTGTCTGCTGGATATCGAAACCCAACTGAGCCTGCGCCTGGCAGCCCATGGCCTTGGCCTGGCGATTGCCGCCCTGAACCCGCGCCATGCGCGTTACGACTTCGACCCGCCACTGAATGCCTTCGAACACCAACTGCGTGCCGAGGACCATGAGTACGACGGCAGCGAGATTGCCACCCTGACCTTCGGGCCGGATATCAACCTGTCCATGCCCGACTGGGATTTTGACCAGAACCTCAACGCCGCGCGCAAACTTAACTATTACGCACCGTTTATCGTGCCGTTCAGTTTCAATTCACCCTGGTACGCCGGCGCACCCTGGCACGGCTGGTCGCGGCGCACCTGGATGCGCTGCGCCCACCGACCCGCAGTCAAGCTCTTCGTCGATCCGGCAGACTTTCCGGTGCTGGCGCGAGAGTCGACACTCGTCCGCCCAGCGCGCCTGACCCGGGAAATTGGCCGCATCGAATTCAAGGCGTTCGATGCTATGCCATCACTGGAGCTTCTTGGCGCCTGTTGCCACCTCCTGATGGGCCTGTGCCTGGACGAGACGTTGCCCGGACGCAGCGAGCATGCCGATGTAGACCTGTACCGCATCGCGGCCGTAAAGGGCTTCGAGGAGGCGGAAGTTGCCCACGGAGCTCGCCGGACTCTGGCCGCAGCACAGCAGGCCCTCGCACAGGCAGGCGACCCTGTCTCTGCAAAGACCTTGGCGCCCCTGGAAAACACCCTGGCCAGCCACACCCTACCGGCCCATGCACTGCTCGCCAGCGGCCGGATGTACCAACCCGGCGGCCTCGCCCAGCGCGAATCGAATTACTCTTAACCTCAGGTGTGCCGACCTGCCACGAGGGCTGACTCGTTCCGCCTGCCCACGCGACATCCCGTCGCGCCTTGTTTGCCCCGTCCGGGTCCCGGATAATACCGGCCCCTTTTCAACGGCCCTGCCAGAGCGACGGACCCCTGCTATGACCGAACTCGCCCTGATCATGGTTAGCGCCATCCTGGTCAACAACTTCGTCCTGGTGCAGTTTCTCGGCCTGTGCCCCTTCATGGGCGTGTCGAAGAAAATCGAAACCGCCATCGGCCTCGCGCTGGCCACCACCTTTGTCCTGACCCTGGCGGCCATGTGCAGCTACCTGGTGCAGGAATACATCCTCGCACCCCTGGACCTGGAGTTTCTGCGCACCATCAGCTTCATCCTGGTGATCGCCGTGGTGGTGCAGTTCACCGAAATGGTGGTGAACAAGACCAGCCCGCTGCTGTACCGCGTGCTGGGGATTTTCCTGCCGCTGATCACCACCAACTGCATCGTGCTGGGCGTGGCGCTGATCAACGCCAACAAGGCCGACTTCACGTTTATCACCGCCACCGCCCATGGCTTTGCCGCCGGCCTCGGTTTTTCCCTGGTGCTGGTGCTGTTCGCCGCCATGCGCGAGCGCATCGCCATCGCCGACGTGCCTCGAACCTTTCAGGGCGCCGCCATTGGCATGGTCACCGCCGGACTGATGTCGCTGGCGTTCATGGGCTTTACCGGGTTGATCAAGCTATGAGCCTGGTCCTGATTGCGGTGCTCGCCGTGCTGGCGCTGTGCCTGGTGTGCGGTGCGATTCTCGGCTTTGCCGCCGTGCACTTTCGTGTCGAGGGCGACCCCATCGCCGAACAGATCAACGCCCTGCTGCCGCAAACTCAGTGCGGCCAGTGCGGTTATCCCGGCTGCAAACCTTACGCCGAGGCCATTGCCGGCGGTGACAAGATCAACAAATGCCCTCCGGGCGGCGAAGCGACCATTGCCGCGCTGGCCGACCTGCTGGATGTCGAGGCCGAACCGCTGGACGCCGAGGGCGGCGAAAAACCGCAGATGGTCGCTTACATTCGCGAGGCCGAGTGCATCGGCTGCACCAAGTGCATCCAGGCCTGCCCGGTGGACGCCATCGTCGGCGCCGCGCGGCAAATGCATACCGTGATCGTCAGCGAATGCACCGGCTGCGACCTGTGCGTCGAGCCCTGCCCGGTGGATTGCATCGACATGCTCGAAGTAGGCGGCACGCCGCACAGCTGGAAATGGGAGTTGCCGCTGGCACCTGGCCAATTGATCGCCACTGACCGGGAGCAGGCCGCATGAGTTCGCTGAAGGTTTGGGACATTCCCGGCGGCATCCATCCGCCCGAGTGCAAGGCGCCCTCCACGCGCCTGCCGATCCAGCCGGCTCCGCTGCCCGCGCGTCTGATCCTGCCGCTGAACCAGCATATCGGCGTGCCGGCCGAGCCCTGCGTGATAGTCGGCGAACGGGTGCGCAAGGGCCAGAAGATCGCCGATGCGCAGGGGTTCGTCAGCGTACCGGTGCATGCGCCGACCTCCGGCGTGGTCAGTTTCATCGGCCCGCAGCCCTACCCCCATGTGTCCGGCATGCCCGCTCCGGCCATCGTCATCGACAGCGATGGCCTGGACGAGTGGATCGAGCGCCAGCCCCATCCGGACTACCGCACGCTTGAAGCCACTGCGCTGCTGCAGATCATTCGTGACGCCGGTATCAACGGTTTGGGCGGAGCCGGTTTTCCCAGTGCGGTAAAACTCGGTGTGCGGCCCAGCCAGAAGATCCGCACGCTGATCATCAACGGTGCCGAGTGCGAGCCGTACATCACTGCTGACGATCTGCTGATGCGCGAAAAAGCCGTCGAGCTGGTCGCCGGCATCGAAATCCTTGCCCATTTGCTGCAGCCCGAAGAGGTGCTGATCGGCATCGAGGACAACAAGCCGGAAGCCATCGCCGCCGTGCGCGCCGCGGTGGGCGAACGGCCCTTTGTGGTCAAGGTGTTCCCCACCAAATACCCCTCCGGCGGCGAACGTCAGCTGATCCAGATCCTGACCGGCGTGGAAGTGCCCAGCGGCAGCCTGCCGGCGGACATCGGCCTGCTCTGCCACAACATCGGCACCTGCGTAGCCATCCACGATGCGGTACTGCTGGGCCAGCCGCTGATCTCGCGTATCACTACCTTGACCGGTGCAGCGCTGGCGCGGCCGATGAATGTCGAGTGCCTGCTCGGCACACCGGCCGGCGAGCTGCTGGAGTTTGCCGGCCTGGATACGACAAAGCTTCACCGACTGATCATGGGCGGGCCGATGATGGGCTTTACTCTGCCCGCCCTTGAGGTGCCGGTGATCAAAACCAGCAACTGCCTGCTGGCCAGTACCCGTGAGGAATTGCCACCGCCGCCCCCGGCGTTGCCCTGTATTCGCTGCGGTGAGTGCGCCGAGGTGTGCCCGGCCAGCTTGCTGCCCCAACAGTTGCACTTCTTTGCCCTCGGCCAGGAACACGAGCAACTCAAGGCGCACAACCTATTCGACTGCATCGAATGCGGCGCCTGCGCTTATGTGTGTCCCTCCAACCTGCCGCTGGTGCAGTACTACCGCGCCGCCAAGGGTGAAATTCGCCAGCTGGAGCAAAAACAGCAGAAAGCCGAACACTCCAAACAGCGTTTCGAACTGCGCCAGGAACGCCTGCGCCGCGCCGAAGAGCAGAAGGAAGCCGAGCGCCAGGCCCGTGCCGAAAAAGCCGCTCGCGCCAAGGCGGCACAGCCTAGGGCCAGCACGTCAGTAACAAGCTCGACACCGGCCGATGAGCAGCTCAAGCGGCTGAAGATCGAAGCCAGTATGGCTCAGGTGGCGCTAAACAAAGCCGAGAAACAGCTGGCGCAGCACGACACGCCGGAGCTGCACGCCCAGGTTGCCGACTTGCGCAACGCGGCCGAAAGCGCACAGAAAGCCCTGGAGTCGTCCCTGGCCGCCGCGCCTGCGCCTGCCGCCAAACCGGCGGCTGACGAGGCCCTGAAAAAAGCCAAGATCGAAGCCGCCATGCTCAAGGTGCAAATCCGCAAGCTGGAAAAACTCGAGACGCCGGATGACGATCAGCAGGCCGAATTGGCCCGTTTGCGCCAAGAACTCGAGGAAGCCGAAAAAGCCTTGAGCAGTGCCGAACAGCGCGCAGCCCAGCCTGCCGCCAAACCTGCCGCTGACGACGCCCTGAAAAAAGCCAAGATCGAAGCGGCCATGCTCAAGGTGCAAATTCGCAAGCTGGAAAAACTCGAGGCGCCGGATGACGATCAGCAGGCCGAATTGGCCCGTTTGCGCCAGGAGATGGAAGTAGCGGACAAGGCATTGAGCGAGGCCACAAACAGCGCACCCACGGCGACGCCGCACACCGCCGGCGTGGAGGCGCTAAAAAAAGCCAAAATCGATCTGGCCATGAAGCGCGCGGAGTTGAAAAAAGCCGAGCGCGCCGGAGCGGAAGAAGCCGAACTGGCGCCTTTGCGGACTGCATTAAGCGCCGCTGAGCAAGCCTTGCACGCAGCCGAAGACGCCTCGGGCAAACCCGCGCCGGAGTTGGTGCGTACTGCCAAACCCGGCGTTGACGCTCGCCTGCGCGAGCTGAAAACGGACCTGGCCTTCGCCCGCGCCGACCTGCGCAAGCTGGAGCACACCGTGGATGCCGATCCCGCTGCGCTGGAGGCCGCCCGCAAGCGCCTCGCCGAGGCGGAGCGCAAAATAGCTGAGCAGTCGCCCGGCTGACCGTAAGGTGGATGTCGCTTTTCACATCCACCTTTTCGCATGTCGACGGTGGACAGACAACGCGATGTCCACCCTACGCCACGGCGTCGCTACAAGGTCGATTCCGCACTGACAAAACAGGCCTTCGCCACGCCGGTGAAGGCACAAGACGCACAGGAACATCGGAGCCTATGGCCCTGCCCCGCATCACCTCGCCCCACGCCACGGGCACCAATCGCACCCAGCGCGTCATGCTGCTGGTGCTGGCCGCCACCCTGCCGGGTGTGGTCGTTCTCACCTGGCTATATGGCGCCGGCACGCTGATCAACCTGCTCTGGGCCAGTGCCCTGGCGCTGGGTTTCGAAGCCGCGATCCTGAAGATGCGCCAACGTCCGGTGCAGTTTTTCCTGCGTGACGGCAGCGCAGTGGTCACCGCCGTGCTGCTGGCCCTCGCCCTGCCGCCTTACTCGCCCTGGTGGTTGACGCTGATTGCCGTAGGCAGCGCCATCGTCTTCGGCAAACAGCTGTATGGCGGTCTCGGCCAGAACCCGTTCAACCCGGCCATGGTCGGCTATGTGGTGGTGTTGGTGTCCTTCCCGCTGGAGATGACCAGTTGGCCCTTCCCCCACGCCGTGGGCCTGCTCGACGGCATCCAGCACATCTTCGGCCTCGCCCCGCTGGCGGATGGCTGGAGCCACGCCACCGCTCTCGACGTGCTGAAAACCAACAAGAGCCTGACCCTCGACGAGCTGTGGCAGAACCGCGCCTTCGGCCATTTCGGCGGTATCGGTGCGGAAGTCGTCAACCTGGCTTTCCTGGCAGGTGGCCTGTTCCTGCTCAGCAAACGGATGTTCACCTGGCACGCACCGGCCGGCATGTTGGCAGCCCTGGCAGTGATGAGCCTGCTGTTCTGGAACGGTTCCGGCTCCGATACCAACGGCTCGCCGCTGTTCCACCTGCTGTCCGGCGCGACCATACTCGGCGCGCTCTTTATCGTCACCGACCCGGTGTCTGGCGCCACCAGCAACCGCGGCCGGCTGATCTTCGGCATCGGTGTCGGCATTCTGGTCTACGTAATTCGCGCCTGGGGCGGCTACCCCGATGGAGTGGCCTTTGCCGTGCTGCTAATGAACCTCGCCGCCCCAACCATCGACTACTACACCCGTCCGCGCACCTACGGCCACCGCAAGGCCGAGCGCGGCTTCAAGCTGGGCGAATGACCATGATCACTGCCGAAATCAGCCGCTCGATGTTCAAGAACAGCCTCGTGCTGGGCGTGTTCGCCATCGTCACCGTGGGCCTCGTCGCGTTTATCCAGCAAAGTACGGCCGAGCGCATCGTCGCCGCCGAACGCGAGGCCCGGGTCGCCGCGCTGGCGCAGATTCTCCCCGCGGGCAGCTACGACAACCACCTACTCGACAGCCAGGTCGAAGTACACGACCCGCTGCTCGGCAATCGCGCCCCGACCCCGGCCTATATCGCCACCCTCGACGGTCAGCCGGCTGCGGTGATCCTGCAAGCCACCGCGCCGGATGGCTACAGCGGCGCAATCTATCTGCTGGTCGGCGTGCTGGCTGACGGTCGCCTGAGTGGCGTTCGGGTAGTCGGTCACAAGGAAACCCCGGGGCTGGGCGACAAGATCGAACTGGCCAAAAGCCCGTGGGTTCGCAGTTTCGATGGCAAATCGCTGGACGATCCCGACGAGAGCGGCTGGGCGGTGAAGAAAGACCAAGGTCAGTTCGACCAGTTCGCCGGCGCCACCATCACCCCGCGCGCAGTGGTCGCGGCGGTGCACAATGCACTGCGTTATTTCGACGCCCACAAACATGAGCTGTTCACCACGGAGACCCCCAATGGCTAGCTACCGTGAAATCGCTGCTAATGGCCTGTGGAAGAACAACCCTGGCCTGGTCCAGTTGCTGGGTCTGTGTCCGCTGCTGGGCACCAGCAACTCGACAGTCAACGCCCTCGGGCTCGGCCTGGCCACCGCGCTGGTACTGGCCTGCTCAAACGCCGCCGTCTCGCTGATCCGCAACGCGGTGACTCCGGCCGTGCGTCTGCCGGCGTTCGTGATGATCATCGCCGCGCTGACTACATGCATCGAACTGCTCATGCAGGCGTTCACCTACGAGCTGTACCAGATCCTCGGCATCTTCATTCCGCTGATCACCACCAACTGCATCATCCTCGGTCGCGCCGAAGCCTTCGCGGCCAAAAACAACGTGGCTCGCGCCAGCTTCGACGGCTTGATGATGGGCATCGGCTTCGGCCTGGTGCTGGTGGCCATCGGCGCGGTGCGAGAGCTGTTCGGTACCGGCGCACTGTTCGCCAACATGCACCTGCTGTTCGGCCCGCTGGCGGCCGACTGGCAGATCACCTTCATCCAGGACTACAAAGGCTTTTTGTTAGCCATCTTGCCACCGGGTGCATTCATCGTCCTCGGCCTACTGATCGCCCTGAAAAATCGCATTGACCATGCCATGGCCGAACGGGCCAAGGTCGAAGAGCCCGAAACGCCAACGCCGAGCCGACGCGTGCGAGTCACCGGGGTGATCGAATAGCGCCGCTGCAAGCTGCCTGGACGGTGGGCTGGAGAAGATGCTCAGCCACCAGAATTTTCGCTCGGTGGGCCAACCGCCCGGAACCCCACCCTACGCCTGAAGCCTGAAATATGAATGCCGCCAAACGCCTGGAAATCTTCCGCCGCTTCCACGAAGACAACCCCAACCCGACCACCGAACTGGCCTACAGCACTACCTTCGAGTTGCTGATCGCGGTAATCCTCTCCGCCCAGGCCACCGACGTGGGCGTCAACAAAGCCACGGCAAAACTCTATCCGGTGGCCAACACCCCGGAAGCCATCTACGCCCTGGGCTACGACGGCTTGTGCGAATACATCAAGACCATCGGCCTGTACCCGAGCAAAGCCAAGAACGTGCTGGAAACCTGCCGCCTCTTGATTGAAAAGCACAACAGCCAGGTGCCCGATAACCGCGAGGACCTCGAAGCACTCCCCGGCGTGGGGCGCAAGACCGCCAACGTGGTGCTCAACACTGCGTTTCGCCAGCCGGCCATGGCCGTGGACACGCATATTTTCCGGGTCAGCAACCGCACCAACATTGCGCCGGGCAAGACTGTGCTAGAGGTGGAAAAGAAACTGCTGAAGTTCGTGCCGAAGGATTATCTACTCCATGCCCACCATTGGCTGATTCTGCATGGCCGCTATGTATGCCAAGCGCGCAAACCGCGTTGCGGCAGTTGCCGGATCGAAGATCTGTGCGAATACAAGCACAAGACCTCCGACGATTGAGAGATATAGCCTTTTCCACCGGTCATCATTGATAAAATCTTGTGTACCCGCCACGCCTTTGCCGCTATAAGGTGCGCCATCAGCACCCCGCAGCCTGGAGTGACACACATGACAGACAAAGCCGAACTTGAATTGGATGATGACTTTGTTGGAGAGGACGCGGATGACAGCGTGGAACCTCGCCACGAAGTGGCCAAGACCAACCTGACCAAGCGCCGCATCATCGACAATTTGCTGGACGAGCGCCGCCTGAAAAAGAACTTGGCCGAATACGACTTCGATCTTTGACGCGTTATCTCAACCTCAAAAAAACCGCTCGGCGAGCTGATCGCGAGCGGTTTTTTTATGGTTTCTAATTGCCCGGGAAGGCTCTGGACTGCGACTTTCCCCAGATTACCAAGGTTCCCTAAAGCAGAGCAGCGCAACTTCGTAAAAAACCGGCCACATCAGTGGCCAGTTAGGTACGCCTCAAGAGGGCAAAGGCGTACGACTCACTCAGGCGATTTCAGCGACCTGAGCTTTCGCCGTGCTCAAGCCTTGCACCGGCGCATCGCCACTCAGGGCCTGGCCTTCCGCGTGGATAAAGCGCACATCGGTGATACCGATGAAGCCCAGCGCCTGGCGCAAGTAGGGCTCCTGATGATCGAAGCTGCTACCGTCGCCACTGTAGACGCCGCCACGGGCGGTCAATACATAGGCACGCTTGCCGGTCAGCAGGCCTTGCGGGCCAGTTTCGGTGTACTTGAAGGTAACGCCAGCACGCAGCACATGGTCAATCCAGGCTTTCAGGGTGCTGGGAATAGCAAAATTGTACATCGGTACGGCCAAGACCAGTACATCAGCGGCCTGCAGTTCGGCGGTCAGTTCGTTGGAGCGCACCAGCGCCGCCTGCTCGGCCGCGCTCTGCTCCTCGGCCGGCTTCATCCAGCCGCCCAGCAAATTGCCGTCCAGGTGCGGGACCGGCTGTTGGCCGAGATCCCGAACCTGAATGCTGTCGCCGCGATGAGCGATTTTCCATTGTTGGATAAAGGCTTCGGTAAGCTGACGGGATACCGAACCTTGTTGGCGGGCACTGCTTTCGATGACGAGTACACGGGACATGGCGAAACTCCAAAACAGGTGGACTACCTTGATGGCCCGCACGTTACTCAGGATGAAGTTGATTAAAAAGCGAGTAATATCGCTTAATCCAATCGACTAATTTGATCAAAAGGCCGGCTTTCGCTAGGCTGCCCAGCATTACTCATCGACTCGTCGCGCAGTCGATAAGCACTCAACATCGATACGCAAACGCACCACCTGGCGATGAAGCTTGACGGTGAGATGAGCCGTTTCCCCAGGCGCCAGCAACGTGCGACGTATGCGCGGCATTTCCGGTCCGTTATTGAACGTGACCGTACAGCGCGCAGGGTTTTCACCTGGGTTGACCAGGGTCAGGCTGGCAAGATCCGCCGCGATGTCATGGGCGCTGTAGCTGATCTGGGTATCACCGGGCGCCATCTCGACATCGATCGGATACGCCAGTGCTGACAACGGCAACCCGGCCAGCAAGGCAACACACCACCTATTCATATTGAGCCTCCCGCGAGAGTGCCCAGCGTAAGACAAGAGGATTCGAGGATGAAAGCGCCCCGCGTAACCCTGGACCAATGGCGCACCCTGCAAGCGGTAGTCGACCAGGGCGGTTTCGCCCAGGCGGCCGAGGCTCTGCACCGTTCGCAGTCTTCGGTGAGCTACACGGTAGGTCGCATGCAGGAACAACTCGGCGTGCCGTTGCTGCGTATTGAAGGTCGCAAGGCGGTGCTCACCGATGCCGGTACCGTGCTGCTGCGGCGTTCACGGCAATTGATCAAGCAGGCCAGCCAGTTGGAAGACCTGGCTCACCATATGGAACAGGGTTGGGAAGCTGAAGTGCGCCTGGTGGTGGATGCCGCCTACCCGAGCGGTCGCATCGTTCGCGCGCTCGCCGATTTCATGCCGAAAAGCCGGGGCTGCCGGGTGCGCTTACGCGAGGAAGTGTTGTCTGGAGTGGTCGAAGTGCTGCAGGAAGGCACCGCCGACCTGGCGATCACTGGCCTGGAAATTCCTGGCTACCTGGGCAGCGAGCTGGGCAGCGTTGAGTTCGTTGCCGTGGCCCACCCCGAGCACGCCTTGCACCAGTTGGCGCGCAGCCTGAATGCCCAGGACCTGGAAAGTCAGATGCAGATCGTGATTCGCGATTCCGGTCGCGAGCAACCTCGCGACATCGGCTGGCTCGGCGCCGAACAGCGCTGGACCGTCGGCAGCCTGGCCACCGCCGCCACCTTCGTCAGCCGGGGTTTGGGTTTCGCCTGGCTGCCGCGCCCGCTGATCGCCCGCGACATGCATGAAGGCCGGCTCAAGCCCTTGCCATTGGAACAGGGCCGTACACATACGCCGCGTTTCAAGCTGTTCGCCAACAAGGACAAGCCCCTCGGCCCGGCGACTCAGATCCTCGTGGACTCGATCAGAAATTGTGCCGCACCCGACCCCAGCGAGGAATGTACGGAATGACCCTGCGTGCCTCTTCGCATAACAGGTCGTAACCACTATCCTCGCCCCGGATCTTTTCCCCTTATCAAGGATTGCCAGACCATGCTGAAAAAACTTGTCCTCACCACCTGCGCCCTGCTGTTCGCCACCAGCCTGCTGGCTGCGGAAAAACCCCGCGTGCTGCTGACCACCAGCCTGGGTGAAATCGAAATCGAACTACAGGACGACAAGGCGCCGATCAGCGTGCAGAACTTCCTCGCCTATGTGGACAGCGGCTTCTACAACGACACCATTTTCCACCGGGTGATCCCCGGTTTCATGGTCCAGGGCGGCGGCTTCGATGCCACCATGAAGCAAAAGCCTACCCAGGCACCGATCAAGAACGAAGCCGACAACGGCCTGCGCAATGAGCGCGGCACCCTGGCCATGGCCCGTACCCAGGCACGCGACTCAGCCACCAGCCAATTCTTCATCAACCACAAGGACAATACCTTCCTCGACCATGGCAGCCGCGACTTCGGTTACGCCGTGTTCGCCAAGGTGGTGCGCGGCATGCCGGTGGTCGACCAGATCGCCCAGGTGCCGACCGGCAACCGTGGCATGCACCAGGACGTGCCGCGCGAGGCGGTGGAAATTATCAGCGCCAAGCGGTTGTAAGAGCAGGTGCGGGTGAGGCAGCGCTTGACCCGCACATGCGCCAGGCAATGAATTCGCCCCACCGGCGTACTGAGCGTCGATAGGCTTATCCCTGCCGATACGGCAGCATCTCCCGCGCCTCTTCGGCATAGGCCAGTACGCCTTGTTTTTCCTCGGCGAGGAAATCCGCCACCGCCGCACGCAGACCCGGATGGCGCAAGTAATGCCAGGAGCGCGTGATCACCGGCTCGAAACCGCGGATCAGCTTGTGCTCGCCCTGGGCACCGGCATCGAAACGTTTTAATCCCAAGGTGATCGCCTGCTCGATGCCCTGATAGAAACAGGTCTCGAAGTGCAGCCGGTCGTATTCGGCCAGGCATCCCCAATAACGGCCATACAGGCTGTCGCCATCCATCAGCGAAAACGCCATGGCTACCGGACGCATGCCTTGCAGTGCCAGCACCACACGGATCGCTTCAGGCATGCGTTCGGCCAACAGGCTGAAAAACGCCCGGGGCAGATAAGGCGCCTGGCCGCGCACCTGATAGGTGTTGGCGTAACAGGCGTAGACAAAATCCCACTCCGCCTCGCTGAGCTGATGACCTGCGCGCCAGTCGAAGTCGATACCCTGGCCGGCAACTTGCTCGCGCTCCTTGCGCAACTGCTTGCGCTTGCGTGAGGTCAGCCCATCGAGAAAATCCTGGAAATCACGATAGTCCCGATTGAACCAATGGAACTGGCAGCCCAGGCGTTCCAACCAACCCTCGCGTCCGCGCAGCAGGGCATCCTCAGCCGGCGTGGTGAAATTGATATGCCAGCCGGACTGCCCTCGCTCCGCCAGAGAGCCAGTCATCGCGTCCAGCACATCGGACAATGCCGCCGGCTCGCCCAGCAAGCGCGCGCCGGTTACCGGCGTGAAAGGCACACCGGTGAGCCACTTGGGGTAGTAGGCGATGCCGGCCCGCTGGCATGCATCGGCCCACCCCCAGTCGAACACATACTCACCATAGGAATGCGCCTTGCTATACAGGGGCAGCGCAGCCAGCAGGCGGCCCTGCCCGTCTTCCAGCAGGCGATGCACCGGTTTCCAGCCCGTACCTGGGCCGACACTGCCACTGTCTTCGAGGCAACTGAGAAAGGCATGACGCAGGAAGGGCTGGGCGTCGGGCAGCAACGCGTCCCAGGTGGCGGGCGGACATTCAGCGAGACGAGACAAAATTTTGATAGGCATGTCGGCAGTCTGGCGAAAGCCGGACACAAATAAAAGCGATCAGGCAGGCTCCGGTAAGTGCTCAGCGGTCGAGACATAAAAAACCCCGCCGAAGGCGGGGAAAGGAGCATAGGGTCAGAGCCTACTGCAGGCCCATGACGATGGCGTGACCGCCATCGTTACTGTTTCCTGCGGTGATGTTCGCGAGAAGACTTACTGCTGCGCCCACTCCAAGAACGCCGCACGGCTTTCCGGGCTGAGCAACAGCCACAGTTGCTGCAGGGTGTTCAGAGTCGCGTCGTTGTGTGGCAGGTTCTGGGTGGGCTTAGCCGCCCGGGAGGGTGCAGGCATCGCAGCGGCTGTTTTTTCCGGTGCGCTGTTAAGCGGTTCAACGATGGATTGTGTATCGGTAATGGCAGAACCACCGCCCAACACCTGGTTGATCGCCGAAACAGGCTTTGGGCCCGCCTCGGTGGCAACACGCTCTCCGGTACGCTGATTGATTGCCCATCCCGCGAAGGTATCCACCATGGCCTGGGCCTTTTGCAGGTTGGCAGGCTCGTCGTACTGCAGCTTCCAGACATCACCCGCGTGACCGTCCAGGCTGTATACCGCACTGCGCGTGCGCACGACTTCATGGCTCAGGCCTCCACCGATGTCGAAGCCGTTCTTGTAATAGGCGTTGATGCGGTATTCGCCTGGCTGCAAATGCAACGTCTTGTTAGCGGTGCCGAACAGGGCATTGGCTGAAGGTACTTGCTGACCGTTGATGCTCAACACTTCCAGCTCGTTGGGCACTTCAACCACCATCACCTGTGCCGGGGGCAGCTCGGAGCCCGCATACAGTTTCACGTGAGACTGCTGGGCACAACCTGATAACAGCCCCACTACAAGAGCAACCCCGAAAAAACCGCGCATGAAGACTCCTTGAAACGATAAGCGAACCGGGTTGCACGAACTGAAATGGCAACCATCTTGGGAAACAAATTGAGAAGCCAGAATAAGTACAAATAATTTCAGTTCGATGACAAAAAGCCGGGTTGCTCAAGGAGAGCAACCCGGCTTGATGTTTCTGATCCCGCTAGGCGCAATTAGAAGTCGTAGCGCAGACCCACGGAGAAGCCAGTGGCTTCTTCACCTGCAGCACCACCTGGCGTAGCAGTGCGAGCTTGGCCCCACGGAGTCAGAGCAACGTTGTCGTCATTGTCGACCACCGCATAGTTGGCGTAGATACGTACGGCCTTGTCCAGCTTGTGCTCCACACCCACGACCCACATGTCGGAGTCATAGCTGTCAGCGTCTGCATCACGTGTCATCCACATCGCCTTGACGGCCGTGTTAGCCGCAACCTTGAACTCGCCGCCCACACCGTATACATCGGAGGTCAGCAGATCACGTGTGGCATCAGACGTAGCATCGGTGCCGGTGTAGTCCAGCGTCTGGTAGAAGCCGACCATTTTGAAAGCGTCGGTCAGCTTGTAGGCGGCAGCGGCACGAATGCCATCACGCTCTCCACGACCCGTGTCCTCCTCGGCCTGCTCGTAAGCCAAGGAAGCCTCGAACGGGCCACCAGCGTAGTTCAGCGACATGCTCATGGAGTCGGTTTTCAGCGAATCGCCGTCAGCATCAACTTGAGCCGACTCACCTTCATGTACCGAGTAAGCCAGCTTGGCATTGAAGCCGCCGAAGCTCGGCGTGGTGTACTGAACCGTGTTGTCATAACGCTCGTCAAAACGCGCATTGCCAACGCGAGTCAGGTTACGCATATCACCGACCTGATCACCGAACAGGTTGGCCGGACCACGGGCGACCTTGAACGGGCTGTCAAAACGGCCCAGCTGCACGGCACCGAATTTTTTGCCGCTCAGACCCACGAAGGTATCGCGGGTGTTGAAACCGTTGCCATCACCACCATTGGTGAAGTTGATTTCCTGCTCGATCTGGAAGAATGCCTTCAGATCCGGGTTGATTTGATGATCGCCCTTGAAACCCAGGCGAGAAGAGTTGCTGGAGATGTTGGTTTCGGAATAATCAGCACCGTCGTCCAGGAAATCGGTTGATACATGAGCGCGACCATAAACAGTGATATCGGCCATCGCCACGGCAGGCAATACGGCTGCAGCACTTACAACAATCGCAATCAACTTCTTCTTCATCTGAAAAGCTCCATCGGGTTTGTATAACGTCCCAGCGACCTGAACGTTTCGTTGTTGGACTGAAGCGAAGTATGGAAACCCGATGTGACAGAACTCTTGCTGAATTATGAAGATTTGAAGTCAACGGAACTTTTCGAGAAAAACCGGAAAAACAAAGGGTTGCAGTCGATTCATTCCGAGAAAAGCCTTTCTTGCTCTTATTATGTTACGAGGCGAGGAAGGCAACAGATATTGCATCTGTACATTGCAGGAGGAATTATTCGACACAAAAAAAAAGGGGCGACCGAAGTCGCCCTAAATGCCTTGCGTGCTCTTGAAACTGGAAAGATCAGTTCGCTTTGGTTTTCTTGGCATCTTTCCAGATGAAATATCCAAATCCGGCGCAGAACACGACGCAAAGTCCAACAATCAGGACTCCTGCAACAACTACTTCGTCGATGTACATATCCTGTCTCCTGGGCTGGCGCTGTTGCTTTGAATAACTGCAGATTGCCACAACCCTGTGGCCAGCCATTGACGTGGGTCAACTTTCGGCCCCGGACGGCAACCGAGTACAGCGCAAACTGATCTGAATCAAGAGATAAGAGTGTGTGAGGAAGACGGGCCAGGTCGTCGCCCAAGCCAGCAGCCGTTCGCGGCGAAGGCGCTGCCCAACGGAAAATCGAGCTCCCGCATCTACCTATGAGAGGCGGCTCGCCCTCGGGCGAAGCTTCGAAACTTCACCGCTTCTTCGGGGTGCCCTTGGGCTTCTTCGTGGCCTTCTTGCCCTTTGGCAGCGGCAGTGCCTGCTCGAAGGCCTGACGCACATCATTCAGGCGCTTTTCGTGCAGATCATGGATGCGCTTGCCGCGTTCGGCGGTAAAGTCGATCAGCTTGTCGTCTGGATTCATGGTCAGCTTCAATCGGGTCGGAATCGGTGATGCACCCTAGAGGGATGCGCCTGGACAATAATGATGCGGCGTCAGAGCGCTGATGACCAGCGCAACCACCTACTCAGGCCTTGATGTCCACCCATATGCCCTTGCGCGGCAGGTTTTCATCCAGGCTGTACTCCTCCTCAAGCGCCTCGCCAGAGGCTTCGCCCTCGGCCCGGGCTCGTTCGCGCTGCTGCTGGCGGCGGCGCTGCTCCTCGCGCAGGCGCATGGCGGTTTCTTCTGGATCACGCTTACCCAGAGCCACTGAATTGTCGGCTGAGGTTTCCTCAACCGGTACCACAGGTGGGACATCGGGACGGGCTTTGGGCGGGTCCTGCTGACTGGTCACCGCAACCTGACTGGGCAAGATTGGCGGAAGCATGGCTGATTCTCCTTGTTATTCACTCTGTCGGCAGCCGCCAGTCGGGCTTGAGGGGTCACTACACTACTCGGAAACCCTCCGTGCTTCCGGTACCATACCCGGCTTTTTCACTCGACGGAGACACGCATGGCGCAGCAGCAGTATCAACCGGGGCAACGCTGGATCAGCGACAGCGAAGCAGAGTTGGGGCTCGGCACCATCCTCGCTCAGGACGGCCGCCTGCTTACCGTGCTCTACCCTGCCACCGGCGATACGCGTCAGTACGCTCTGCGCAGTGCTCCGCTGACCCGTGTGCGCTTTGCTCCCGGCGATGAAATCACCCATTTCGATGGCTGGAAACTGATCGTTCGCGAAGTCGAGGATGTTGACGGCCTGCTGGTCTATCACGGCCTCAACGCCGAGAACGAAGAGTGCACGCTGCCTGAAACCCAGCTGTCTAATTTCATCCAGTTCCGTCTGGCCAGCGACCGCCTGTTTGCCGGCCAGATCGACCCCTTTTCCTGGTTTGCCCTGCGCTATCACAGCCTGACGCACCGCAGTCGCATCCTGCAGTCGCCGCTGTGGGGGCTCGGCGGCGTACGTGCGCAGCCGATCCCGCATCAATTGCACATCGCCCGCGAAGTGGCCGACCGCATGGCGCCGCGCGTTTTGCTGGCCGACGAAGTGGGCCTGGGCAAGACCATCGAAGCCGGCTTGGTGATCCACCGCCAGTTGCTTACCGGACGCGCCAACCGCGTGCTGATCCTCGTGCCGGAAAACCTCCAGCACCAGTGGTTGGTGGAAATGCGCCGGCGCTTCAACCTGCAGGTCGCGCTGTTCGATGCCGAGCGCTTCGCCGAGAGCGATGCCGATAACCCCTTCGAGGACACCCAGCTGGCGCTGGTTGCCCTGGAGTGGCTGAAGGACGACGACAAGGCACAGAATGCCCTGTTCGCCGCTGGCTGGGATCTGCTGGTGGTCGACGAAGCCCACCACTTGGTCTGGCACCCGGAGCAGGCCAGCCCACAATACGTGCTGGTCGAACAACTGGCCGCCGCCATCCCCGGCGTACTGCTGCTCACCGCCACACCGGAACAGCTGGGCCAGGACAGCCACTTCGCCCGCCTGCGCCTGCTCGACCCGAGCCGGTTCCACGACCTGAAAGCGTTCCGTGCCGAAAGTGCGAACTACAAGCCGGTGGCCGAAGCGGTGCAGGAACTGCTCGATGAAGGTCGTCTGTCGGACCAGGCACACCGCACCATCCACGAATTTCTCGGCGATGAAGGCGAAGCGCTGCTGGCCGCTGTCACGGATGGCGATATCCAAGCCAGTGGTCGTCTGGTGCGCGAACTGCTCGACCGTCATGGCACCGGCCGCGTGCTGTTTCGCAACACCCGCGCCGCGGTGCGCGGTTTCCCCGAACGTGAGCTGCATGCCTACCCACTGGCCAGCCCCGACGAGTACATGGAGCTGCCCGTCAGCGAGCACGCCGAGCTGTACCCGGAACTCGGCTATCAGGCCGGGGCGCAAGAAGAGGAGCCGCGCTGGTGGAGTTTCGATCCGCGCACGGAGTGGCTGATCGATACCCTGAAGATGCTCAAGCAGTTCAAGGTACTGGTGATCTGTGCCCATGCCGAAACGGCACTGGACCTGGAAGAAGCCCTGCGCGTGCGCTCCGGCATCCCGGCTACGGTATTCCATGAGGGCATGAGCATTCTCGAACGCGACCGCGCCGCCGCCTACTTTGCCGATGAAGAGTTCGGCGCACAGGTGCTGATCTGTTCGGAAATCGGCAGTGAAGGCCGCAACTTCCAGTTCGCCCATCATCTGGTGCTGTTCGACCTGCCGGCCCACCCGGACCTGCTCGAACAGCGTATTGGCCGCCTCGACCGCATCGGCCAGCAGCACCGCATCCAGCTGCATGTGCCCTACCTGGAAAACAGCGCCCAGGAGCGGCTATTTCAGTGGTACCACCAGGCCTTGAATGCCTTCCTGAATACCTGCCCGACCGGCAACGCCCTGCAGCATCAGTTCGGTCCCCAGTTGCTGGAGCAGCTCGAAGGGGGTGATGACCATCAATGGGAAACCTTGCTGAGCAACGCCCGTACCGAGCGCGAACGGCTTGAAGCCGAGATGCACAGTGGCCGCGACCGTCTGCTGGAGCTCAACTCCAGCGGCGCCGGCGAAGGCCAAAGCCTGGTCGAAGCGATCCTTGAACAGGACGATGAATACGCCCTGCCGATCTATATGGAAGAGTTGTTCAACGCGTTCGGTATCCACAGTGAAGACCATTCGGACAACGCGCTGATCCTGCGCCCCAGCGAGAAAATGCTCGACGCTAGCTTCCCGCTTGGCGACGACGAAGGCGTCACCATCACCTACGATCGCAACCAGGCACTGGCCCGCGAAGACATGCAGTTCCTCACCTGGGAACATCCCATGGTGCAGGGTGGCATGGACCTCGTGCTCTCCGGCGCGATGGGCAACACCTCGGTAGCACTGATCAAGAACAAGGCGCTCAAGCCCGGGACCGTATTGCTCGAACTGCTCTTCGTCAGCGATGTGGTCGCTCCGCGCGCCCTGCAGCTGAGCCGCTACCTGCCGCCCATGGCACTGCGTTGCCTGCTGGATGCCAAAGGCAACGACCTGGCGGCCAAGGTCGGTTTCGAAACCCTCAACGACCAGCTGGAAAGTGTGCCGCGCATCAGCGCCAACAAGTTCGTTCAGGCCCAGCGCGACGTGCTCGCCACGCAGTTCAACCTGGCCGAAACCAAGATTCAGCCGCGCCATGCCGAGCGTGTCGCCGATGCCAAGCATCGCCTGACCGCAGAACTGGACGAGGAGATCGCCCGTCTCACCGCGCTGCAAGCGGTCAACCCCAGCGTGCGCGACAGCGAGATCGATGCCCTGCGCCACCAGCGCGAAGACGGCCTGAGCTACCTCGACAAGGCCTCGCTGCGTCTGGAAGCCATCCGCGTACTGGTGGCCGGCTGATCCATGTCACGACCTGAGAACAGGGACGCTCTCAGGTCTGTCTGGTTACCGCCAGCATAAGCAAAAGAAATAAGCATTTTGCCATCACGCCCTTTTCTTATTAAGCTCTGCTTAAACTAGAAAAGAGCCTGCGTGCATGGATGTATTTAGCTCGAAACTGGTGTCCAGTCTGCCACCGGATGACCAGTTCATTGTCTTGCAAACCAGTCATGATGCTGGGTTGGTGCTGTTGTCGCTGTTGGTGGCGATTGCCACCAGTTTCACCACACTCAGCCTGATTGAACGGATGGCCCATGCGTTCGATCCCCTGCGCCGCGCTTTCTGGGCCACCGCAGCCACGTTGTGCCTAACCAGTGGAATCTGGTCCATGCATTTCGTTGGCATGCATGCCTTCCAGGCGCCGGTCGAGCTGCACCATGAACTCCCGCTCACCCTGGTATCGCTGGTGGTCGCCCTCGCGGCTTCGGCTCTGACTATCTATACACTGGGCCCGCGCTGGCTGCGCTTGTCACACGTCGGCCTGGCCGCGTTGATCATCGGGCTGGGTATCAGTGCCATGCACTACACCGGCATGGCCGCCATGGCCACCCCGAAGGCCACCGCCTATTACCACGGCGAACGGGTTCTGCTATCGGTACTGCTGGCAGTCGCCGCCGCCATAGCCAGCCTGCTGCTTGCCCGCCACGCCCATCGCCTGCGCTACAACCTCGGGCGGCTGATCAAATTTCTGGCCAGCTTGTTGCTGGGCGGCGCAATCCTGGCCATGCACTACTGTGGCATGTGGGCTTTGGTACTGATCCTGCCCATTGACGCGTCCCTGCCGACGATCCCCCCCCTTCATGACCCTGCACGGGGACAGGTCATTGGCCTGGCCATGCTGCTGTTTGCCGCTCTGTGCCTAGGCGCGACTTGGGTCGACCGCACGTTGATCCAGAAGGAGCGTGCCCTGCGCCGTGCCAATGCACGCCTCAGGGAGTTGGACCAGGCCAAGGACTCCTTGCAGGCAATTGCCCATCGCGACGCGCTGACTGACTTGCTCAATCGCCGAGGCTTCGAGGAGCAGTTCGCCTGCCGCCTGGATTTGTATAGCCGGCGCGATCAATCACTGGCATTGATGTTCCTCGATCTGGATAACTTCAAGCAGATCAATGACAACCTCGGCCATGCGGTCGGCGATGAGCTGCTCAAGATCGTTGCCCAGCGTCTGCGCCAAGTGTTGCGAGATGATGACGTGATCGCTCGTTTCGGCGGTGACGAATTCTGCGTGCTCATCGGCCTGCCTCGTCAGCGCGATCCGGTGTTTTTGGCCCAGCGCATCGTGCAAGACCTCACCCAGCCGGTCCGGCTCGTCGGGCAGCGCGTGGAAATCTCCACCAGCATCGGCGTCAGTCTGTTCCCCCGTGACGGCAGCAACGTTGGCGAGTTGCTCGAACATGCCGACATGGCCTTGTACGAAGCCAAGGAAGCGGGGCGAAACCAGGCTTATTTCTTCAACCAGGAGTTGCGCACGCGCTCGGTGGACGTTCGCCACCGAGAAGGTGAACTACTACAAGCCCTGAAGCAGGATCGCGGGTTGCTTTTGCACTATCAGCCCATCATCGATCTGCACAGCGGCAAGGTTGTCAAGCTGGAAGCCTTGCTTCGCTGGGAGCATCCCCAGCTGGGCCTGCTGATGGCCGAGGACTTCCTGCCTCTGGCCTCAGCAGCCCTGCGCGCGAACCTGGATGCCTGGTGTCTACGCCGCGCCCATTATGATCTGTCTCGGCTGGGGCTGCCGCAGCAACTGACAATAGCCTTGGACGCCGCGATTCCGCAGCTGGGCCAGAACCTTTGGCTCGATGGCTTGCGGGGCATTCTTGAAGGTCAGGCAATTAACCCCGCACAGGTCGAACTGGAAGTGTCGGCCACTAATCTGAACAAACTGCAGGTCACCACTTTGCTCTTACAGATACGAGCCTTAGGGGTGAACCTGTCCATCGATCATTTTGGCGCTGCGCCCTTCGCCCTGGACGTACTGCAGCGTCTGACGCCGAGCGGACTGAAAATAGGCCCTGGCCTTGTCCAGTCGGCGCAGGGGCATAAGCAAATGGCAGCCGTCGTTGCCGTGGCCCATGCCTTGGAATTGCAGATCACCGCACTGGATGTGGAAAACGAAGAGCAGCTTCAACTGTTACGTCAGCAGGGCTGTAATCTGGCCCAAGGACCGTATTTCGCTCCGGCCATGTCGCTGCAGAGCCTTCACGATTACCTGACGAACCCGTGCTACCTGCTCGAACCGGCGTTGATCTGACAAGCGCTTCAGCCACATCTGTGCGGAATCGCTAGAACGCCTTCTGCCGCCAGCGCAACAACCAGTCAAGATCGGCGCAAGTACCCGCGTCTGCCGGCACGTACTCAGCCGCCAGCCACCCCTGATAACCACTGCGCTCGAGCGACGCCAATGCGGCGGCGAAATCTACGCGACCACTACCCGGCGCCCCGCGGCCCGGGCAGTCGGCAAATTGCACATGGCCGATACGCCCGGCCAGCCGTTCGATGGCCAGGGGCAGGTCCACGCCCTGACGGGCCATATGATAGAAATCCAGCTGGGCCGCAAAGTTGGGATGATCCACCGCACGTAACAGCTCATCGAGGTGCTCAGGCGTGTTGATAAGGAAGCCCGGCATGTCCAATGGGTTGATCGCCTCGGCCAACACGCGAATCCCCAGCGCATCGAACGCCTCGGCGCTCTTTTGCACATTGCCGACCAAGGTGCGCATCGCCTCGCCACGACTGACACCCTCCGCCAGGCGCCCGGCCAGCAGGTTCACGCAGCGTGGCCGTACCATGGCCGCATAGCTCAAGGCTCCTTCCAGCGCAGCATCGAATTCGCCCTGGCGCTGCGGCACGCCAGCCAACCCCGCACCACCCTGCATGAAATCGCCAGCCGGCAAGTTGATCAACACCAAGGGCAGGCCGGCTCGCTCCAGCTCCTCTTTGAGGCGTATGGCAGGCAGCTCGTAGGGAAACTGGATTTCTACCCCATCGAAGCCCGCTACACTTGCGCCGCGAATACGGTCGATCAACGGTAACTCGGTAAACAGTAAGGACAGATTGGCGGCGATGTTCATTTCTGCTCCTCGCGATACATCTGCACCAGCGTCGCCGGGTCTTGCGCAAGGTGACCCTGACTGCCATGCAATCGCATCAATTGGGCGGCCAGGCCACTCATCGGCGTGGCACTGCCCTGCTCACGGGACAGTTTCACGGCGGTATCCACATCCTTGAGCAAGGTGCGCACATGCCACTTGATCGGTTCAAAGCGACTTTCAGCCATTTGCGGTGCAAGGATCTGCAACGGCTTGGAATCGGCAAACCCACCGGCCAACGCCGGCGCAATCAAGCTGGCATCTACCCCGGCGCGCTCAGCCAGCGCCACCACCTCGGCAATCACCAATGCATTGCAGGCGACAATCATCTGGTTGCACACCTTGGTGACCTGGCCCGCGCCGACGTCGCCCATGCGCGTCAGACGCTGGCCCAAGTGCGTTAACACCGGGCGCACTCGCTCGATATCCGCGGCATCTCCGCCGGCCATGATTGCCAGCGTACCGGCCTCGGCGCCGGGGGTGCCGCCCGATACCGGCGCATCGATCCAGCGCATGCCGGTACGCGCTTCCAACTCGGCGGCCATTTCGCGGGTTGCCGCTGGTTCCAGGCTGGAAAAATCCATCAGCAGTTGACCGACGCGCGCACCCTCGACGATGCCGCCCGCGCCGAACACCACGTCTCTCACCGCCGCCGTGTCGGCCAGGCAGAGCATGACAATCTCGGCATCGCTGCATAGATCAGCCGGTCGCGGCGTTGCACGGGCACCCAGCTCCACAAGCGGCGCGCACTTGTCCGCCGAGCGGTTCCAGACAGACAACGGATAGCCGGCGGCCAACAGGCGTCGGGTCATTGGCAGACCCATCAGGCCGATACCGGCGAAGGCGAGGGAAGGCAAAGGCTGCATACCTGGCTCCAGGGCAAAAAAAGAGTGGCATCCTAACAGGCGGTACACTGGTCGAAATTGGCCGACGCTCCGCCTTTCCCGACGATCAAAACTGCCTACGGACGATCTTTCTCCACATGATCCAGGTTGATTGGATCACCGGCCTGCGTTTCCAGCTTTTCGCGAATATCGTCGAACATTCGGTCATATTCATCGTGGTGCGTCAGGATCAGTCCTTGCTCGGAAGGCAGGCCATGACGCGAGGCAAGTCGGGAGGCAACGCTGGCAAAGTTGAACGCGGTGTCACGGTGCAGGGTAAAACGTTCCTCGAAAGGCCGCTTCTCCACCACGCCACTCATGCGCAGCTCAAGCACCTTGCCTTCAACGGGATCGCTGCGCACCTCGTAATAAAGATCAATGGCATAACACGGCTCATCACCAGGCAGGCTGGCGCGGTGAAGGTGTCCGGGCTCGAACATGTGGGCGTACCTGTTGAACAGGAACGCTCAGCTTAGTTGTTTTGAGCCGTTTCAGTGCAGCGCCGAGCGCTCTGCCTTTTCTTGCACCAGTACCCAAGGGGCTACGACCACCGCCCAGAGCTGTGGATCACGGGACAGCAGATCGCTCGCGCGCTCTTCCTCGACCTTGCCTAGCGAGCCTTCGGCCAGCCAGCTGGAAACCTTGCTCGCCTGGTTTTCCGCCACCGCCTCGGCCACGGCAATCAGATCAAGGCCTTCATTGACCCACAGCAACGCGCCACGGGCAAAGAACGGCTGCAATTCCTGCCACGTGATGGAAGCAGTTTCGCCCAGCAGCTTGGCATAAAGGGTGCTTGGTGATTGCGACATGAACAGAACTACCGGTTGCGTTGGGCCGAATATGATAACGCCCTCGCCGGCAACACAACACCTAACTCCGGTTAATGGCCAGCAGAGGGATCGGGACAACTCATCAGGCGCCTATCGCTGCGATTTGGCGACAGGTTCTCGGGATTCACCCCCGCCGGCTTTCCAAGCGATCAAACAGCGCTCTACACTGAGTTCGATACGGTTTGGAATCCAGTACGCCAATCGCCCGGGCTCCCCGTCCGGGATACAACAACAATGAGACGAGTGGACATCATGACCAATACGACCCAACACCTGTGCAAACTGTTCTCTGCCATTGCCCTGGCCGGTTGCGCCAGTTACTCGATGGCCGCGGACACCATCAAGATCGCCCTTGCCGGCCCGGTGACCGGTGCCGTGGCGCAGTACGGCGAAATGCAATTCGTTGGCGCCAACATGGCCATCGAGCAGATCAACAAGGCCGGTGGTGTAGACGGCGCCCAGCTCGAGGGCGTGGTCTACGACGACGCGTGCGACCCGAAACAGGCCGTGGCGGTGGCCAACAAGATCGTCAACGATGGCATTTCCTTCGTAGTCGGCCACCTGTGTTCCAGCTCGACCCAGCCGGCCTCCGATATCTATGAGGACGAAGGCATCCTGATGATCACGGCGGCATCCACCAGCCCGGACATCACCGCGCGTGGCTACGAGCTGATTTTCCGCACCATCGGTTTGGATAACATGCAGGGCCCGACTGCTGGCAACTACATTGCCGATCACGTCAAACCCAAGGCTGTTGCGGTCGTGCATGACAAACAGCAGTACGGCGAAGGCATCGCCACGGCGGTGCGCGACACCTTGAAGGAAAAAGGCATCAATGTCGTCGCCTTCGAAGGCATCAACGCCGGCGACAAGGACTTCTCCGCGCTGATCGCCAAGCTCAAGCGCGCCAACGTCGATTTCGTTTATTACGGCGGTTACCACCCCGAACTCGGCCTGCTGCTGCGCCAAGCCAAGGAAAAGGGCCTGACTGCACGCTTCATGGGTCCCGAAGGTGTCGGCAATAAGGAAATTTCCGCCATCGCCGGCCCGGCCTCCGAAGGCATGCTGGTCACCCTGCCGCGCTCATTCGACCAGGACCCGAAGAACCAGGCATTGGTCGAGGCGTTCAAGGCCAAGAAGCAGGACCCCAGCGGTCCGTTCGTGTTTCCGGCCTATGCCGCGGTACAAGTGATCGCCGAGGGCATCGAGAAAGCCGGCAGCACCGACACCGAGAAAGTCGCCGCCGCGCTACGCGCCAATACCTTCGACACGCCCACCGGCTCCCTGGCCTTCGACGAGAAGGGCGACCTGAAGGACTTCAGCTTCGTCGTCTATGAGTGGCATCAGGACGGAACCAAGACCGAAGCTCAATAACCTGCCGCGCAAGCCCCCGCCGCATACCCGCGGGGGCTTTTATCCGAGTATCCCGAGGCATTGGCCGTCCACCGGACGGTGCCGGCGCGTACCCGAGGAGACAGGTAAATGCCTGAGATTTATCACTACCTGCAACAGTTGGTGAACGGCCTGACCATCGGCAGCACCTATGCGCTGATCGCCATTGGCTACACCATGGTTTACGGCATTATCGGCATGATCAACTTCGCCCACGGCGAGGTGTACATGATCGGCTCGTACATCGCCTTCATCGCTATTACCCTGCTGGCCATGGCCGGCATCGACAGCCTGATGCTGATCATGGTCGTCGCCTTTGCCGCCAGCATGATCGTCACCAGCGCGTTCGGCTACAGCATCGAACGGGTCGCCTACCGTCCCCTGCGTGGCGGCAATCGGCTGATCCCGTTGATCTCGGCCATTGGCATGTCGATTTTCCTGCAAAACGCCGTGATGCTCTCGCAAGACTCCAAGGACAAGGCCATCCCCAACCTGCTGCCCGGCAATTTCGTGTTCGGCGAAAGCACCATGAGCGGGGTGACCATTTCCTACATGCAGGTGCTGATTTTCGTCGTCACCTTCCTGGCCATGCTCGGCCTGACCCTGTTCATTTCCCGTTCACGCCTGGGTCGCGCCTGTCGCGCCTGCGCCGAAGACCTGAAAATGGCCAACCTGCTGGGCATCAACACCAACAACATCATTGCCCTGACCTTTGTGATTGGCGCCGCCCTGGCCGCCGTGGCCGGCGTATTGCTGGGCATGCAATACGGGGTGATCAACCCCTATCTGGGCTTCCTCGCTGGGATCAAAGCATTCACCGCCGCGGTACTCGGCGGTATCGGCAGCATTCCCGGTGCGGTACTGGGCGGCCTGGTACTGGGTGTGGCGGAAGCCATTGGCGCCGATATCTTTGGCGATCAATACAAAGACGTGGTGGCCTTCAGCCTGCTGGTGCTGGTGCTGCTGTTCCGTCCGACCGGGATTCTCGGCCGTCCGGAGGTGGAAAAGGTATGAGTCGGAACCTCAAGACCGCAATCTTCAGCACCGTGCTCCTGCTGCTGATTTCCTACCCCCTTCTCGGCCTCAAGCTCAGCGTGATCGGCATCGGTTTGCAGGTCGAAGGCGCCTCGCCCCGCACCCTGTGGACCATTGCCATCGCCGCCGCGCTGGTGTTCGTCTGGCAGTTGTTTCGCGACCGTTTGCCCGGTAGCGGCCGATTCACGGCGCTGCTGCCGTCCATGCCAAGCAGCGTCACGCACCGTCTGACTTTGCCCTCGACCCAGCGCTGGATCATTATGCTGCTGGTGGTGGTCGCCCTGGTCTGGCCGTTCTTCGGTTCGCGGGCGGCAGTGGACATCGCCACGCTTATTCTCATCTACGTGATGCTGGCCATCGGCCTGAACATCGTCGTCGGGCTGGCGGGGTTGCTCGATCTTGGTTATGTCGGCTTCTACGCGGTGGGTGCCTATACCTATGCACTGCTCGCTGAATACGCCGGCTTCGGCTTCTGGACCGCACTGCCGATTGCCGGGCTGATGGCCGCCACCTTCGGCTGCGTGCTCGGTTTTCCTGTGCTGCGCTTGCGCGGTGACTACCTGGCCATCGTCACCCTGGGCTTTGGCGAGATCATCCGCATCATGCTGCGCAACCTGACCAGTATCACCGGCGGCCCCAACGGTATCAGCTCGATTCCCAAACCGACGCTGTTCGGCCTGTCCTTCGACCGCCGCGCGCCGGATGGCATGCAGACCCTGCACGAGTTCTTTGGCTTCGCGTACAACTCCACCCACAAGGTGATCTTCCTTTACCTGATCGCCCTGCTGCTGGTGCTGTTGGCTTTGTTCGTCATCAACCGGCTGATGCGCATGCCCATCGGCCGGGCCTGGGAAGCGCTGCGCGAAGACGAAATCGCCTGTCGTGCCCTCGGACTCAATCCCACCGTAGTAAAGCTTTCCGCCTTCACCCTTGGCGCCACCTTCGCCGGGTTCGCGGGCAGCTTCTTCGCCGCGCGCCAGGGGTTGGTGACGCCGGAGTCTTTCAGCTTCATCGAGTCGGCCATGATCCTTGCCATTGTCGTGTTGGGCGGCATGGGCTCGCAGCTGGGCATCATCTTTGCCGCTGTGGTCATGGTGCTGCTGCAGGAAATGCGCGGGTTCAACGAGTACCGCATGCTGATCTTCGGCCTGACCATGATCGTAATGATGATCTGGCGTCCGCAGGGTCTGTTGCCCATGCAGCGACCGCACCTGGAGTTGAAGCCATGAGCCGCGCAATTCTCGAGGTCAGCGGCCTGTGCATGCGCTTTGGCGGGCTATTGGCGGTCAACGGGGTGAACCTGACCGTCAAGGAACAACAGGTGGTGTCGATGATCGGCCCTAACGGTGCGGGCAAGACCACAGTGTTCAATTGCCTCAACGGTTTTTATCAGCCCACCGCTGGGGAAATCCTGCTCGATGGCGACCCCATCCAAGGCTTGCCTGGCCACAAGATTGCCTGCAAAGGCGTGGTCCGAACGTTCCAGAACGTGCGCCTGTTCAAGGAGATGACCGCGGTAGAAAACTTGCTGGTGGCCCAGCATCAACACATCAACACCAACTTCTTCGCCGGCCTGTTCAAAACGCCCGGGTATCGAAAGAGTGAACAGGAAGCCATGCGCCACGCCGCTGAATGGCTGGAACGGGTCAACCTCACTGAGGTCGCCAACCGCCCAGCCGGCACTCTCGCCTATGGCCAGCAGCGACGTCTGGAAATCGCCCGCTGCATGATGACCCGTCCGCGCTTGCTGATGCTCGATGAACCCGCCGCTGGCCTCAACCCACGGGAAACTGAAGGCCTCAAGGCCTTGATTGGCCAGCTACGGGACGAACATGGCGTCACCGTACTGCTGATCGAGCATGACATGAAGCTGGTGATGAGTATTTCCGACCACATTGTCGTGATCAACCAGGGTGCGCCCCTGGCCGAGGGCACGCCGGAGCAGATCCGCAGCAACCCGGATGTGATCAAAGCCTACCTGGGGGAAACCTGATGCTGCAGTTCGATAATGTTTCCACCTTCTACGGCAAGATCCAGGCACTGCACGGGGTCAGCCTGGCCGTGCAACGGGGCGAGATCGTCACCCTGATCGGTGCCAATGGCGCCGGCAAATCCACCTTGCTGATGACGCTGTGCGGCTCACCGCGGGCCGCCAGCGGCAGCATTCGTTACGAGGACGAAGAACTGGTCGGCCAGGACACCTGCGACATCATGCGCAAAAGCATCGCGGTGGTGCCCGAGGGACGTCACATCTTTGCCCGCCTGACGGTGGAAGAAAACCTGGTGATGGGCGCCTATTACCTGGCCAAGCAGGACTACCAGCAGCAGTTGGATAGGGTGCTGGAACTGTTTCCGCGCCTCAAGGAACGTTTCACCCAGCGCGGTGGCACCATGTCCGGCGGCGAGCAGCAGATGCTCGCCATCGCACGGGCACTGATGAGCCAGCCCAAACTGCTGCTGCTCGATGAACCTTCGCTGGGCCTGGCGCCGATCATCATCCAGCAGATTTTTGAGATCATCGAGCAATTGCGCAGCGCCGGCGTGACCATTTTTCTGGTCGAACAGAACGCCAACCAGGCGCTCAAGCTCGCCGACCGAGGTTACGTACTGGAAAACGGCCGCATTGTCACCCAGGGCACTGGCGAGGAATTGCTCGACGACCCCAAGGTTCGCGATGCGTATCTGGGAGGTTGACTGCGCTCTGTATGCCGGCAAGACATCTTGCCGATACGAATAAACCTAAGCCCGGCGAGCCGGGCTTTAATTATGGAGCGAATAGTAGAGAACCTGTAGCTGACGGCAACGCTCATCACATCGGGGGTTCGGTACATTAATTAGCGTCGGAGCGCCCGCAAAATGCCGGGGACTGCGTGATGGGTGAAGCGGCGACAGCCTGGTTTCAACGGGCCAGGGGGCAAGAAGGCATCTACAGTAAAACCACCGGCGGCTATCCCTGCTCCGCCCTGTCACCGGGAGATTTAAGATGCATGGCCCGTCACGCCTCGCCTCGCTGCGCACCCTCGCCAGCCTGCTGCTCGTCACTTTGCTGAGCGGCTGCGGAATCAACAACATTCCCAGCTATGACGAGCAAGTCAAATCCGCCTGGGCGCAGGTGGAAAACCAGTACCAACGCCGCGCCGACCTGATTCCCAACCTGGTGGAAACCGTTAAAGGCTACGCCCGCCAGGAACAAGAAACCCTCACAGCGGTGATCGAGGCACGGGCCAAGGCGACCTCGATCCAGGTGGATGCCAATACCCTCGACGATCCTGCCAAACTGCGTCAGTTCGAACAGGCCCAGGATCAGTTGAGCGGCGCCTTGAGCAGGCTGATGGTGGTGGTGGAACGCTACCCTGACCTCAAGTCCAACCAGAACTTCCTCGCCCTGCAATCCCAGCTCGAAGGTACCGAGAATCGCATCGCCGTGGCGCGGCGCGACTTTATCGCCGCCGTGCAACGTTACAACACCGAGATCCGCACCTTCCCAGGCCGCATCTGGCATACCTTGATGTACAGCGACATGCCGATCCGCGAGACCTTCGAGGCCACCTCGGAGAATGCGGAGCAGGCCCCACAAGTGCAGTTCTGATGCAACGGGGCCATGCCGTTGTCGACTGGCGGTATTTGCTGCTGATCGCCCTGCTGTTCTGCCTGGGCGCCACTGGCGTGCAAGCACAAGTCCAGTTTCCGCCACTCACCGGCCGAGTGGTCGACCAGGCCGAGCTGCTGGACGCTCCCAGCGAAAGCCAACTGGCCCAGCAGCTTGCCGCCCATGAACAGGCCACCGGCGAGCAATTGGTGGTGGTCACCGTGCCCGACCTGCAAGGTCGCAGCATCGAGGAATTCGGCGTCGAGCTGGGCCGCCACTGGGGCATCGGTCAGAAGGACCGGGACAACGGCGCGCTGCTGATTATCGCCCGCGACGAACGCAAGATCCGCATCGAGGTCGGCTATGGCCTGGAAGGCCGACTCACCGATGCGCAATCGGCGCTGATTATCCACAACCTGATCGCCCCGGCCTTTCGCCAGGGCGATTACGCCGGGGGCATTCGCGCCGGTGTCGACGCCATGCTGCAGGTGCTCGGCGGCGAGCCGCTGGAAGGCTACAGCGCCGCCCAGGGCGGTGGCGAACAGCAGCCCGCCGGGCTGCTGTTCTTGATCATGTTCATTGCGATCATCCTGTTTCTCGGCGGGGGCGGCGGCGGACGGCGCAAGCGTGGACGAGGACGGGATGTGATTGCCGGCGCGCTGCTCGGCACCTTGCTTGGACGTGGCGGCGGCGGGTTTGGCGGGGGAGGATTCGGCGGGGGCGGCGGCGGTTTCGGGGGCGGTGGCGCCTCCGGTGGCTGGTAAACGGAGAGACACATGAGCCTACTCAACGAACAGGAACAGCAGCAGGTCGCCGATGCGATTACCCGCGTCGAGCGCAGCACCGATGCCGAGCTGGTCACCGTACTGGCGGCCCAGGCGGACGATTACCATTACATTCCTCTGGTGTGGGCCGGCCTGATTGCCCTGTTGCTGCCCGGCATCCTCAACGTATTAGGCGATTGGTTGAACGCCCGTCAGCTCTTGCTGAGCCAGTGGAGCAGCTTTCTGCTACTGGGCCTGCTGTTCAGGCTTCCCGCGCTGCGCCTGCGCCTGATTCCCCTGCGGGTGCGTCACTGGCGGGCGGCCAACCTGGCACGTAGACAGTTTCTCGAACAGCAGTTGCACCACACCGACGGCGATGTAGGCCTGCTGATCTTCGTCAGCGAAGCCGAGCATTATGTGGAAATTCTCGCCGACCGCGGTATTTCCAGCCGCATCGGCAACGACGTGTGGGAAAGCCTGATCGCACGCTTTACCCAGCAGGTACGCCGAGGGCAAACCCTGCAGGGTTTTCTTGACTGCATCGAGGGCTGTGGCCGGCACCTCCAGGCACACCTGCCGGCAACCCATGAGCGCAACCAGCTGGCCAACCGGCTGGTGGTTCTGGAGTGAAGCTTGGGAGTCAAGTCAGCGCGTTGGGCGCAATCAGGAAATTCAGAGCAACCCGATGGGATCGCGCCAAGACGCATCAAAAATGTCAAAACACCGCGGTATCGCTGCGCTCAACGTCACCCTACGTGAAATATCGATGCTTACTTGGCCTGGTAGATGATCCCCGGACTGCACTGCACCATCTGGTAATGATCCGATAAGCCATTGAGCGCTTCGGAGGCCCCCAGGAACAGGTAACCTCCCGGTTTGAGCGTTCCATGGATGCGCAGCAGGATGTCGCGCTTCACCTCGGCGGAGAAATAAATCAGCACGTTGCGGCAGAACACGATGTCGAACTTGCCCAGCACGGCGTAGCTGTCGAGCAGGTTCAAGGCACGAAACTCGATGCGGCTGCGCAAGGCTGGCTTGATCGCCCACCGTCCCGGTGCGACCTGGTCGAAATACCGTTGCTTGCGCTCCGGAGACAAGCCGCGCGCCATGGCCAGGCTGTCGTACTCGCCGGCCTTGCAGGCCGCCAGCATGGTGCCGGACAGTTCGGTGGCGACAATCTGCGCGCCCATGCGCAACTGGCTGGGATAGGTGCGCTCGTACTCGTCCAGGGTCATCGACAGCGAATAGGGTTCCTGCCCCGAAGAACAGGCTGCCGACCAGATACGCAGGCGCTGATGCGGGTTGGCCTTGAGCAGCTCCGGCAGTACCCGGCTTTTGAGAACCTCGAACGGATAGCCGTCGCGAAACCACAGGGTTTCGTTGGTGGTCATGGCGTCGACCACCAGCTCACGCAGACCGCTGCGCGGCTGGCTCTGGATTCGCTGCACCAGCTCGCCGAGGCTTTTGATGCCTTGCTCTTCCAGGAGCCGGTTCAGCCGACTGGACACCAGATACTGCTTATTGCTGCCAAGCAGAATCCCACTGGTTTTTTCCAGAAAGTCCCGGAACAGTTCAAAATCCAAATTACCCGAAGACACCTAGCCCGCCTTTAACGTTATGGAATGCCGAAAACCGCAGCTCTCAGTTGCTTTGCGCAGTGATTCGCTCGATGACTCGGGTCGCGAGTTCATCCGGGCGAAACTTGGCGAGGAAGTCGTCCGCACCCACCTTCTTGACCATCGCCTGGTTGAACACCCCTGACAGCGAGGTATGCAAAAGCACATGCAGCTTGCTCATGCGCGGGTCCTGGCGAATTTCTGCGGTCAGAGTGTACCCATCCATCTCCGGCATTTCGATATCGGAAATGACCATGAGCAGCTCCTTCTCAGGGCTGCGCCCCTCGTTGAGCATGTTTTGCAGATACTCGAGTCCCTGGCGACCATCGCACAGAGCAGTGACCTCGACGCCAAGGCTTTCCAGGCAACGAATCAGCTGCTTGCGGGCAACCGATGAATCATCCACCACCAGCACGTGCTGAGTCTCGGCAAACTGCTGAGCCTGCGCGGAAATGACGTGATCAGAGACCGTTTCTTTGGTCGGTATGACTTCGGCAAGAATCTTTTCTACATCGATGATTTCCACCAGCCGATCATCCACATGGGTCACCGCAGTCAGGTAATGATCCCGTCCGGTGCCCTTGGGCGGCAGATGCACCTCATGCCAGTAGAGGTTGACGATGCGTTCCACCGAGCGCACCAGGAAGCCCAGCACGCGTGAGTTGTATTCGGTGATGATGACGAAACTGTTCTGCCGCTCGGTCAGAGCGCGACGGCCGGTAGCCATCGACAGGTCGAGAATCGGAACGGTTCCGCCACGGATATTCGCCACGCCACACACTACCGCGCTCGATTTGGGCATGACATTCAGACGGGGACAAGGCAGTACTTCCTTGACCTTGAAGACATTGATGCCATACAGCTGACTGCCGTCGAGACGAAACAGCAAGAGCTCCAGGCGATTCTGTCCGACCAGCTGAGTGCGCTGGTTTACCGAGTCCATTACACCAGCCATGCCGGCTCCCTTGATATGAATAGAACGTTGTATGTTCAGGTAGGGACGGAAAGTGCCGCCGTGCTTACCCACACGCGCACCAAAGTTCGATGCTCGCCTTTTACCTGGCGGCACGTACTTTGCTTCTTTTAGGGCATGAAGATTGCCCTGTCATTTTTACGACGTTTATCCAGGCTTGCTCAGCCCCTCGCCTGCGTTGCCGTGCTGCACAGCATCTCGTCACAGGCGGCGCCAACACCACAAACGCTACCTGATCAGCTTATCGGCACAGCCCAGGCATTTCTTGAGGCCACTGTCGCCGACTACTTGCAGCGCAGCGCCATCGCCGGGCGCCATGAAATCGACATGAACCGACTGGACCCACGGTTGCGCATGCCGTTTTGCGACCAACCCCTGTATGCCAGCCTGGAAAACCCGCCACAGCCCATCGGCCGGGTCACCGTGCGCGTCGGCTGCAGCGGTCGTTCGCCCTGGAGCGTCTTTGTCCCCGCCCAAGTGCGCCTGTATCGCGACGTAGTCGCCGTCGCGCGCCCCTTGGCGCGCTCAAGCACCATCGGTTTTGCAGATATCCGCCTGGCGGAGCGCGACGTCGGCCAGCTCAGCCAAGGCTATCTGACCGAGCTGGATCAGGCCCTGGGCTACAAATTGACGCGCCCCGTCACCGCCGACCAGATCCTCACCCCCAACCACCTGGAACGAGCCGATGTGGTGAGCAAAGGTGATCAGGTCGTCATCAGCGCCCGCAACAGCGGCCTGAATGTACGCATGCCCGGCGAAGCGCTGAGCAACGGAGCGCCAGGTGAACAGATCCGGGTACGCAACCTGGGCTCCCAACGCATCATCAAGGCCAGGATCAGTGGCCCCGGACAGGTGGAAGTGGACCTCTAAACCGTCAAGAACTGTTTAAATCCTTTAAACTGTGACCCGAAACGCAAAACCGTATCGGATCGCACTAAAGTTCCTGCCGCCCTGGCCGAGAATAATGGCATGCGTCCATACACCCGTCCGAGGTAGCGAATCATGGTTATCGACATTCAGCGGTCGAACGGCACCCCCGTCCCGCCCAGCACAAACCGCAGCAATGCGGCGCAGCCGCCGATCGACACCGCGCTGGCCCAGCCTGCAACACCGGCCAAAAGTGGCGAGCCGGTACTTCTCAGTGCTGAGGCTCAACAGTTGCAGCAGATCAGCGATCAATTGCGTAGCCAGCCCAGTGTCGACCACGAACGCGTGGCACAAATCAAGCAAGCCATCGCCGATGGCAGCTATCAGGTCGACAGCCAGCGCGTGGCCAGCAAGCTGCTCGGTTTCGAAACCCTGCGCTGATTGACCCGCGAGGGAGCAGGACGCCCGCTCAACAGAGGTTGTTATGCCAGCAGTAAGCCTTTTGCAGCAGTTCAATGACGATATCGCCAGCGCTGAGCGTCTGCTCGCGCTGCTCGACAGCGAGTATCAGGCCTTGAGTCGCAGTGAGCTGGCGCTGCTGGAAGAACTGCTGGAAGAGAAACAACAGCTGCTTGCCCTGCTTGAGCAGCATCGCCAGCAGCGCAGCGAGCTGTTGCGTGGTCTGCAACTGACGCCCGACCGTGATGGCCTGCAAGCGTTTGCGCAACGCTCGCCGCAGGGCCCCGCACTGATGGAAAGTGCCGATACCCTGAGTGAACTGCTGCAGCGCTGCCAGGAAGCCAACCTGAGCAATGGCCGCCTCATCCAGCATGGCCAGAGCAGTGTCGAAGGGTTGCTGATGATCGTGCGCGGCAAGAATGACACCGCCGGGCTCTATAACCGTCGCGGTCAGAGCACCGGTAACATAGCCCGCCAGCGCCCCATCAATCTGGCCTGAATTAATAAACTGATCTGCCTCGATGCTCGCAGGGGCAGGTCGGTGTCGTACCGTTCGGAGACTTCGAGACAGTGTCAAAATTCCTGGATGATGACAACGCGCCCCAAGGCCCGGTGATACTCCGGGAACCCTTGGAAATCCTCGCCAGTTTAAAGCTGCTCCAGCAAGGCCTGGATAGTTTGACAATCACCTTCGACGGCCAAACTCAGCACTACCAGAGCCTTCTGGTGGATCTTGATCGGGAGCGTGGCTTGCTCGCGCTGGATGAACTGGTACCTGCCGACGGCGAGGCCCGCCTGCTAGGGGGTGAGAGCTTCCATGTCCAGGGGTATCACGAAGGCATACGCATGGCCTGGCGTACCGAGCGTGCCCAGATTCGCCGCGGCGAACATCAGGGGCATCGCTGCTACTGGATCGAGCTGCCTGAGGAAATGGATTATCACCAGCGCCGTGACGCCTACCGCGCCCCCCTCAAGCCCAGCCAGATCCCCACGATCAATCTGGCCGGCAGCCTGCTCTCCCCCTCACTGGTCGGCAAACTGCTGGACATCTCGGCCACCGGTTGCAAGCTGCGCTTTCCAGGCAACGTGCTGAGCGTTCTGGAGCGCGGCGAAGTCTACGAACGACTGAGCATTGCCCTGCCCGAAGCCACTCTGGTGCTGGCCGCTGAGCTGCGCCACTTGCACTACGAAGAACGCCACGAGGCCAGCTTCGCCGGCATGCGCTTTCACGAAATCAGCGGCCTCGAGCAGCGGCAGATCGAGCGCTTCGTCTTTCAGGTACAGCGAGAAAGTCGCCGCCTCGAGCGCGAAGGCCCCTTCGAATAATCGTCGAGCCCGCCACGGAGACGCTCCGCGCGTCTCCGATGCAGCGTAATGCACTAATACCTTTCCCTAGCCGCACGGCTAATCCTGCATCTGCTCCTGCACCACGTGCTCGTCGACACGCGGGTCCAAGGCGGCCTGCAAGGGCGAGCCCGCCATGCTATCCAGCACTGGCACGTGATGCAGCGGCGCATCTTCGACCTGGTGCAGGTTGGTTACCCGATGCGGACGAACACTCAGTGCCAGCAGCAGCCCGCAGCCACTGAAGAAGGCATACAGCAGATTTGCCCCCAACACGCGCATCAATACCCCCGCCAACAACGGCCCAATCGCCGCGCCGACACCGAAGGTCATCAGCAGCATCGCCGTCAGTGATACCCGACGCTCCGCTTCCACGTGGTCATTGGAGAACGCCACCGCCAACGGGTACAGGCTGAACATCAACAGGCTGGCCAGGCAGCCAATGGGCAGCAGCAACCAGAGCGATCCCTCTTGCAGCAGGGCCAGCGGCAGGCTGGCCAGGCTGAGCAGCAAGGCACACACCCGAATCAACTGTGGCCGGTCGTAGCGATCGGACAGCCAACCCAGCGGCCACTGCCCGACAAGTCCGGCCAGAATGCAGCTGCCCATGAACAGGCCGACCTCGGCCGTCCCCAGCCCCATGCGACTGGCGTACAGTGGCGCCAGACCATAAAAGGCCCCGACGACCAGTCCCGCCATGACTACCGTGACCAGCGATTGCGGCACACGGCGCATGAAGAAACGCGGCTCCATCGGTGCAGGGTGCAAAGGCGCCGGGTGGATGCGGTCGGTCAGCGTGACCGGCGTCAGGCACAACGCAAAGCACAGCGCCACCAGCATGAGCAGTTCGAGCCCCAGCGAGGGGTACGCCACCAGCACCAGTTGCCCCAACACCAACCCCCCGTAGGAGGCCGCCATGTAACCGGCGAATACCCGGCCGCGCTGATGGTCTTCAGCCTGCTCGTTAAGCCAGCTTTCCACCACCATATACAGGCACATCATGCCCAAGCCGACCAACATGCGCAGCACCAGCCAGATGGGCAGCCACTCGATAAGGCCATGGCCCAGCACTGCCGCGGTGACCGCGCCGGCGCTCGCCGCATAGGTGCGAATGTGCCCGACTCGGGCAATCAAGTGGTGGCCAATCTTGCCGCCCAGCACCAGTCCCAGATAATAGGCCGCCATCAGCGCACCCACCCACACACCATCCATCACCTCGGCCACTCGCAGGGCCAGGTAGGTGCTCAACAAACCGGAACCCAGCAGCATCAGCAGGGTGGCCATATACAACGCAGGAAATGATTTCAGGGCGCGAAACATAGCTGGATCAGACAAGCCTCCATATAAAAACGGCCCCCGGTACGGGAGCCGCAGCGTCCATCATACCCATGAGGCCAGGTGACGACGCTCCCACGGGGTGATTTCGTCGTAATAACTGCCCAGCTCCATCAGCTTGCTGGCAGCAAAGCCTTCGATGAACTCTGCCCCCAACAGTTCGCGCGCCAATTCACTGTTCTGTAAGCGCTCCAGCGCGGCCGACATGGTGAACGGCAGGCGCAACGCCTGCGGCGCGACGAATTCGCCCTGCGCCGGCGAACTCGGCTCAAGCCCCAGGCGCATGCCGCGCAACCCGGCCGCCAGGCTCGCGGCGATGACCAGGTAGGGATTCGCGTCGGCGCCGGGCAGCCGATTTTCCACCCGCCGCGCCTCAGGACCACTGACGGGCACGCGCAACCCGGCGGCGCGGTTGTCGTACGCCCAGCACGCATTGTTCGGCGATGCAAAGGGATGAAACAGGCGCTGGTAAGAATTCACATGGGGAGCGAACAGTAAAGTCAGATCGCCCAGCGCCGCCTGCAGCCCACCGATGAAATGCCGAAACTCGGGGGTTTCCTCGCCCTGCCCGTCACTGAAAATATTCTCGCCGCCGTCGGCGCGCACCACGCTCTGATGCAGGTGCATGGAGCTGCCCGGCGTGCTCGCCAGCGGCTTGGCCATGCACACGGCGATCAAGCCATGCTTGAGCGCCACCTCCTTGAGCAGATGCTTGAAGAGAAAAGTCTGGTCGGCAATCAATAATGGCTCGCCGTGCACCAGGTTGATCTCATACTGACTGATCCCCATTTCGTGCATGAAGGTGTCGCGCGCAAGCCCGAGCGCGCCCATACCCTGATATACCTCGGCAAAGAACTCGCGCAAATTGTGGTTGGCCGTGACGCTGAACGCCGACGAACCGGTTTCCGGTCGACCGTCGAGGCCGCGCGGCGGCTCAAACGGCTGCAACGGATCCGGGTTGCGGGCGAATACGAAAAATTCCAACTCAGTAGCCACCACCGGCGCCAGGCCCTGCTGCGCATACTCGCCCAACACCTGGCGCAGCAGGCTGCGTGTCGACAGCGGGCAAAGTCCACCGTCCATGTCCACGCCATCGCAGATCACCAGGGCGCGCGGCTGTTCACTCCAGGGCACTCGATGCACCTGGTTAGGATCGGGACGCAGCACCAGGTCACCATCATCTCCGCCGTAATAACCGGGCGGCGGATAACCACCCATGATGCATTGCAGCATCACGCCCCGAGCCATCTGCAGGCGCCGTGGTGCGAAAAAGCCTTCGGCGGTCATCACTTTGCCGCGTGGTACACCGTTGAGGTCAGGCGTTATGCATTCGATCTCGCCAACCCCGGCAAGGCGCTCGGCGAGCGCCTGGAAGTCCATCTCGGTCATTGCGTCCAAACCTCTGCGTGCATGCCAGCATGGCAACCTCATTACAGTAGGTAGCCCAGCCCGCAGAGATCAAGCGAGCATGTGGATATAAACGCCAACCACATTTCGCACCACGAGTGACGAACCCGCAGGGCCAGCGAGTTCGCCCTGTACGCGGAGAGGTTTACACCTTGAAGCGCATCACCAGACCTTTCAGCTGTACTGCCAGGCGCGCCAGCTCCTGACTCGCGGAGTTGGTTTGGTGAGCCCCAGCGGACGTTTGCACGGCCAGATCACGAATATTCACCAAGTTGCGGTCAACCTCACGGGCCACTTGCGCCTGTTCTTCCGAGGCGCTGGCAATAATCAGGTTGCGCTCGGTGATATTGCCGATCGCCGCGGTGATCTGCTCCAACGCCTCGCCGGCGGCACGCGCGATGTCCAGCGTGGAGTGAGCGCGATCATTGCTCGTCTGCATGGCGGCCACAGCCTGATCAGTACCCTGCTGGATACCGGCCACCATCTGCTCGATCTCCTGGGTCGACTGCTGCGTGCGATGGGCCAGGGCCCGCACCTCATCGGCCACTACGGCGAAGCCGCGGCCGGCATCACCGGCCCGCGCTGCTTCGATGGCCGCGTTAAGGGCCAGCAGGTTGGTCTGTTCGGCAATCGAACGAATCACATCGAGAACCGTGCTGATGTGGCGAATGCGTTCGGCCAACTGCTCGACTTGCCCACCGGTGGAGGTCACGTCGTTGGCTACGTGATGAATCGAATCGACCGTACGGTTGACTTGCTCCTGACCCTTGCGCGCGACCGTGTCGGAGCCGCGCGACGCTTCCGAGGTAGCTACCGCGTTGCGCGCCACTTCATCCACCGCAGCCGTCATCTCGTTGACGGCCGTAGCCGCCTGCTCGATTTCATGGTTCTGCTGATGGAGGATCTTGCTCGAGTTCTCGGTGACCGCATTCAGCTCCTCGGCAGCCGAGGCCAGCTGATTGGACGAGTCGCCAATGCCCTGGATGGTCGCCTTGAGGCTTTGCTGCATGGTTCTGAGCGCGGCGAGCAAGCGTGCCGGCTCATCTTCGCCGCTGACGCGGATGTCCTGAGTGAGGTCGCCTGCGGCCACGGTTTCCGCAACACGCACGGCCTCGCCCAGCGGCGCCACGATACTGCGGGTAAAGATTAGTGCCAGCCCGACGGTCAACAGCGCGGCGATGATCAGGAAAATCATCACACCGATTTCCGCGCGCTGGTATTCGGCGCGGGACAATTCGGTAAAATCCGCAGCCGCTTCGCTGTTCATCTTGACCAGCTTGTTCAGCTGCGCACCCAGAGCAATGGACAGCCGGTTGTAATCGCCGCCCAGCAAGGCATGCATTTGTTGCAGATCGTTCTGGTGGGAAAACTGCACCAAGCGCTGGTGAATGCCCACGTAGTCATTCATCGCCCGCTTCAGTTCGGAAAACTGCACCCGCTCCGCATCGTTGCTGATCAGTCGCTCGTAGCCACCAATCTCGGCCGAGAGCTCGCCGACCAGCTCGTCAGCACGTGCCAGGGATGCCTTGAGCTTGTCCTCTTCGCGGTCGACCAGAAGGCGGAAGGACATGATGCGCAGGCGCAGCATCTTCTCGCTGACGGAGCCTAACGAGACATAGCTTGGCAAGGTGTTATCGAGCAGCACGAGCGTCGCGCCGCGAATGACCTTCATCTGACTCTGTGCGAACAAGCCGAGCAACACGACCAGCAACGCAACCAGGGAAAAGCTGATGAATGCCCTGGGACCGACCTTGAAACGCCGAAGAAACATGGGATGACCTCATCCGAAGTGATTTGTTTTTCTTCTTACCGGTGCGCGCACGTGAAGCAGAGCACACCACAAGCAGTGGTGGGTATATCGGCGGCCCGGCCAGCGTCATGACATTCTGACGTCAAAAAACAGGCCTTTTGACGTCACTCTTTCCTTAAGGGGGCGTTAAGGCGAACAAAACACACTCCTGACGACTGCTGGTGGATGTCGCGTTTTACATCCACCCTGGCCATGCGCGGTGGCTCGATAAAGCGCCATCCACCCTACATTTCGCCACTGCCACAGGCATCCAACTCACGCCAAGGAGTCACTCGCCCGTCGCGGTCACGATCAATGCCGGCATGCTGAACTCGACCCGACCATCCGCCAATACGAAGGGCTGCAGCGACTCTTCGGCCTCCTGGCGCAGGCGGGCGAACTGCCCATCGTCAAGCAGACCGCCTAGCGTCCAAACACAGGCACGCTCGGTGGCGACCAGCGCCTCGACAGAGGCAAAGCGCACCACTCCGTCATGCCGGGTAACCTGGGCTTCATTCAGACCGGCCGCAACGGCCTGGCTACGCAAGGATTCTCGCTCGCCACAGGAAAACGGCATGCGAAAGGCCTCAGCCACGGCCTCACCGAACAACCGCTGCAGCAACTCGGCGAGCACCGCGTAGCCGGGAGAATGATCGAGCGCATCGCACACCGCCACGGCCAGGCGTCCTCCGGGGCGCAGCACGCGGCGCATCTCCCGCAGCGCCGCCACCGGATCGTCAAAGAACATCAGGCCAAACTGACTGACCACCACGTCGAAACTCTGGTCGTTGAAGGGCAATGCCTCGGCACGACCGCTGAGCCATTCGATCGCGGTGCTTTTGCGGCGCGCCACGGCCAGCATGTCCTCGTTGGGATCAAGTCCGGTGACCGCTCCACCGCCACCGACCCGCTGGGCTGCGGCACAGGCCAGCACGCCAGTGCCGCAGGCGACGTCGAGCACGCGTTGGCGAGTCTCGATACCCGCCACGTCCACCATGACCTCCCCCCATTGTCGGAACAACGCAGGGACGAAGAACTGCTCGTATACATCGGCCGGCGAGCCGGCCTCTTTCAGGTTCATGGCACACCTCCATCCATTGCACCCATTTCATCGGTAGACAATGGGCGCGGGGGATAATCAACACCCAGAGTTTCAACGCCGAGTCTGTGCCCTTTCTCTCAAGTTCAGCGAGCCGTCAGCCGATAAACGGTAAAAGGCACAATTGTGATGCGCAGCCAGCCTCTGCGCTTTTCCAGCCCGCTTTCCATTGCCAACCGTCCGGTACAGCGAAGTCCGTACGGTCGCACTTCTCCCTCTCCAAGGAATGTGTCATGTCTTTTGCCAACTCGCTGCGCAGCCAAGTCCTGATCCTGCTGGGCGGCAGCCTGATGTTGATGCTGATGATTGCTCTGGCCTGCTTTCAGTCCTTGAGTGACAACGCCCATGCGTATCAACGCCTGCTGGCCGGCCCGACGCATTCCACACTGGTGCTCAACCAGGCCAATCTCGACTTCAAGACCCAGGTTCAGGAGTGGAAAAACATGCTGCTGCGGACCCGGAGCAGCAACGACCTGGCGTCATTCTGGAACCGCTTCGAGGCCCAGGAACGCGACGTGCAACAAAGTCTGGAGAGTCTCATCAACGCCCCCGATATCGACCCCGCGCTCAGGGCGCGGCTGGTTGAGCTGCGCAATGAACACCAACAGGTCGGCCAGGCCTATCGTCAGGGCCGCGAGGTCTTTCTGAGCAGCGGTTTCAATGCCCGGGTGGCGGACCGGAACGTTCAGGGAATCGACCGTAACTTCAGCGATGAGCTCGAATTGATGGGGCGAAACTGGCGTGAGCAGACCGAGGCTGAAATTCCGCTCCTCCAGCGCTCCACCACTAATACCGTCACCTATGGCCTGTTGTTCATGCTGTCGTCGAGTCTGGTGGTCGGACTGCTGGGCCAATGGCTTATCAACCGTCGTCTCATTGCCCCCATCAACGAACTGATTGAGCACATCGCCCAACTCAGCCAGGGGCGCCTGGGTCTGCCGGTGGATGCCAGCCGGCGCGACGAGCTAGGTCGATTGGCCCAGGCAGCCAATCGGCTGCGCGAGTTTCTTTCCGCTACGTTCAGAAATCTTCAGCAAAGTACGACCCAGTTGGATCAGGCCAGCGGCGAACTGAACACCATTTCCTATCAGATGGCCGAAAGCACCCGCACCCAGTTCGACCGCACCGATCAGGTGGCTACCGCCATGCACCAGATGTCGGCCACGGCTCAGGAAATCGCCCGACACACCACCGAGGCGGCCAGCGCGGCCGATGCGGCAGAAAACATCACTCAACAAGGCGAGGCCGCCATGCAGGACATGGTCACGAGCATCGAAGCGGTTCGCAACGAGATCATCCATGCCGCCGACGTGGTGCACAGCCTGGAGAGTGATACCGGACGAATCGGCGCCGTGCTTGAGGTGATTCACGGCATTGCCGACCAGACCAACCTGCTGGCCCTAAATGCGGCCATCGAGGCAGCGCGGGCGGGCGATGCGGGGCGAGGCTTCGCCGTCGTCGCCGACGAGGTGCGCACTCTGGCCAAGCGCACAGCAGAATCCACCGCCGAGATCCAGCAAATCATCGAGGCGGTGCAGAGCGGTGCGCTTAATGCAGTACGTGCCATTGAGAACGGCCAACAGAGCAGCGAGCATGGCGTCGAACAGGTGAAGCGCGCCAGTGACACCCTCGGCGGCATCACCGACGCCGTGGAAACCATCCGCAATATGAGTCGCCAGATCGCCACCGCTGCCGAAGAGCAAACCTCGGTCGTTGAGGGCCTGACCCAGAACCTCACCGAGATCACCGACATTGCCAGCACCAATCAAGGCCATCTGCAACGCACCCAGGAGGCTGGACAGCATTTGCACAGTCTGTCCAGCACGCTCAGCGCGTTAACCCGGCACATCCAGGCCTGACACCAGCGCACCGCCGTGTCTGGCGCTGCGGTTTGGTGAGCCTGCAATGTGCAGGCTCGCCCATCAGCGCCATGCTTACAGCGGCCTTGCAGCCGGTCCAATAGCGCACGCCCTGGTTGCGAATGGTCCCTGCGCAGGACTGGACTGCGTCTAAGCTTTCCTCGCGCGTCCCGCTTTGACGAGGAACCCCCATGCTGCTGCGCCGCATGCTCATCATGCTTGCCGTGGTCGTGCTGGTAGTTTTGGCTCTGGCTGCCTACAAGGGCTATTCGATTTACCAGCAGGTCCAGCTTTTTTCCGCCCCGCCGCCGCCCATCAGCGTGGAGGCCGAACCTGCACGGGAAATCCCTTGGCAGCGTCGCCTGCCGGCTATCGGTACGCTCAAGGCCATTCAAGGCGTGGAGCTGACGGTTGAAGTCCCCGGCACCGTGCAGCAAACGCTGTTCGAGTCGGGGCAAAAGGTCAGCCAGGATCAACCGCTAATCCAGATGAGCAGCGAGGTGGAACAGGCCGGCCTGGCTTCCGCCGAGGCCGCCTTGGGCCTGGCGCAGGTGGAACTGGGCCGCGCCCGCAACCTGGTCGGCCGGCAGATGATCTCACGCAGCGAGTTCGACCGACTGAACGCAGAGGCCCGCCAGGCCCAGGCCAGCGTCGAGCAGTTCAAGGCCAGCCTGGCCAAGAAACGCATCTCGGCGCCCTTCGCCGGCACCATCGGCATCCGCCAAGTGGAGGTCGGCGATTACCTGGGCTCCGGCACACTGATCGCCACGTTGCAGGATTTGTCCCGCCTGCAGGTTGATTTCTTCCTGCCGGAACAGCGCGTGCCGCAACTGCGCGTCGGCCAGCAGGTTCAACTCAGCGTACCGGCCTATCCCGATGAGGTGTTCACCGGGCAGATCAGCGCCATCAACCCGCGCACCGAGGAAAGCACGCGCAATATCCAACTGCGCGCCCAGTTGCAAAACCCCGAAGAAAAACTTCTGCCAGGCATGTTTGCCAATCTGGATGTCCTGCTGCCCGAGACGCCGCAGCGCGTGGCGGTACCGGAAACCGCCATCACTTATAGCCTTTACGGCAACGCGCTCTATGTCGTCACGGATCAGCAGGATGAGGCCGGCCAGGTACAGACCGACGAACAAGGCCAGCCACGCAAGCGTGTCGAGCGTCGTTTCATTACCACGGGCGAACGTCGCGACGGCCTGGTGGTGATTGAAAAGGGACTGACTGCCGGCGAGTGGGTAGTCAGCTCCGGCCAGTTGAAACTCGACAATGACACCGCCGTCTCCATCGTCGCACCCGAAGCCCGGCCTTGAATCGGCAGCACCAAGACATTGAAAAGGCGGGCAAGGCTTCAAACGGTCGTAAACGCAGAGGATATTGTCCATGGCCTTCACCGATCCCTTCATCCGTCGCCCGGTGCTGGCCAGCGTCATCAGCCTGTTAATCGTGCTGCTCGGCTTCCAGGCCTTCAAGCAACTGTCAATTCGCCAGTATCCGGAACTGGAAAGCGCGCTGATCACGGTGACCACGACCTATCCCGGCGCCAATGCCGAGACCATCCAGGGCTATATCACCCAGCCCCTGCAACAGAGCCTGGCCAGTGCCGAGGGCATCGATTACATGACATCGGTGAGCCGTCAGAACGTGTCGCTGATTTCCATCTATGCGCGCATCGGCAGTAACAGCGATCGGCTCTTCACCGAGTTATTGGCCAAGGCCAACGAAGTGAAGAACCAATTGCCGCAGGATGCCGAAGACCCGGTTCTGGCCAAGCAAGCCGCCGATTCCACGGCCCTGATGTACATCAGCTTCTATAGCGAGGAGCTGTCCAACCCGCAGATCACCGATTACCTGTCGCGGATCATTCAACCCAAACTGGCCACCCTGCCGGGCATTGCCGAGGCAGAGATCCTCGGCAATCAGGTGTTTGCCATGCGTCTGTGGCTCGACCCGATCAGACTGGGTGCGTATGGGCTGAGCGCGGCGGATGTCAGCAGCGCGGTGCGCCGCTACAACTTCCTGACCACCGCCGGCGAGCTGAAGGGTGAATACACACTCACCGCGGTCAATGCTGAAACTGAGTTGAAGACCGCTGAGGCCTTCGCTGCCATTCCGCTGAAAACCGCAGGCGACACCCGCGTGCTGCTCGGCGATGTGGCCCGCGTCGAAATGGGATCGGAAAGCTACGACAGCGTCAGTTCCTTCGACGGCACCCCTTCTGTCTACATTGCCATCCAGGGCACGCCCAGTTCGAATCCGCTGGAGGTGATCGAAAACGTCCGCGGCCTGATTCCTGAATTGCAGGCGCAGTTGCCGCCCAATCTCAAGCTGTCCATCGCCTACGACGCCACGCAGTTCATCCGTGCCTCGATCGACGAGGTGGTGAAGACTCTGGGCGAGGCAGTGTTGATCGTCATCGTCGTGGTATTCCTGTTCCTGGGTGCGCTGCGTTCAGTGCTGATTCCGGTAGTGACCATCCCGCTGTCGATGATCGGCGTGCTGTTCTTCATGCAGTTGATGGGCTACTCGATCAACCTGCTGACATTGCTGGCCATGGTCCTGGCCATTGGCTTGGTGGTGGACGACGCCATCGTCGTGGTGGAAAACATCCACCGGCATATCGAGGAAGGCAAGACGCCGTTCGAGGCGGCCCTGGAAGGCGCGCGGGAAATCGCCGTGCCGGTCGTATCGATGACCATCACCCTGGCGGCCGTTTACGCACCCATCGGTCTGCTGCAAGGCCTGACCGGCGCGCTGTTCAAGGAATTCGCCTTTACCCTCGCCGGTGCAGTGATCATTTCCGGCATCGTCGCGCTGACCCTGTCGCCGATGATGTGCGCAAAACTGTTGCGCCCCACCACCAATCCTTCCGGCCTGGCCCAGCGCATTGACCGCACCTTTGAGCGCGTGCGTTTGCGCTACCAGCGACTTCTGCACGGCACCCTCGATACACGCCCTGTGGTCCTGGTCTTTGCGCTGATCGTGCTCGGGCTGATCCCGGTACTGCTGATGTTCACCCAGAGCGAGCTGGCTCCGGAGGAAGATCAGGGCGCGATCTTTCTGCTCAGCAACGCACCGCAGCCCACCAACCTGGACTACACGAACAGGTACACCGACCAGTTTCGCGACATCTTCAAAGCCTTTCCCGAGTATTACTCCTCGTTCCAGATTAACGGCTTCAATGGTGTGCAATCCGGCATTGGCGGATTTCTGCTCACCCCGTGGGACGAGCGCTCACGCACGCAGATGGAACTGCTGCCCCTGGTGCAGACGCGCATCAACCAGGTACCCGGCCTGCAGATCTTCGGCTTCAACCTGCCCTCGCTGCCCGGCACCGGCGAGGGTTTACCGTTCCAGTTCGTGATCAATACGCCCAACGATTATGAATCGCTCCTGCAAGTGACCGACCGTATCCGGCAGCGCACCCAGGAATCCGGCAAGTTCGCTTTTCTCGACGTCGACCTGGCATTCGACAAGCCCGAGCTGGTGGTTGAAATCGACCGGCAGAAAGCCGCGCAAATGGGCGTTTCCATGCAGGAAGTGGGGCAGACCCTGGCGGTTCTGCTCGGTGAAGGCGAAATCAACCGCTTCACGGTAGAAGGGCGCAGCTACAAGGTCATCGCCCAGGTGGAGCGTGCCTGGCGCGACAATCCCGACTGGCTGGACAGCTATTATGTGCGCAACGAGCAAGGCCAGATGCTGCCGCTGGGTACGCTGATCCGTGTCCACGACCGGGCGCGCCCTACCCAGCTCAACCAGTTCCAGCAGCTCAACTCAGCAATCATCCAGGGCGTGCCCATCGTCAGCATGGGCGAAGCCATCGACACCGTGCGCACGATTGCCGAAGAAGAAGCGCCGCGCGGCTACGCCTTCGACTATGCCGGAGCGTCACGCCAGTTCATCCAGGAAGGCGGTGAGCTGTATGTCACCTTCGCCCTGGCGGTGGCGATCATTTTCCTGGTGCTGGCCGCGCAGTTCGAGAGCTTTCGCGATCCGCTGGTGATTCTCATCACCGTGCCGCTGTCGATCTGCGGTGCTCTGATCCCATTGTTTCTTGGCATTTCAACCATGAACATTTACACCCAGGTCGGGCTGGTGACGCTGATCGGACTGATCAGCAAGCACGGCATTTTGATCGTTGAATTCGCCAACCAATTACGTCACAGCAAGGGGCTGACGCCTCGCGAGGCGGTGGAGGAAGCCGCAGCGATCCGCCTGCGTCCGGTGCTGATGACCACCGCCGCCATGGTATTCGGCATGTTCCCGCTATTGCTGGCCACAGGCGCAGGTGCCGTCAGCCGTTTCGATATCGGCCTGGTGATCGCCACCGGCATGTCAGTGGGCACGCTGTTCACGCTGTTCGTGCTGCCGAGCATGTATTGCCTGCTGGCCAAACCGGATGCGTACCGGCAGGCGCTGGAGCCGGCACATTGAAGTGTGTCGGTATACGCATGAAAAAGCCCCGACGCGCAAGGCGCATCGGGGCTTTCCGTAGGGACTCGTAGGACGAGCGGTCTCCGTCACTGCCATGTCTCATCCGCGAGACTGAGCACTCTGCGACAAACCGTACAGCAACAGCAGCAATTCTTCTCCGGGTTGAACCGACAACACCTTCTCGCGCGCGTTGGGAGGAATCGGGCAATGCGTCAATCCATGACTTCCTTGTATGATGCCCGGTCCCGGCTCGTGCCAGGCCGCGGTGGCCAGGGAAACCACGCCCAGAGCGCCCATAAGGAACAGGCCTCTAGCGATTGTGGACGTCATGACAGTAACCTCATGCTGGTTCCGCCATATGCAGCGAGTGATCACGCCATAGAAAATCGCAGGCGAGACCGCTGAGATAGCGTAACGTTGCGAAAAGCAGAGCCTATCTGTCGTAGATGATCCTTTTTTGACTGTCCCTCACCGGCTACGCGCGACCACGCCTCTCAGCGGTCTTAAATACGCTAGTCGAGTGCCAATCCTTCCGAGCCGGCAATAGACCAGTGGCACACGGTTCAAGCGCGCTCGTCGGGCTCGTCGCACTGCCGGGTAACCTGCGACACCTCTTGGTCCAGTTCTTGCTGAACGTCTTGCTGCAGTTCGGCCCACAATTGGGCGGCGCCGGAAAACTCGGCGCCGCAGTCATCGCTCAACTGTTCTGGATCGAAGCGCCTCACGCAGCCCTCACCCACTGTGGGCGGCAGGCTGGCGCTCGCGCGGCGCATTGGATCGGTCATGTGTGTACCTGCGTTAGGCAAACACCACGGTCTTGTTGTCATGCACGATGACTCGATCTTCCAAATGGAAGCGCAGGCCACGTGACAGCACCATCTTCTCGACGTCCTTGCCCAGGCGCACCATGGTTTCGATGCTGTCGCGATGGGTCACACGGACCACGTCCTGCTCGATGATCGGGCCGGCATCCAACTCCTCGGTCACATAGTGGCAGGTCGCGCCGATCAACTTCACACCCCGCAGCGACGCCTGATGATAGGGCTTGGCGCCCACGAACGACGGCAGGAAGCTGTGGTGGATATTGATCACCTGATGACGATAGCGCTGGCAAAGGTCGGGCGGCAGGATCTGCATGTAGCGAGCCAACACCACGGTATCGGCGCTGTAGTCATCGACCAGACGCGATACTTCATCGAAGGCCGGCTGTTTGTTCTGGGGATCGACCGGCACATGGTGGTAAGGAATACCATGCCACTCCACCATGCTGCGCAAGTCTTCGTGGTTGGAAATCACACAAGGGATCTCGCAATCCATTTCCCCACTGCGCCAGCGGTGCAAGAGGTCTGCCAGGCAGTGCGATTCACGGCTGGCCATCAACACTACGCGGCGCATCTCCGCAGAGTCGCTAATCCGCCAAACCATGGAAAATTCCTTGGCAATCGGCGCGAAGGCTTGTCGGAAGCCGTCCAGATCAAATGGCAGCGAATCGGCACGGATCTCATGACGCATGAAGAACCAGCCGTTCTGATTATCCGAATGATGGCTGGCCTCGGTGATCCAGCCATTGTAGGTGGCCAGAAAGTTACTGACCTTGGCGACGATCCCGACGCCATCCGGGCAGGCGATTACCAGCCGAAAAGTGCGCATGTGTTGAAAGCTCCAGTTCGCAAAGGGCAGCAATTCTAGCCGTACGCCACAAAAAGATCAGTAACAGGCTGACAATGAACTTACCGCTGCAGGCCACGCACCTTGAGTGTCTTGCCTCGTTCGCCGATGAACAATACCGTTCTTGCCATTTCCACCCTGCCCTGCAAACGTCTTTGCGGCATATCGCTCGCTATCTAACCTTTCACGGCACTTACTCTGCAAACGCTTCGTTAATTCAACTATTTCTCGATCCGGTGTTATGATCGCCAGCAGGCGCTTCAACACGCCAAGTACACTTAGTGTCTTGGCGTGTGATCAAGGACCGAAAACCTTTTCAAAAGTTTTAAGTTCAGTTTACTTGTGCACTACAGCTGACTATCATTTGTTTCACGAATCCTGAAACAATCCTCCTATTGCAAGGAAAAAAAATGTCCCTTCTCTCTGAATACCGCGCCACTAAAGAAGCCATTGAAGAACTTCAAGAGCGCCTGAAGAACCTCGAGCAGGACGAAAAGCTGCAAAAGGAAAAGCAGTTTGAAGAAGAACTGCGCAAACTGATGAGCACCCACGGCAAATCCCTGCCGGATATTATTGCCATCATTGACCCGAACGCCCGCTCTTCCAAATCGGCACTGGTTGCCAAGCCTGCTCCGGCCAAGCGTACCCGCAAGGTCAAACAGTACAAGAACCCGCACACGGGTGAAGTCATCGAGACCAAAGGCGGCAACCACAAGGTTCTGAAAGCCTGGAAGGCCAAGTGGAGCTCCGACGAAGTAGAGAGCTGGGCCACCTTGCTCGATTAAACATCGTTTCGCTTAAACAAAAACGCCAGCATTATGCTGGCGTTTTTTGTTGTATTAATCCTGCCCCAGCGAACATGTCCCACGCGTGGGCTATAACCATCTCAGCCCCTGGATAATGGGCAGTTGCCAAAGCCACACCGCCACGCCTGGCACATAGAACGGCGACGTTTCCAGATTTCAATACTGAAATAAAGAGCGCCAACACATTCTAAAATGCTTCAACAGCAGTCGATACACCATAATCCTCAGCGCGTTTCTTGGCATAGTCTTTCCAGGCCAGCAAGATGGCACGCTCTGACGGCGAAGCACGCCCCAGCAACTCCAGAGCGGCCGTTTGGAAGGCTATATAGGTTTGGGGAGCACCCATGGCGGGATCATTCAACCGGGATCGACAAAACGTCTGCCATCGCTGTTGTTCATCGGCAGTCAATGTCTCGGCGAAGTTGCGCGCGCGATAGCGGAACAACAGTTCAGGCATGCGCAGATCATCGAACGGCCAACGCTCGCTCGCCAGCCTGCTCGCTTCGGCATTACGCACCTGATCGCACAACAGGCGATCCCGATCCCCTAAAAACCCGCCATACAGCTGCTGCTCTGGGTCGTCGACGCCCGCAAACTCATCTTGTGCATAGACCGTCGCCAGCTTGCCCCGCCATTGCTCCTGAGCATCCCTCAGACGCTGTGCCTGTTGCAGGCAATGCTCCAGGTTGAGCTGCAAGCGCTCGCGATCCTCGCCGCGAAGCACCTTTAGCGGAGCCACTACCGGACATTTGTTGATATGCAGCAATTTCAGCGGCACGGGCAGTTGGCCCTCCCCCAGTTCGTCGTGCCGCGTATAGAGACGCTCTCGCAGGGTCTCGCCATCCAGCTCCAGCAGCGGTGTCAGGTCGGCCTGCAAGTCGCAAACAATCAAGGCATTGCGATTCTTGGGGTGCCAGGCCAGCGGCAGCACCACGCCCAGGTAGCTGCGTTCGGCTGAAAACCGTCCCGAAACATGCACCAGCGGCTGCAGCAGGCGAATCTGCTCCATGACCTGGGCTTTGCCGCGTAAACGGTACAGGTAGTCATACAGGCGCGGCTGGCGCTCACGCAGCAGGCGCGCCAGCCCGATCGTGGCGCGCACATCGGACAGCGCATCGTGAGCCTGGCCATGATCAATGCCGTTGGCGGCAGTCAGAAGCTCCAGGCGCAGGCTGACGCGCCCGTCCTGCTGCGGCCAGTTGATTCCGTCCGGGCGCAGTGCATAGGTAGTACGCACCAGGTCAATCAGATCCCAGCGACTGTTGCCGCCCTGCCATTCCCGGGCATAGGGATCGAAGAAGTTGCGGTACAGGCTGTAGCGAGTCACTTCGTCATCGAAGCGCAGGCTGTTGTAGCCGGCTCCGCACGTCGCGGGGCGGGACAGTTCAGCATGCAGGCGGGTCATGAATTCAGCTTCGCCAAGACCCTGCTCGTGCAAGGTTTGCGGAGTGATGCCGGTAATCAGGCAGGCTGCTGGATGCGGCAGGATGTCATCGGCCGGTCGGCAGTACAGATTGAGCGGCTCGCCGACTTCATTAAGCGCCTCGTCGGTGCGAATGCCGGCGACCTGCAGAGGCCGGTCGCAACGCGGGTTAATGCCAGTGGTTTCGTAGTCGTACCAGAAGATGGTCGGGGTCACGGAGGCGTCCTTTTTCAGCAAGCCACCGAGTCTAGGACCTTTCAGCGTGTGTTTGCGAGCGAACACGCGCTGAATGACCCGTCATTGAATGCTTGTTTTGCTTACTTAGGCAGACGTCGCCAAGCGTTGAAAGGTGAAGTACTCGCGCAAGGCACCTACCATTTCGAGGTATTCCGGCGGGGGGGATTCAAGACGAAAACCCGAGTCGTAACTGCCGGGGGTGACATCTTCCTGGCTCCACTGGCAGGTGCCAAAAAAATCGACTGAACGCCAGCTACCGTCCTGGGTGGGGATTTTCAAGCGCATGTCGAATCGCGCACCCACCAGCAAGGGCCACTGGCTGATCAACATCAGTCCTTCACAGGACACATTGCCAAGGCAGCCCATGGGCCGATCAGTGATGCGATTGAATACTTTCAAGTAATAGGGCAACTGGTGCCGCTGGATGGATCGTTGTCGGGACATTATGTAATTCGCTGCTGTTGATCTGGAATGGGCCTTGTGCTCACGCACAGAGTCCCGCAACTCGATCGCGCAACTGCTGGCGCGCCTTCGTTAGCTGTTCATCGCTGTAGAACCGATGTTGCTGCTCATCGTCCAGATAATAGAAGCGGCCACCACGCTCCAGCCTCGCCAGGTGTTCGCGTAACCGCCGACATTCCTGATCACGCTGCGCCTGGCGTTCCCGGGCATTCTCCCGGGCCTGGGACTGCTCCTGGCGCCGAGCATCGAACACCTCCGCGACCCGCGCCTCGCGTTCGCGAGTGGCCTGATCACGTTCGATAATCTGGGGTTGCACCACGATGAGGTTGGCATCCGCGCCGGCTTGCGCTCTCGAACCGAAATGCACCCGCCCCTGGGTATCGGTCCAGCGATAAATCTCGGCTTGCGCTACTACTGGCAACAGAACAAGCCCAAACAACCACGATCGCATCGAGTGTCTCCTCCCTGAGAACCCGAGCTTAGCCGCTAGCGGCCATCGCTACCAGCATGTTGATGACAGATGCAACCTGCAAACCCTGCCCGCGATGATCAGCGCGTAGCCTGGACTGGTTTTTCTGGGTGGTAATGGCCCAACTGGCGCAGGGTTTCCAGGCGCGCCCGTGCACGGTACGAATACTCGCTGGTTGGGAAACTCTTGATGATGTACAGGTAGGTTTGCGTCGCATCGATGAACAGGCTTTGGCGCTCCAGGCATTGCCCACGCAGCATGGAAATTTCCGGCTGCATGTAGACACGAGAGCGGCTGGCACGATCAGCCAGCGACAGCTGCAGCATCACTTGTTCGCAATCGCCCTGATCATAAGCGCGGTAGGCCTGATTCAGGTGTTTGTCGAGTGAAGCACGCGTACCGCAGCCAGCAACGGCGAGCATGGCAACCAGGATAAGCGGGATTTTCATAGGGGGGTTCTCCTTCGTTTGCCAGTGTATCGACAGCCCGTCTGTTTTCTTCAGCCCATTGCATAACCTCCGTTGGGTTGTGCCCGGGCTCGGCCCAGCCAGCAAACCGCCGCTGCTAAACTGCGGCGCTACGCCTATCGCAAGGAATGCACATGCGCTCTGTCAGCCTTACCCTGCTCATGCTTACTCTGCTTGTCGGCTGCGCACCCACCACCCCGCTTTTCATTGCCCAGATCACCACGCAAGAAGTCGAAAGCTACAAGGCCATGAAAGGCAAGCGCATGACCGCTGCAGTGGAAGAGGAAGGCGACCTGCTGACCTACAGCGCCCTGGCCATACGCGATGCCCATAGCCCCCAAGCCGAGCAGCTTTACCTGAGCGGTTATCGAGACACCAAGCTGAGTGAAGAAGTCCGCGCCATTGCGCTGTACCAGAACGGCCTGATCTATATGAGCCGCTACAACGACCAGCGCGACGATGCCAAAGCCCTCGCTTATTTCAAGCAGATCCTTGATGAGTTCCCCTCTAGTCGGGCGGCTGAACGTGCCGAGGCACGTATCGTCATGCTCCGCGAGCGAGCAAGCGAGTCGATACAAAAAAGCTCGCGGGAACTGCTCGCCACCTGGCAACCGCAACGCAATCTCGACCTGGACAAGCCCAGCCTCAATGAAGACATGACCTTGCTGTCACGTCGCGCCGTGCTCAAAGACCGGGTTCCCGAAGCCGAAGAGCTATACGTGCTGGCCCTGCGCGACCCCTCGATCAGCACCAGCATCAAGGAAAAAGCTCTCTATCAATTGGGCCTGATGTACCTGGCCCCCGACAACCCACGCGCCGACCGGGACAAGGGCATCGGCTATCTGCGCCGCCTCCTCGTTCAGTACCCAGAGAGCGAGCTGACGGCCAAGGTCTCGCGTCAGCTCGACCAGGCGCTGAACCGCCAGCCACCTGAACGACAACTCTGACCCAGATCAATCTCAGCCGGGCGATCTATGCTGGAATGCCTAGGGTCTGGTTCCTCTGAAGGTAAAAAATGAACACCCACCAGTTGCTGGTCGTCATCGACCCCACCCAAGAAGTCCAGCCCGCCCTGCAGCGCGCAGCCTGGCTCGCGCGTCAAACCGGGGCCGCGATGGAGTTGCTGCTGTGCGAATATCATTCGGCACTGGAGGGCGGCCTGCTCGATGGCCCACGGCTGGAACATGCGCGCCGTACATTGCTCGAGCAGCGTCTCGCCTGGTTGCAGCAACTGGCCGAGCCCTTGCGCGCCGAGGGTTTGACTGTAACGTGCGAGGCCCGCTGGGGCCGCCCGCTGCACAAGATGATCCTGGCCCGGGTGATCGAACTGCAGCCTGATCTCCTGTTCAAATCCGGCCACCAGCATGGCCTGCTGCAACGCCTGTTCACCACCAATACCTGCTGGCAACTGATCCGCCAATGTCCTTGTCCCCTCTGGCTGACCGGGGACCTTGACTGGCAGCCCAAGCGCCTGTGCGCCGCAGTCGACCCGCTGCATGCGGCGGACAAGCCGGCCAGCCTAGATCACCAACTGATCGAAACCGCACGACAGCTGGCTGCCACATTCAACCTGCAAGAGCACATCGTGCATAGCTACGGCCCGGTGCCCAACACACTGATCTTCGATGTCGACCTGGCGACTACCTACGAGCAGTACCGCGAGGAAGAGGCCAAAGCGCACCGCGAAGCTTTCGCCGCGCTTCTGGACAGCCATCCTGGCAGCGCGGCCAACAGCCACTTGCTGGAAGGCTATGCCGAGCAAACCATTCCGCGTTTCGTCAAGGAGCAAGGCATCGACCTGATGCTGATGGGCGCCATTGCCCGAGGCAGCCTGGACAACGCCTTGATCGGTAATACCGCCGAACGCATCCTCGAAGCCGTGCATTGCGACCTGCTGGTTCTCAAACCGGCCCAATTCGGTAGTGCACAGGAACAATGACTACAGGATGCCGGCGTAGTAGCCTCGGGACATGCTTGAAAAACCAGGAGTCCTGAATGATTTCGCGCCGCACTAAAATTGTCGCCACCCTCGGCCCCGCCAGCAGCTCCCCAGAGGTTGTGGAGAAACTGATTCTGGCGGGTCTTAATGTGGCCCGTCTCAACTTCTCTCACGGCACCCCCGATGAGCACAAGGCACGTGCCCGCATGGTGCGTGAGATTGCCGCCAAGCACGGGCGCTTCGTCGCGCTGCTCGGCGATCTGCAAGGCCCGAAAATCCGCATCGCCAAATTCGCAGACAAGCGCATCGAACTCAAGGAAGGCGACAGCTTCCGTTTCTCCGTCACCCATCCGCGCGACGCCGGTACCCAGGACGTGGTCGGTATCGACTACCCGGACCTCATCAAGGACTGCCGCGTCGGCGATGAGCTGTTGCTCGACGATGGCCGTGTGGTGATGCGCGTCGAAAGCACTACCGCCGATGAACTGCACTGCGTAGTGCTGACCGGCGGTCCGCTATCCGACCACAAGGGCATTAACCGCCGCGGTGGCGGCTTGACCGCCCCGGCTCTGACCGCCAAGGACAAAGCCGACATCAAGCTCGCGGCGGAAATGGAGCTGGACTACCTGGCCGTATCCTTCCCGCGCGATGCCGCCGACATGGAACTGGCCCGCCGCCTGCGCGATGAAGCCGGTTGCACCGCCTGGCTGGTGGCCAAGATCGAGCGTGCCGAAGCCGTGGCTGACGACGACACCCTCAATGGCCTGATCCGTGCCAGCGACGCCGTGATGGTCGCCCGTGGCGACCTGGGTGTGGAAATCGGCGATGCCGAGTTGGTGGGCATTCAGAAGAAGATCATCAAGTACGCCCGCGTGCAGAACAAAGCGGTGATCACCGCCACGCAAATGATGGAGTCGATGATCACCAACTCCATGCCGACCCGTGCGGAAGTATCCGACGTGGCCAACGCCGTGCTCGACTATACCGACGCGGTGATGCTCTCTGCCGAAAGCGCCGCCGGCAGCTATCCGATTGAAGCCGTGGAAGCCATGGCGCGTGTCTGCTTGGGCGCCGAACGCAACCCGATCAGCCGCAAATCGATGCACCGCCTCGGTGAACAATTCACTCGCTGCGACGAGAGTATCGCCCTGGCGACCATGTACACCGCCAACCACTTCCCCGGTATCAAGGCCATCATCAGCCTTACCGAAAGTGGCTACAGCCCACTGATCATGTCGCGTATCCGTTCCTCGGTACCGATCTTCGCTTTCACCCCGCACCGTGAAACCCAGGCCCGCGTGGCGCTGTTCCGCGGCGTAGAGACCATTCCCTTCGACCCGGCCAACTTGCCGTCGGAGAAGGTCAGCCAGGCAGCGGTGGACGAACTGCTCAAGCGTGGCGTGGTGCAGCAGGGCGACTGGGTCATCCTCACCAAAGGCGACAGCTACCACACCATCGGCGGCACCAATACCATGAAGATCCTGCACGTGGGCGAGCCGCTGGCCTGACGTACACAGCGTATGGCGTGCTCATCGCGGGCCATATCGCGTCTTGCCGAGTCGAACTGCCAGTGGTAGTTCGACTCGCTGACACCCCCTCGCATTGACTGATAACGCACCGCACTGATCTGTGGCGAATTTTCACGCGTCCTCTTCCTTATGCGAATCAGGCAGGCAGCACAGCGGCGGCCCAGCCGCATTACTGCCGAGGGTGCCAATCGAAAATCCCAACCGGGTCGATACCTGCTCAGCGACCAAGGTCGAGGCCTCGCGGCTGTCGGCCACCCAACCGGCGCGTTATACTGCCGCGCCTTATTTTGGTAATGCGCCGGGTCGTGGTCCGGCGTTTCCTTCGAGTTCCCGCCTTCCAGAGGAGCGCACCCATGACCGTGATTAAGCAGGATGACCTGATCCAGAGCGTCGCCGACGCCCTGCAGTACATCTCCTACTACCACCCCACCGATTTCATCCAGGCCATGCATGAGGCCTACCTGCGCGAAGAGTCGCCGGCTGCGCGCGACTCCATGGCGCAGATCCTGATCAACTCGCGCATGTGCGCCACCGGCCACCGGCCGATTTGCCAGGACACCGGCATCGTCACCGTATTCGTGCGTGTTGGCATGGACGTGCGCTGGGATGGCGCCACCCTGAGCCTGGACGACATGATCAACGAAGGCGTACGTCGCGCCTACAACCTGCCGGAAAACGTCCTGCGCGCCTCGATCCTGGCCGATCCGGCCGGCGCGCGCAAAAACACCAAGGACAACACCCCGGCGGTGATTCACTACTCTGTGGTACCCGGCAATACCGTGGAAATCGACATCGCGGCCAAGGGCGGCGGCTCCGAGAACAAGTCGAAGATGGCCATGCTCAACCCGTCCGACTCGATCGTCGACTGGGTTTTGAAGACCGTCCCGGAAATGGGCGCTGGCTGGTGTCCGCCGGGCATGCTCGGCATCGGCATCGGCGGTACCGCCGAGAAAGCCGCGGTGATGGCCAAGGAAGTGCTGATGGAGTCCATCGACATCCATGAGCTGAAAGCTCGCGGCCCGCAGAACCGCATCGAAGAGATGCGCCTGGAGCTGTTCGAAAAGGTCAACCAGCTGGGCATTGGCGCCCAGGGCCTGGGCGGCCTGACCACCGTGCTCGACGTGAAGATCATGGATTACCCGACCCACGCCGCGTCCCTGCCGGTGTGCATGATCCCCAACTGCGCCGCCACCCGCCACGCGCATTTCGTGCTCGACGGCAGCGGCCCCGCCGTGCTGGAAGCACCGGATCTGGACGCCTACCCGGAAATCGTCTGGGAAGCCGGCCCTTCCGCGCGCCGCGTCAACCTTGACACCCTGACCCCGGAAGACGTGCAGAGCTGGAAGCCGGGCGAAACCGTCCTGCTCAACGGCAAAATGCTGACTGGCCGCGACGCCGCGCACAAGCGCATCGTCGACATGCTCAACAAGGGCGAGACGCTGCCGGTGGACCTCAAGGGCCGCTTCATCTATTACGTCGGCCCAGTTGATCCGGTTGGCGACGAAGTGGTTGGCCCGGCTGGCCCGACGACCGCCACGCGCATGGACAAGTTCACCCGCCAGATCCTGGAAAGCACCGGCCTGCTGGGCATGATCGGCAAGTCCGAGCGCGGCCCGATCGCCATCGAAGCAATCAAGGACAACAAGGCCGTGTACCTGATGGCCGTGGGCGGCGCCGCCTACCTGGTGGCCCAGGCGATCAAAAAGTCCAAGGTACTGGCGTTCCCAGAACTGGGCATGGAAGCAATCTACGAGTTTGAGGTGAAGGACATGCCGGTAACGGTCGCAGTCGACACCAAGGGCGAGTCCGTGCACCTGACCGGCCCTGCTCTGTGGAACAAGAAAATCGCTGAAAGCTTGGCGGTTGAAGTGAAGTAAGCAGTAAGCACGCTCCGCGCGCGCAACAAGAAGCCCGGCCTATGCCGGGCTTTTTTTGTTCTGCGCGGAGCGACTGCAGCTGCCTCAGGCGGCGCAGCAGTGGAGCATCAAAGGCTTATCTGCGTCCCCAGCACACTCAGGAATTGCGCCAGCCACGCGGGATGGGCCGGCCAGGCAGGTGCGCTGATCAAGTTGCCATCGGTGTGCGCCTGATCGACGGGGATCTCCACGAACTCACCGCCGGCCAGACGCACCTCCGGCGCGCAGGCCGGATACGCACTGCAGGAGCGGCCCTTGAGCACCCCGGCAGCGGCCAGCAGCTGGGCGCCGTGGCAGACGGCAGCAATTGGTTTATCCGCATCGGCAAAGTGGCGCACCAATGCCAGCACCTGCTCGTTCAAGCGCAGATATTCCGGCGCGCGGCCGCCGGGAATCAACAGCGCGTCATAATCAGCAGCCCGCACGTCGGCAAAGTCGAAGTTGAGGGTAAAACGGTGCCCGGGTTTTTCGCTGTACGTCTGCGCGCCGTCAAAGTCATGAATGGCCGTATGGACGTACTCGCCCGCTTTCTTGTCCGGACATACCGCATGGATCAGATGCCCCACCATTTGCAGCGCCTGAAACGGCACCATGGTTTCGTAGTCTTCGGCGTAATCGCCCACCAGCATGAGGATCTTTTTCGCGGCCATAGAAGGAGCTCCTGTTGGGATAGATCGGCTGAAATCAGCCTAGTCCCAGCCCAGGAGAGGAGCCAGGCGAATCAAATGCCAATCTTGTCCAGCACTTCCCCCACCCGGCGCCAGAAGCCGCGTTGCGGGCGTTCATGCTCAACACTCAGGGCAACGTTGCGCTCCGGCTGGGCCTGGTTGGTAAACAGCACCTCCCAGCCGTACAGGCGCTCGCCCACCAGTTGCAACGGTACGTCGCCCCGGTTGACCTGATCCGGGTGCGAAGGTGGCGGATTGAGCTCGTCGTAACGCAGGTAGTAACTGCGCCCCGCCTCGGTATCCAGCATGAAGCTGGCCACATGGGTGAAATCGAACGGGCTTTCGGCGAGCAAGGTCCAATACAGACCGAACAACGGCCGACGCACTTCCAGCTTGTAGGTGCCCGGCTCAGCACGCAGCAACAGATAACTGTCGCTGGGCAGGTTGCCCACATGCCGGTTGTCGAGAAACAGGCCCGGCGCTTCCAATTCCTGGTTGGCCCAGGCGGATTTGGGGCGATAAACGAAAATCAGCGCCTCTGTGGGCGTGTTTTCCCGTGGGTGGTAAAGGGTTCCATTCGTGGGGGCGAAAAAAGCCCCACGTGACGCACAACCGCCAAGCAAGAGGACTAAAAAAATCAACAGCGGGCGGCTCATGGGCGCACCTCGTTCAGGAATGTGGCCACGAGCATAGCCGCCGGTCGCCAAGCCCCTCCCCCCGTCAAAAGTGTGGAGACAGTCAGTCGCGTCGCTGATCGATCAAGTTGATCACCAACCGGTCCATCCAACCCCAGACCCGTTGAAAAACCCGAGTTCGCAACGGCCGGGCGTGCCAGCTTTCCAGGGTAATTTCCAGGCTGTTTTCGAAGCCTTCGACGAAACAGTCGGCGACAGCCGCAGACAGGGATGGATCGTAAGCCTCCAGATTGGCTTCCAGATTCCAGCGCAGGTTCCAATGGTCGAAGTTGCACGAGCCGATACTCACCCAGTCGTCCACCTGCACCATTTTCAAATGCAGAAAACGCGGCTGGTATTCAAAGATTCGCACCCCGGCGCGCAACAGGCGCGGGTAATATCGCTGGCCGGCATAACGCACCGGCGGATGGTCGGTGTTACGACTGGTCAACAGCAGTTTTACGTCAACGCCGCGCAACGCCGCCTTGATCAGCGCGCGGCGTACCTTGCGGGTCGGCAGAAAATACGGCGTGGCCAGCCACACCTGTTTTTTCGCCTGCCCCACGCTGCGCAACAAGGCACGCAGGATATCGCGGTGCTGGCGGGCGGCGGCATAGGCGACCCGCCCCAACCCTTCTTCGCGTGGTGGAGCGGCCGGCAGGCGCGCCGGCATCAGCGGCTCACGCGGCCACCAGAAGCGCCGTTCACCACAGCGTTTCCACTGGTAGTCGAACAGGGCCCGCCAGTCATCCAGCAAAGGCCCGCGCATTTCCACCATCACCTCGTGCCAGCCCTGCTCGGGCTGGTCCGGATCCCAAAACTCATCTGTGGCGCCGGTGCCGCCCACGTAGCCGACCTCATCATCCACCAACAGAATCTTGCGATGATCGCGAAACAGGTTGCGCACACCCCGACGCCAACGCAGCGGGTTGTACAGCAACAGCTCGACGCCGGCGGTCTGTAGCGCTATGCGACTGGCATTACTCAGCTTCAGGCCACCGAAGGCGTCGAACAGGCAACGTACCCGCACGCCTCGTTGCGCGGCGCCAATCAATACCTCGCTCAGTGCCCGGACGCAGCGCCCGTCCTCGACCAGATAGAGCTCCAGCTCCACCTGCTCGCGAGCCTGGGCGATGGCCTCCAACATGCGTGGAAAAAAGCACGCGCCATCGATCAGCAGGGCGAAGCGGTTGCCGCCGCGCCAGGGGAAAACCGCGCCGTCGCGCATCAGCGGGCCACGAATATCAGCACCGCGCCCACCGGCACTGCTTGACTGATGGCACGCACGTTGGCCAGTTTGCGCAGCACTTCGACACCGTCAGCCAGGCCAAAATCGCCGGCATGCAGGATCACAGGCGCCAGCGTTACCACCTGGAAGCGCTTCTCATCCAAGCGCGTCACCAGCAACTCGGCGCGCTGGGTTTGCTCGTGGCCATGCAACCTGACCACCAGCGGCAGGCGCAATTCAAGCTGTGCCCCGGGAGCCAGCTGGGCGATTGTGTTCAAGGACAAGCGCGCCTCGATGCTCGCCAAAGGGTGATTCTTGACGTCGAACAACAGCGCGCGCATGCGCTGGTCGCGTAAGGGAATGCCGGTGCTGACCGAATCCAGGGCAATCTGCAGGTTTACCTGGCCTTGATCGTCGACTCGGCCTTCCAGGGTCAGAAAGCGGTGCACCTCGGAAAGATTGCCAGTCTGGGTGGAGATGAACGACACACGAGACGAGTCATTGTCCAACTGCCAGTCGGCGTAAGCCGGCAGTGCCAGGATAAAAAACACACAACTCAGCCAGCGGTGCATGCAAGCTCCCTTTCAGCATATAAAAGTGCAGCACACGATAGCCGTCGCGCTCGGCGTACTCAACCAGCGAGGCCTAGGCAGCCAAAGCGCAACCTGACAGCACCGGCATTGGATTGAACAGGTATTTCCCAGCAGATTTGCCAGGCATCGGTACAGCCCGGCACACAGCAACCCTCGAGGGCCGCCATGCCAGCTTCGCTCGATACCGCTCCCCTCCGGCACGCCCAGAGCGCCGAACACCTGCTTGCCCAGTTGCAGGCAAGCCCTCAGGGCCTGAGCACTGCCGAAGCCGCCCGACGACTGCACGCATTTGGCGAAAACCGCTTGCCGGAGGCCAAGCAACGCGGCCCGCTGCTGCGCTTTCTGATGCAATTTCACAACCTGCTGCTCTACCTGATGCTGGGCGCCGCCGTGATCACCGCTTTGCTCAGCCATTGGGTGGACAGCGCGGTGATTGTCACCGCCGTGCTGGTCAACGTACTGATCGGCTTCATTCAGGAAGGCAAGGCGGAGAATGCCCTGGACAGCATTCGTCAGTTGCTGTCGAGTCGCGCCACGGTGCTGCGCGATGGTCATAAGCTCGAAGTCGCTGCCGAGCACCTGGTGCCCGGCGATATCGTGCTGCTGAGTTCGGGCGACAAGGTACCGGCTGACCTGCGCCTGCTCGAGGTCAAAAACCTGCGCATCGAAGAAGCCGCTCTGACCGGCGAATCGCAGCCGGTCGACAAGGACTGCGCCCCGGTTGCGCCGGACGCGCCGCTGGGCGACCGCTTCAACATGGCCTGGTCCGGCACACTGGTGGTCAATGGACAGGGGCGGGGGTTGGTGGTGGCCACCGGCGCCCAGACCGAATTGGGGCATATCAACAGCCTGCTGAACCGTGTGCAGGCGATTTCCACGCCGCTGCTGCGCCAGATCGACCGTTTCGGTCGGTGGCTGGCGCTGGTCATTCTCGGCATGGTCGTCGCGACCTTTGCCCTCGGCACCCTGTGGCGCGGTCATGATCCCGGCGATATGTTCCTAATGGCCGTGGCACTCACGGCTTCGGCCATCCCGGAAGGCCTGCCGGCGATCATGACCGTAATGCTCGCCCTCGGCGTTCAACGCATGGCGCGCAAGAACGCCATCGTTCGGCGCTTGCCTGCGGTGGAAACCCTCGGTTCGGTGACGGTGATCTGTTCGGACAAGACCGGCACCCTGACCCGCAACGAGATGACCGGGCAGCGTGTGGTCTGTGCCGACGCGATCTACGAGGTAGAGGGCATCGGCTACGCGCCGCAGGGCGGGTTCAACCTGAACGGTCAAACGGTCGATCCCCTCACGCAACCAAGCCTGCTGGCCAGCCTGCGCGCCGGGCTGTTGAGCAATAACGCCCGCCTGGTGCATGGCGACGGAGGCTGGAGCATCGAGGGCGATCCCACGGAAGGCGCCTTGCTGGTGCTGGCGGGCAAGGCCGGCTTGAGCCATGACGCGGAACACCGCGACTGGCCTCGCAGCGACGCTATTCCCTTCGAGTCCGAACACCGTTTCACCGCCAGCCTGCATCACGCCGCCAACGGTTCGGCACGCATCCATGTGGTCGGCGCACCTGAACGCATTCTGGAGATGTGCAGCCTGCAGCGCGGTGAACAGCGCGACCAGCCACTGCAGCCGGATTACTGGCGGCGCATGTTCACCGACACCGCCGCCAACGGCTTGCGCATGCTGGTGATCGCCGAAAAGGACGTGGCGGTGGAGCAACATCAGCTCGGTTTCGAGGACATGGAAAGCGGTTTCACCCTGCTCGCCCTGATCGGCATCATCGACCCGCCGCGCAGCGAAGCCATTGCTGCGGTCGCCGAATGCCAACGGGCCGGCATCCGCGTCAAGATGATCACTGGCGACCATGCCGGCACTGCCCGCACCATCGGCGCCCAACTGGGCATCGGCGTCGGCAAGCCGGCCATGACCGGCGCCGAGCTGGAACTGCTCGATGACGCCGAACTGCGTCGCCTGGCGCAGACGATCGACGTCTTCGCGCGCACCAGCCCGGCGCACAAGCTGCGCCTGGTGCAAGCCTTGCAGGCCAATGGCGAAGTCGTCGCCATGACCGGCGACGGCGTCAACGACGCGCCCGCGCTGAAACGCGCCGACGTCGGCGTGGCCATGGGCCACAAGGGCACCGAGGCGGCCAAGGAAGCCGCCGACATCGTGCTCGCCGACGACAACTTCGCCACCATCGGCAATGCCGTGCGCGAAGGCCGGGCGGTCTACGAAAACCTGAAGAAGTTCATCCTGTTCATGCTGCCCACCAATGGCGGCGAAGCCCTGATCGTGATCGCAGCCATTCTGTTCCAGCTGGCCCTGCCACTCACTGCGGTGCAGGTGCTGTGGATCAACATGGTGACCTCTGCCGCGCTCAGCCTGGCCCTGGCTGCCGAACCCATCGAACCCGGCCTGATGCGCCGCCCGCCGCGTGATCCGGGTGAGCCGCTGCTCTCCGGCCTGTTCATCTGGCGTGTGGTGTTCGTCTCGATTCTGATGATGACCGCCGCACTCGGCCTGTTTCTCTGGGAGCTGGAGCGCGGCACGCCTTTGGACCAGGCGCGCACGCTGGCGGTCAACGTGGTGGTGGCCTGTGAAATGTTCTACCTGCTGAGCAGCCGCTTCATTTTTGCCTCGGTGATCAACCGCAACGGGCTGCTGGGCAACCCTTGGGTACTGATGAGCATTGCCGCGTGCATCCCCCTTCAACTGCTCTTCACCTATGCTGCACCGCTGCAGAACCTGTTCGGCTCTGCGGCCCTGAGCCTGAGCGACTGGGGCAAGGTGGTCGCGGCGGGATCGCTGGTCTTGATAGGTTCAGAGCTGGAAAAGTGGGTGATCCGCCAGTTCGATTTGCACCCACAGGCGCGGCTGCACGTACAGCCCGCCTGAACCTACGAGCGAGTCGCCTGACCGTGGATTAAAACGCCAGCCCCAGCCCTTCCAGCGCCTTGTCCAGGCGCTTGTCGCGCGCACTGGCAGCGAGCTTGAGCAGGCTGCGATCACGGCGCCACAATCCGGCCCACGGCTGCGGCGTGCTGGCCAACGTGGCGTCCAGTTCGGCCTCCAGTCCATCGCTTTGCGCGAACAGGCCGGCGAGCAGCACATGGGTGACCGGATCTTTAGCATCGTGCCGGGCCAGTTCGGCCCCCGTCGCCAGCAGACCGGCCAGACGCAGCTGCAAATGCCGCGGCCAGCCGCAGTCAAGGCCGACGCCATATAGCCATGCGGTCAGCGCCATCAGCACATGCAGGTCCTCGATGCTGCGAAATGGCTTTACATAATCATCCCAGCCGTCACCGGGTAGCACGTCGGCCGCAGCATTGGCCAGATGCAAACGGGCGTGAGGAATGTCCGCCAGCATCGCCAAGGGCGGCAGTTCTTCCAGACGTACTCCGGGCGCAGTCTTATGCATCATGCAGAGCTTCAACCGTGGCGCTTCGCCAGCCGGTTCGCTGCGCGCCGCCACCAGGTACCAGTCCGCCGCCGTGCCGGCGGTGACGAAATCCTTGCAGCCCTGCAGGTGGCCGTCATTCAGACGGGTGCTCAAATCCGCCGGGCGCACACTGCGGCGTTCGGTGACGCAGAAGGCTCCGAGGCTCAGCGGCGCCGCCGGCCAGAGCGCGCGCAGGGCGGCCTGATAGCCCGCCAGAAACGCCAGCCCCGGCGTGCTCGCCAGGCGACCGCCGAGCATGGCCAACCCGATCGGGTCCAGCCCGTCGGCATTAGCCAGCAGGTTGGTGTACCAACTATTCAGCTCAGTAGAAGGCAGACGATCGAGGGGGCCGAGTAGCCGTTTCCAGGGCATCGCGAAGTCCATGCGTGGGGAGATGGGGCGAGGCTAGCAGGTCAGACGACGTCATGTCCTCGACTGAGCGTACCTTCCGTACGGAGCGCCCACGGCTGCGTTCCCACGCGGAGCGTGGGAACGATCCGATCTAAACCAGCTCAATGCGATCCGCTTCGATGCGAATCAGGCCCTGCTTGTACAGCCCGCCGATGGCTTTCTTGAAATTGCCCTTGCTGACGCCAAAGCGCTGGGCGATGACCTCTGGCGCGCTCTTGTCGGACAGCGGCAGCATGCCGTCATTGTCACGCAGCTGGGCGAGGATCTGCTCGGGCAGGCTGTCGACCAGTTGCTCCACCGGCGGCTGCAGGCTCAAGCTGATCTTGCCGTCGTCACGTACGTCCTTGATGTAGCCGGTCTCGCGCATGCCGGGGCGCAGGAACTTGAACACTTCGTTCTTGTGGATCAGGCCCCAGTGCTGGCTGTCGATAATCGCCTTGAAGCCCAGGTCGGTGGGTTCGACGATCAGCAGATCGACCTGCTGGCCAGGGATGTAGCGAGCCGGGCTGTTATCCAGGTAACGATCCAGTCGGGCAGTGGCGGTGATGCGCCGAGTGCGGCGATCCAGGTAGACGTGCACCACCACATAATCGCCAACCTGCAGCGGACGTTTTTCTTCCGAGTGCGGCAGCAGCAGGTCCTTGGGCAGGCCCCAATCGAGGAACAGACCGACGCGGTTGATTTCCACGACCTTGAGGCTGGCGAAACCACCGACCTGCGCCTTGGGCGTGAGGGTCGTGGCAATCGGCCGGTCGTCGCTGTCCAGATAGACGAACACGTTTAGCCAGTCGTCGATCTCGCTCGGCTCGTTCTTGGGGATATAGCGCTTGGGCAGGAGGATTTCCTCGCCTGCGCCACCGTCCAGGTACAAACCGAAATCGGTGTGTTTGATCACCTGCAGGGAGTTGAACCGTCCGATCAGTGCCATTTTGCAAAACCTCTGTGCGCCAGGCCGCGCATTCTACCTGTCCGGGCAGCGATTGCCCGTGGGATTTATCGCGTGTACCGATTCACTTTGCCCCAAGACCGACGCGCAGCAACTGGCCGTTCGGCGCGTCGGTGAGCAGGTACAGATAACCGTCCGGTCCCTGGCGCACGTCACGGATGCGCTTGCCCAGCTCACCGAGCAGGCGCTCTTCGTGCACCACGCGGTCGCCGTCCAGCTGCAGGCGAATCAGTTCGCCCTTCAGGGCGCCGATAAACAGGTTGTTGTGCCAGGCGGGAAAGCGCTCATGTGCGTAAAAGGCCATGCCACTGATCGCCGGGGATTGTTGCCAGACATAATGCGGCGCCTCGGTGCCGGGCACGCTCTTGCCCTTGGCTTCGGGGATCGGCAGCAGGCTGTAGTTGATGCCGTGGGTCGCCAGCGGCCAGCCATAATTTCGCCCCGGCTGGGGAATATTGATTTCGTCGCCACCGCGCGGACCGTGCTCGTGGGTCCAGAGCTTGCCGGTACGCGGATCCAGCGCGGCCCCTTGCTGGTTGCGATGGCCATACGACCAGATTTCTGCGCGGGCGCCGGCCTGGCCAACAAAGGGGTTGTCGTCGGGGATACGTCCGTCGGCATGCAGGCGCACCAGCTTGCCCTGCAATTTGTCGAGATCTTGCGCGGTGGGTCGCTGGTTGTTCTCGCCCAGGGCGATAAACAGATACCCCTCACGGTCGAACACCAGCCGCGAGCCGAAGTGGATGCCGGTGGACAGCTTGGGCTGTTGCTGAAAGATGCGCTGAAAGTTTTCCAGGCGCTGCCCGTCGGTGGACAGTCTGCCCCGCCCGACCGCGGTGCCGGCCTTGCCGTCGCCGGCTTCGGCATAGGACAGGTACACCAGGCGGTCGGTGGCGAACTGTGGCGACAGCGCCACATCCAGCAAGCCACCTTGCCCCTGGGCATAGACCTTGGGTACGCCCGACAATGGCGCCGAGAGTTCACCCTGGCCATTCAACAGGCGCAGCCGTCCTGGCCGTTCGGTAATCAACATGCCCTCGTCATCTGGCAGAAATGCCAGCGCCCAGGGGTTTTCCAGCCCGCCGACCACTTCCTCTACCTGCACGGTGCCCTCTTCGCTGCGGTACTCTCTTTGGTTTTCAGCCGCCATGGCCTGGCCCAGCCAGCCGGTCAGTATCAGGATCATCAATAAACGCATAGGTCCTCCGGCTATCCTGTGTCCTTTGAGCAGACACTATAGAAGTAGCCGGCATGACGCTTCTGTTTTGCGCCTGCCGCCCCTGTTGCCGTAGTCGGTTCCTGACAGCAAAGCGAAGCTTTTGTCAGCCCCTGCGGCTACAATCATGCCCCGTTTTCGAGTCGATGCCCCCATGAGCGAGCCTGTCCGTCTGTCCAAACGCCTGGCCGAGCTGCTGCCCTGCTCGCGCCGTGAGTCCGAACTCTACATTGAGGGCGGCTGGGTCACGGTCGATGGCCAGGTGGTGGAAGAACCGCAATTCAAGGTCGCCGACCAGCGCATCGAGCTGCTGCCCGGCGCCACGCCAGAAGAAGTGCCGATGGTCACCCTGTTGCTGCACAAGCCAGCCGGCCACGGCATCGGCGATGGGCCGAACTCGGTGCAGCAGTTGCTCACCTCGGCCAACCATTGGAGCGAGGATCAGTCGGGCATTCGTCCGGTAAAGAAACACCTGCTGCGCCAGAAGATGATCGGCAGCCTGGAAACCGATACCAGCGGCCTGCTGGTGTTCACCCAGAACTGGGGCGTGACCCGTCACCTGGAAAATGCCCGCAAGCCGCTGGAAGAAGAGTACGTCGCTGAAGTCTCCGGCCATCTGGGCGAAGGCGGCCTGGAACGCCTCAAGCGCGGCCTGGAGCTACGCGGCCAGCAACTGCCGCCGTGCAAGGTCAGTTGGCAGAACGAAACCCATCTGCGCTTCGCCCTCAAGGCGCCCCAGCCCGGCCAGATTCGCCAGATGTGCGCGGCGGTCGGCCTCAAACTGATTAGCTTGCGGCGCATCCGACTTGGCGCGGTGAACATGGCCAAACTGCCGCTCGGCCAGTGGCGCTACCTGATGCCCAACGAGCGTTTTTGAGTTCTAACTGCTGCGGCTATCCCACAAGCGTAACAATTCCTCGGGCGCGTCCTGTTCCGGCACGCTGAAGCTCAGCGGCTCGGGCCCATCGTCAGTGAAACTCAGCTCGATCAGAAAATAGCGCTGGTCGCCCCGCCCGGCCTGCTCCATCGCAACCGCCTGCGGCGCGGCGTCCTTGACCACCTGACAGATGGCCTCACGCTCGTCCGGCGGGCAGTCTGCCAAATCGATGGTGCATCTTTGGCGGCGTCCCGGCAGGTAAGCCACCCCGCCCTCGCGGGACAGGTACAGGCTGCTGACATGCCGCAAAGAGGGTAATTCGATCATCATTCGACTCCGACGGTCGTCCAGGCGGCCGTTACCGCTTGCTGTTCTTCACTGTGCACACCGAAAAGTTCGCCGGCTATTGTCGCGCTCAATCCGGCGAACGCGATGAAATCGGCCTGGGCATCCAGCCGCTCGTCGCACAAGGTTTCATACCAAATCCGTCCGGCGCGCTCCCAGGCATAACCGCCCAGCTGCGTGGCGGCCAGATAAAAAGCCCTATTGGGAATTCCCGAGTTGATGTGCACGCCGCCATTGTCATAACGCGTCGCCACAAAACCGTCCATATGCCCCGGCTGCGGGTCCTTGCCGAGCAAAGGATCGTCGTAGGCACTGCCCGGCTGCTCCATCGAGCGCAAACCTCGGGCCTGAACCGCCGGGCCGAACAGCCCGGCACCGATCAGCCAGTCGGCCTCCTCCGCCCGCTGGCCGAGATAATGCTGCTTGACCAACGTACCGAACACATCGCACAGCGACTCGTTCAACGCGCCGGCCTGCCCCTGGTAGATCAGTGCGGCTTCCTGGTCGATTACCGCATGGGTCAGCTCGTGGGCAACGATGTCCATGGCGATGGTAAAGCGCTGGAATACTTCACCGTCGCCATCGCCGAAGACCATCTGTTCACCGTTCCAGAACGCGTTTTCATAACCCTGGCCATAATGCACAGTGCCAACCAGGGGCATGCCGGCATTGTCCGTGGAATGCCGCCGGTACACCTCCCAGAACAGCGCATAGGTGGCGCCCAGGTGGTGGTACGCCTCATCCACCGCGGGATCGCCGGTTTCCACCTGGCCTTCCTCGCGGACCAGCCGGCCCGGCAGCGAATTGCCCTGATCGGCGCTGTAGATGCGCCTCAGCACCTGCCCGGGTGGGCTGCTGGGCGATTGGGCAGAGATGCTTGACGTCACCCCTGTGCCGATTCGCTGGACCAGTAGTTGCCGGTTCAGCGCCAGGGTATCGCTGGCAAAGGCACGTAGACGGGCATGCCCGTGGCGGATCAGATGATCCAGCAAATAGGGCGGCAGTACCTGATGCGGTCGATGACAAATAATATCCATGCACGGGCATCCTGAACCACAATGAGCAACAGTTCGCAAAACTGCGTAGGCGAACCACCGATTACCGGTAATTCAGCTAAGACCATGTGACGCTGGAAAGCACTTCGGCTCCTGCAATCCGGAGCCAGTGGCACACCTGAACCAAGAGATGCATACCCATGATGAAGTGGATGTTTCTGGTTGCCCTCCTGGGACTGGCCGGCTGCGCAACGCAGTCGTGCGAGACCCCGGTGGCACTGGACAAGCAAACGCAGCGGCTGTTGTTCAACAACGACATGCTGCAAGCCAAGCTGCTGATTACCTCCGGCGATCTCGAGCACTTGCCGCTGGCCGACGCCCTGCTAGAGCGCAACATTGCCCAGGACACCCGCGGCGAGATCGCCTTCTACCAGGCGATTTCACGGATTCGCCAGGCGGCGCCGGTGAATCAGATACTCGACGCATTGCAGCGCTCGGCCGGCCGGCAACACCCCCATGCCGTGGCGCTGCTCTACAAGATGTACAACGAACCCTTCCTCCTCGCCCGCGCCGATCGCGCCAAGGCCAACGAATACCGCGCGGCCTATGCCGACCTGGACGTGGCGAAAAGTGGCTATCCCTCGTTTTCCCGCGCACTGATGGTGGTCGACCGACTGGTCAACCCACCGCCGGAGTTCGCCAGGCGCCGGTGACGGCACGTTGCGTTGGTTTTTTGATGTAACGGCACGGCTCCATACCGAAAAACGTGCCTGGACAGCGTAGGGGCCTCGCTCGGGCTTCGCGTTGCGCCAAGTCTCGCAGCGCTTCGCCGGTGAGGGATAACGCTGCCTTAGATGCCCGCATTCCGAATCAACACCCCGCGCAACCGCTCTTGTTCGGCGGGATCGTCCACGCCCCAGAACTCGGGCTGCCCAGCGCTCGTCGCGGCCACGGGTACACCATCGCGGTAAAGCACGCGGTTGCCGGCCAGCGCGGGCACCTTGGCGCCGGGCAACAGTGTGCCGGCCAAATTCAGCGGGTCGCTGCCGCTGACGCGGGTCAGCGCACCGTCCAACGGGCGTTTGCGCACGTCGCGCAATAAGCCAACCGCCTCGGGCAAGGCGAATTGCTCACCCGGCAGGCCGGCGACGAAGCGCCCGCCGCGAATCTCGCCACGCGCTTCCAGGCGGTGATACACCCGCAGCAGTTCGCGCCACGGCGGCAGCCAGTCAGCTTCACGCTCCAGCAGTCGCCAGAACACCACCCCGTAGCGGCGCAGCAGTACCCGCGCAATATGTTCCACCCTGTCCGGGTCTGGGCGCGAGGCGTCTGCTTCGCCGTTCGGCCGGCGCAACAGCGCCCAGCGCCCGGCATCGGCCATGCCACCCAGATAGGCACCACCCCGGCGGCGGCGACCGTGGTGTGACTGGCGCTTGCCCGCCGGGACCAGCAAGGCGCGTAGTCCGGCGAAACTGTCCGCGTTGATCAGGCCCTGGGCGACCAGCTCGCCCAGGGCATCTTCCAGTTCGCTGCGCAGCAGGTGAGCCTCGTCCAACAGCTCATCGAAGAACAGCGCGCCGTGCCGCTGCAACGCCTCAATCACCCGCAGCGCACGGGGCGACGGTTGCGCCTCAGCCCTGGCGGCCTGCGTCATCCACAGCGGCAATTGGCGGCGCGGCAGCAACACGATGGGCGTGCTGCGCACCGGTCCGGCGCTGGCCTTCTGGCCGGCCAGGCGCGTCCATACGATGCGTCCCGAGCGGCACAGAGCATCCAGCCAACTGCCGCTGTAATCCTTGAGCCGCGCCGGGAGAATTTCGCCTTCCCAGGCCGAAGCTGCCGCCTGATAGCCTTCCAGTTGATCGAGCAGCGCCGCCAGCGCCTCGGGGCCTTCGCCACGCCGACCCGCTGCCAGGCGCTGCCAGTCGAACAGAAAACGCATGAAATCGCTGCGTTCCACCGGCTCGATCTCCCGGCGCAGGCGCTTGACCGTGTAACGGTGTATGCGCGCCAGCAAATGGCGCTCGCACCATTCCTCTTCAAGGGAATGCGGCGTAAAGCGCCCACGCAAGACGTAGCCTTCGCCCTCCAGGCGGGCCAAGGCTACGGCCACCGCGCTGGCCGACTGGGCCAGTGCACGGGCAATGCGCGGCAAGGGCAACGGGCCGAAACCGGACAGCCGAGCACGCACGACATCCACCAGCACCTCGTCCTCGCTAAGGGCGGTGGCGAACTCAGCAGGAATCGTCAGCGCCGGCGTGCCTTTCACACGCGGGTACAGCACCTGAAACTGCGCCAGTCGCTCCAGCGGCACCCACAGGCCCTCGCCGTCGGCCACCTCTAGACGGGTGGCGCGCCCGGCTGCTGCCAACGTGGCAAGCAATGCCGGCCAGTGCGGGTTGGCCTGCACTTCGGCATCGGTCAGACAGGCCAGCCCCATCAAGGCCTCGTGCATCTCATCGCTGGTTCGCGCCTGCGGCCAGGCTTCCTCGGCCACCGCGACGATGGCCTCGGGATCGAGGGCGCCCAGGTCATCGGCCGATTCGGGATCGCTCCAGCGCCGCGACAGCACCGCCTGAGTTCGCCGCTCCTCCAGTGGAGCGTCGTCGAGAAAGGCGTAAGGCTTAGCATTGAGGATTTCCGCCGCCAGCGCCGAGGGCGCCGGCAAGTCCCGCGCCACCAACTGCACTTCGCCGGCTTCCATGCGCTTCAACAGTGCCAGCCAGCCTTCGCAATCCATCGCCTCGTGCAGGCAATCGTCGAGGGTTTGTAGTACCAGCGGGTGATCGGGAATCTCACGCTCGCCAACGATGTTCTCCACGCAGGCCACCTGATCGGGGAACACCGTGGCCAGCATGTCCTCGCTGCGCATGCGTTGAATCTGCGGCGCTATCTTGCGTCCACCGCTCATGCGCGGCAGCGCCAGGGCCACACCGGCCACCCAGCGCCAGCGTACGCCGAACAGCGGCGCATCCAGCAATGCCTGGATCAGCACCTGCTCGGCGCTGTTGGAATGCAGGTAACGCCACACCTCGTCGAGGGCAAAACTGTGGCTGGTGGACAGCGAGAGGATGATCGCATCCTCCGTGGCCGCCGCCTGCAGCTCAAAGTTGAAGGTGCGGCAAAACCGCTTGCGCAGCGCCAGCCCCCAGGCGCGGTTGATGCGACTGCCGAACGGCACGTGGATAATCAACTGCGTGCCGCCAGACTCATCAAAGAAACGCTCCATTACCAGCGTGCTCTGGGTCGGCAGCACACCCAGCGACGCCCGGGCGCGAGCCAGGTATTCAACGATCTGCTCGGCGGCCGCCAGGGACAGGCCCAGCTCGTCGGTGAGCCAGGCAATGGCCGGGGCCAGGCGCCCCGTGGCGTGGACACCGTTTCTCCGCTCCACCCTCGCCACCGCAGTGACCTCTTCGGTGGATAACGCTTCGCGGTTATCCACCCTACCTGGCTGTACGCCGGTTGAGGGCGCGTCCGCCGGGATAACCCCGGCCCCACAGGAAGGTGCGGCAGCGCCGGCTTCCAGCCGTCGATCCACTTCCTCGCGCAAGCGCCCTACCGCGCGCGATAACTCGTCGCTGCGCCCCGGCGCCTCGCCGAGCCAGAACGGCATATTCGGCGGCTGGCCCTGGGCGTCCTCGACGCGCACCCGGCCGGGCTCGACCCGCAGGATGCGGTAGGCAGTATTGCCCAGCTGGAACACATCGCCGGCCAGGCTTTCCACAGCGAAGTCCTCGTTCACCGTGCCTATATTCAGCCCTTGAGGTTCGAGCAGCACCTTATAATCTGCGGTTTCCGGAATGGTGCCGCCACTGGTCAACGCCGCCAGCTGGGCGCCGCGCCGACCGCGCAAACTGTGCGTCACGGCATCACGGTGCAGATAAGCGCGGTGTGCGCCGTGGCGACTGGTGTAGCCCTCGGCAAGCATGCGCAGCACCGCCTGGTAGTGCTCTTTGGACAAATCGGCATAGGGCTCCGCGCGGCGAATCAGCGCCAGCAGGTCGTCTTCGGCCCACTCGCGACAGGCCACCTCAGCGACAATTTGCTGAGCCAGCACATCCAGCGGAGCGCGGGGAATCTGCAAGCGGTCCAGCTCGCCCCGGCGCACGCAATCCAGCAGTGCGGCACATTCGATCAACTCATCGCGGGAGGTGGGAAAAATCCGCCCCTTCGACACCCCACCCACCTGGTGCCCGGCGCGGCCGATGCGCTGCAAGAACGCCGCGATCGAACGTGGCGAGCCGAGCTGGCAGACCAACTCCACCTCGCCGATGTCGATGCCCAGCTCCAGCGAAGCGGTGGCCACCAGCACCCGCAACTCGCCTGCCTTGAGGCGTTGTTCGGCCGCCAGGCGATGTTCCTTGGCCATGCTGCCGTGGTGAGCCGCCACCACCGCGCTGCCCAGCCGCTCGGACAGATGCCGCGCCGCGCGCTCGGCCAGTCGCCGCGTATTGACGAACACCAGCGTGGTGCGCTGCTCGATGATCAATTCGGCGAGACGGTTGTAGACCAGTTCCCAGGCATCGTTGCTCATCACCGCTTCGAGCGGTACGGGCGGGACCTCCAGGGCAAGATCGAGACGGCGCCGGTGGCCGATGTCCACCAGGGCGCAGTCCTGCCCGCCGGTGAGAAAACGCGCCACCGCCGACAAGGGCTTCTGGGTCGCCGACAACCCCACGCGCACCAGCGGTTGCGAGCACAGCGCCTGCAGGCGCTCCAGGCTCAGCGCCAGGTGGCTGCCGCGCTTGTTACCCGCCACTGCGTGGATTTCATCAACGATCAGACTGCGCGTGCTGGCCAGCATTTCCCGTCCGGAGGTCGAGCCGAGCAGCACATACAGCGACTCCGGCGTGGTCACCAGAATATGCGGCGCGCGTTTGCGCATCGCCGTGCGCTCGCCCTGGGAGGTGTCGCCGGTGCGCACCGCCGTGCGGATGTCCACGGGCGGTAATCCCATCCGCTGCACTTCTTCGGCGATGCCCGCCAGCGGCACTTCAAGGTTGAGGTGAATGTCGTTGGACAGCGCCTTCAGCGGCGAGACATACACCACCTGCGTGGCATCCGGCAGCTCGCCGCCATGGGCCAGCCCTTGACGCAGCAGGTCATCCAGCGCGGCGAGAAAGGCCGTCAGCGTCTTGCCTGAACCCGTCGGCGCTGCCACCAGGGTTGAACGCCCGGCGTGAATCGTCGGCCAGGCCGCCACCTGCGCCGGCGTCGGACCCGCAAAGACACGCCGAAACCAACCCTGCACAGCCGGATGAAAGGCCGCCAGCGGATCGACAAGGTCAGGCATTTCCGAAGGACGGTTCATGTCGGCACTATGAAACGGGCCGGGTTGGGACTCAAGGGCTGGCGGTCGGGGCGGACAGTCCTCTAGCCGATCGGAGTGAACTTATGCGCCAACGACACGCTCCGTTTGTAAGGCACACAATCAGAGCGAATCTGCTGGGCCAGCGCATCCGCCCGAGCATCAGCCCAGGGTCGCCGCGAACAGGAGAGCCCACCGTGACCGTAACCACCTACCGTTACCGAAGCACGCCCAATCCTCTGCACGCGACATTGCTGGCCGGAACCGTTCCCCTGTTCCTTGGCGCCCTGTTAAGCGACATCGCCTACTTTCGCAGTTATCAGATTCAGTGGAGCAATTTCTCCTCCTGGCTGATTGCCGGCGGGCTGGTCTTCTGCGGCCTGGCGCTGCTGTTCGCCTTGGTCAACCTGATCCGCGCCACGCCCAAGAAAGGGCGCCCCTTGGCTTATTTTCTGCTCCTGCTGGCCACGTGGGTGCTGGGCTTCATCAATGCCCTTGAGCATGCCAAGGACGCCTGGGCAGTCATGCCCGCCGGCCTGGTTCTCTCGGTAATCGTCACCTTGCTGGCCTGCGTTGCCACGTGGATCGGCCTCACTAACCTGCGCTCGGGAGGTGTCGAGTGAACTACGCCAGCCCCCTCACCGCCCTGACTCTGGGATTGTTGCTGAGTGCCTGCGGTAGCGATGAGCAGGATACCGCCGAGCTATACGGCCCCGATCCCAAGCTCCCCGCCCCTGAACGGGGCTTGCTGCCCAGCATGAAAATTGCCGAACCGGTGTTGTGGGCCGATCAGACGCCGACGGTGCCGGAGAATTTCACCGTTACCGCCATCGCGACCGACCTGAAAATCCCGCGCCAGACGCTGGTGTTGCCCAACGGAGACATTCTGGTGGCGGAAGGCCGGGGCGGCGGCGCTGCGAGCCTCAAGCCCAAGGACGTGATCGCCGGCTATATCAAGGCGAAGGGCAACACCACGGTCAAAGGTGGCAATCGCTTGACCCTGTTGCGCGATGCCGACGGCGACGGCACGTACGAGATGCAAACCGTGTTCGCCGACAACCTCAACGCGCCGTACGGGCTGGCTCTGGCCAATGGCTATCTGTACGTGGCCAATCAGGATGCGTTGGTGCGCTTCGATTATCAGGACGGCCAGACCGAAGCCAGCGGCCCACCAACGACCGTCACCGACCTGCCCTCGGCAATCAACCACCACTGGACCAAGGCGTTGACCGTCAGCCCCGACGGACGCTTTCTATATGTCGGGATCGGCTCCAACAGCAATACCACCGAGCGCGGGATGGAAGCTGAAGTCGACCGCGCCCTGGTCTGGCAGATCAACGCTGACACCGGCGCCTACAAGCCCTATGCAACCGGCCTGCGCAACCCCACGGCCCTCGCCATCCAGCCCGGTTCGGGCCAGCTGTGGGCGGTGGTCAACGAACGGGATGAACTGGGCGAGGACCTGGTGCCGGATTACCTGACGGCGGTGCGTGAAGGCGGCTTCTACGGCTGGCCCTATAGCTACTGGGGCAAGAACGTCGACCCGCGCGTGCGGCCGCAGGACCCGGACATGGTCGCCGCTGCGATCACACCCGACTACGCACTGGGTTCCCACGTCGCTGCCCTTGGCCTGGACTTCTCCAGCGCGGCCATGGGCGAACAATTTGCCGACGGCGTGTTCATCGGCCAGCACGGCAGCTGGAACCGCAAGAATCCGGTGGGCTACAAGGTGGTTTTCGTACCCTTCAGCAACGGACGCCCCTCGGGCCCGCCCGTTGACTTCGTGACAGGCTTTCGCACCGCCGAGGGCAAGACACGCGGACGACCGGTGGGCGTGACCGTCGACCCGCGCGGCGCGCTGATCGTCGCCGACGATCTGGCCAATACCGTGTGGAGGGTGACTCGCACGCAGTGACGGATGTGGCAGGAACTCGCAGATAAGCCGACGATCGTGACGGTCGGCGACGGCGACTGATGCGCACGTTGTTACCTTGAGCATCTGTAGTGGCAGGGGTTCGAACGTCTGCGCATCTACGTCGGCATGGCCCGTCATTCCCGGCGTTTACTTCCGCAATTCCTTCGTTACACGGATGAGGCTTATCGCCCCGCCTGGGCTACGGGTGTGGTTTAGCGCTGCCAAAACGGCGTGAACGTTGTCCTACTAGCGCTGCTATGAGCTTGGAGGTTGCCGACATGTCTGAACACACGCACTACAGGAAAGCCGCACGCGCAGGGATTCTGCTGGGTATTGGCATGGGCGGTTTTGTAGACGGGATCGTTCTACATCAGATATTCCAGTGGCACAACATGGTTTCCAACTGGATTCCACCCACAACCATGGAAGCCATGAGCACAAATATGCTGTGGGATGGCCTCTTTCATGCATTTGTCTGGGTCGTAACGCTGGTCGGCATCATGATGCTGTGGAGCGCCGCTTATCGGCGTGAGCCAATCCCCACGCTTAAATCCATGATTGGCCGGCTTATCTTGGGTTGGGGGTTGTTCAACTTGATCGAAGGCATCATCAACCATCAGATTTTGGCTGTTCATTATGTAAGGCAGGTACCCAACTACACGGTTTATAACTGGACGTTTCTGGCCATCGGCGGTGTGCTTTTCATTCTGCTGGGTTGGATGCTGATGAAAGCGGGGCAGCGAGTTACGGCAGAGCGCAGCCTGCCAGATACACACAAAGGCTAATACCGATTCGGGCGTACCTCTTGCAGACTCGAGCACAGCGAGCTACAGGAGAAGAAACCAAGCCAGCCGGGCGTTGAATAGCTGGCGACTATTAACCTTCTGTAGGTCTCTGCCGCAGCAGGCGTTCGGGAGCAACAATGATAAAAAATTCCTGGCGTGGCCCTATACGGGGCTTGATAGTTATTGTGCTAATCATCAGTTGCGCTTTCTACTTATGGGATTGGGCAATTGTTGAAAATATGGCAAAGGCCGCTTCGGCATCACTGATTACGCTCCTTCCTGCCTGGATGTTGATGCTGGCAGCACCCTTTATTCTTTTCATTATTACGCTTATTTATTTCATTTATTCCACGCGCGAGATCGATATCCGCGAGCCAGACTTCGTTGCCTATACGGAGGACATCCTCATAGATATCCATTGGTCATGGCGCTGGTTACCACCGACCCTGCACGGCAATCTCTATACCCTCGTTAACCTTACGCCGTACTGCCCTTCCTGCTCAGTGTTGCTCGCCATAAATAACCACAACAATCCCCTGGTTATCTGCGCTAACGAACGCTGCAACTGGCAGTGGGACGGGCAACTTCAACATGATTTGCGTATTTGCACTGCCGCTGATCTTGATGCAAAAGTACGCACTGAAATCGATCGGAAAACCCACACCCGATAGCAACATGAACGCTGCGCCTGTCAGGCTTGAACAACACGTCGAAAGAGAAAAGCAATGCATACGCTCGAAAACAAGATACCTCCGCCCCTTGTCGCCTCCCTCATTGGCGCCGCAATGTGGTTACTGTCCTTCTATGTTCCGAGCATCGCGGTTGCCGAATGGGTGCGCATTGCCTTGGCGTTGACCATTACGGCGCTGGGTGCTTTTTTCTGCCTGTCGGGTGCCGTCTCATTCCGCCGTGCAAAAACTACCGTGAACCCCTTGAAGCCTGAAACCGCTTCAGCCTTGGTGAGCTCGGGCATTTATCAATACTCACGAAATCCCATGTACGTCGGCTTCGCTCTGTTTCTGGTCGCCTTGGCGGCTTATCTGGCGTCGCCTGTAGCCTTGCTCGGGCCTCTTGGCTTCGTGCTGTACATGAACCGATTCCAGATTGCACCTGAGGAGCGCGCCCTGAAGGCGCTGTTTGGCGCTGAGTTCCAGGCCTACCAGGCACGGGTGCGCCGCTGGTTGTGAGTTAACCGACCTTGCGGAGGCTTCCAGTGATGCCCAATCTCTTGTTGCGCGTATCCGGCCGATGCGTTTGCCGCTGAGCAGTGCGCTTATTCTCGGCATTACGCCTTTCTTTGTGCCCAAAAGCGATCAAACCTGCATGACTTAGCGGCATTCAATCCAGGCTTTCCGCCACACGGAATCGTACGGACCGGGTCTACACCTACACTGTCTAGATCATTTTTTAGCGGGGGTGACCCATGCCCCATGTGGTTTTCGCCCCGGCGCTGCAGCGCCACCTCGCCCTGCCGGAGCGCGAGGTGCTGGGCGATACGGTAGCCAGCGCACTGCATAGCCTGATGCAGGAGCAGCCGCGTCTGCGCAGTTACCTGCTCGATGATCAAGGTCAGTTGCGTCGGCATGTGCAGATTTTTGTCGATGGCCTGGCCGTGCGCGACCGCCAGCGGCTCAGCGATCCCCTCGGTGATTCCAGCGAGGTGTTCGTGGTACAGGCCTTGACCGGTGGCTGAGCATCGGGAGGCTGACATGCATGAACGCCTGCTGATCGCCACACGCAAGGGCTTGCTGATCTTCGAGCCCATCGCCGGGCAGTGGCGACAAACCGAAACGCATTTCATGGGCGAGCCAGTCAGCATGGTCTTGGCCGACCCTCGTGACCAGACACTCTACGCCGCGCTCAACCTTGGGCATTTCGGGGTCAAGCTGTGGCGCCGCCCGGGCTCCGGCGGCCCCTGGCAGGCCTGTGCGGTGCCCGTCTATCCGCCCCAACCCGAAGCGATGTCCACAGCGGCTGGCACCGATCTGCCGCCAGCGGCGCCCTGGAGCTTGGAGCAAATATGGGCGTTGGAAGCCGGAGGTGCCGATGAACCCGGCGTGCTCTGGGCGGGCACCCTTCCTGGCGGACTGTTCCATTCCTCCGATCACGGCAATAGCTGGACACTGAATCGCCCACTCTGGGATCGTCCGGAACGGGCCGAATGGGCAGGTGGCGGCTACGACTGGCCGGGCATTCATTCGATGTGTGTCGATCCGCATGATAGCCAGCACGTCAGCGTGGCGGTGTCCTGCGGCGGGGTCTGGCAGAGCCGCGATGGCGGCGCCAGTTGGGCCTGCACGGGTGAAGGCCTGCGCGCCGATTACATGCCGCCCGAGCGGCGCTACGATCCCAATATCCAAGACCCGCATCGCATGGTCTGCTGTCCGGCCAACCCCCACCACTTGTGGATTCAGCACCACAACGGGATTTTTCGCTCCACCGATGCCGGGCAGTCCTGGCAGGCGGTCGAGGCCCGGCCGTCGAGTTTCGGCTTCGCCGTGGCCGTACATCCGCTGCGACCGGGCACCGCCTGGTTCGTACCAGCGGTCAAGGACGAGTGCCGCGTACCGGTCAATGGGCATTTCGTGGTCACGCGCACGCAGGACGGTGGTCAAAGCTTCAGTGTGTTCGACCACGGGCTGCCCGCGCCGCCAGCCTATGACCTGGTCTACCGCCATGGCCTGGCGGTGGATGACAGCGGCGAGCGCCTGGCCATGGGCTCGACCACCGGCGGCCTGTGGCTGTCGGAAAACGGCGGCGAAGGCTGGCAATGCCTGAGCGCCCACCTGCCGCCGATCTACTGCGTGCGCTTCGGCTGAAGTGCCGCCAGGGACAACGCTTGCCGGCGCTGCAAGCGGGTAAGGAGCCATTTTTACCGGACCCCGAGGTGCTCCCATGTCCTCGCTTACACCGCACCTGCCGCGCCTGGATGGCCACCTGTTTCTCACCGACGGCGGACTGGAGACGTCACTGATCTTCCATCATGGTCTCGACCTGCCCTGCTTCGCCGCGTTTCCGCTGGTACTGAGTGAGGCTGGCCGCCTGCAGCTCGACCATTATTTCCAACCGTTCCTGCGCACGGCGGCCCGGCATCGGTTGGGCTTTGTACTCGACACGCCCACCTGGCGCGCCAATGCCGACTGGGGCGCGCGACTGGGCTTTTCCGCCCATGCGATGAATGAAGTTAATCGCGAGGCGGTGACCTGGGCACAGGCGCTGCGTGCCGAACATGCCGCTCCCGAGGCGAATATCCTCATCAATGGCGTGCTCGGACCGCGCGGCGATGGCTACAAAGTCGAGGCACGCATGAGCGCTCAGCAAGCCCAGGACTACCATCGTGCGCAGATCACGAGCCTGACGCAGGCCGGCGCGGAATTGATCAGTGCCTACACACTGAATTACAGCGAAGAAGCCATCGGCATTGCCCGCGCCGCCGCTGAACTGGGCATTCCGCTGGCGATTTCCTTCACAGTGGAAACCGACGGCAAGCTGGCTTCGGGCGAAAGCCTGGGCGAGGCGATTCAGCGTACCGATCAGGCCAGCGCCATACCGCCGCTGTATTTCATGATCAATTGCGCCCACCCGACACACTTTGAAAACGTTCTCGACACCGAGGCCGACTGGCTGAGGCGCATCGGCGGCTTGCGCGCCAATGCCTCGGCCAAGAGCCATGCCGAACTGGATGCCTCGGAATCCCTGGATGACGGCGACCCGCTAGACCTGGGGCGGCGCTACCAGACCTTGCGCAGGCGCATGCCCCAGCTGTCGGTGCTTGGCGGTTGCTGCGGCACTGATCATCGGCATGTCGCGGCGATCTGCGAAGCCTGTCTGGCACCGTGAAAAAAGTTGTAACGCGCGTGCACCTGAGCGACCGTTCCAGGGCGTTTTTTGGGCAAGCGGGCAACCCTCAGCCATTCCATCGGTCAATCCAAACACCGGATGCCAAGGGAGAGCCCGCATGACCACCACCCTACTGACCCTCGATAACGCCATGCAGTTGGCTTCAAACGCCTTTCAGCCCTACGGCTGCGTTACCGGTGCCAACGCCGAGGACGACAGCTTCAGCCTGAGCATCATGAGCCTCAGCGGCAACGAGGTGCTGAGCGTGCCGCATATTCCGCGTACTCAATACGCCGACCCCGTGCGCCTGGCCGGCGTGCTCGAGCAGATGCGCCTGGACCTGATTCACAAGGGCTGCAACCTCGAGCCCTGGTCGATGCCCTACATCACCGACCCCAGCGTCATTCCGGAAAGTCCGCCGAATTATTGAGCGCAGCCGCAGCAGTCGACGCGAGAGCCCACCATCGGACAACCGGGAAAGCTTCGCCTTGCCTGTTCGGGAAAGGCTTAATATGCTCCTGCCGCACAAGGACTCAACACCGCAAAGGGACAGGCACATGAACACCCGACTGGCTTCCGTCTTTCTCACCGCAGCCATGACGGCAGCGGCACCCGTCGTGGCCGATGACATCAAGGACGCGCTGCAGGAAGCGCTGCAGGCTTATGAGCAAGGCGACATGGCGCTGGCCAAGGAAAACCTCGGCTACGCCACGCAACTGCTCAACCAGCGGGGCGCCGATCACCTCGCCCAGGTATTGCCGCCACCGCTGTCCGGCTGGGAAGGCGATGAAGCGGAAACCTCCGCCGGCACAACGGCATTCTTTGGCGGCGGCGTGCAGGCATCGCGCACCTATCGCAAGAATGACCAGCAGGTTCAGGTGGAGATCATTGGCGACTCGCCCCTGATGTCGCAAATGATGATGGTCATGGCCAACCCCGCCCTGGCGGGCTCCATGGGCAAGATGATCAAGGTCGGCAAGCAACGCGGCATTCTCGACAGTAACGGCAAGATCCTGGTGATCATCAACAACCGTTTCATGGTTTCCGTGGATGGCGATGCCGAGGCCACCGACAAGCTGGCCTATGCCGAAGCCATTGATTTCAACGCTTTGCAGGCACTCTAACAGGCGGTTAGAGCGATTACATGGCTCCCACGTAGAGCGTGGGAGCCTCGCCACTGTAAGGTGGATCGCGCTTCATCGATCCACCGGGTGGCGCTCCATCGAGCGGGGCCCTGGTGGATGTAAAAACGACATCCATTTTACTGGGAAACCTCGCTACCCTTCTCCACCGGCCGCTCCTTCTCACTTTGCTGCAGCGTCCACATCTGCGTATACAGCCCCTGGCGGGCCAGCAACTCGGCATGACTACCGCGTTCGACGATGCGCCCGGCGTCCATGACCAGGATCTGGTCGGCATTCATCACCGTGGACAGGCGGTGGGCGATGACCAGGGTGGTGCGGCCGACCTGGATACGCTCCAGTTCGGCCTGGATGGCGCGTTCGGACTTGGAGTCCAGCGCCGAGGTGGCTTCGTCGAAGATCAGGATGCTCGGGTTCTTCAGGATTGCCCGCGCGATGGCCACGCGCTGTTTCTCGCCGCCGGAGAGTTTCAGGCCGCGCTCGCCCACCGGCGTTTCGTAGCCGTCGGGCAGGCTGACAATGAACTCATGGATATGCGCCGCGCGGGCGGCAGCCTCGACCTCTTCGCGGCTGGCCTCGGGGCGACCGTAGCGGATGTTGTAATAGATGCTGTCGTTGAACAGTACGGTGTCCTGCGGAACGATGCCGATGGAGCCGCGCAGCGAGGCCTGGGTCAGTTGGCGCAGATCGACGCCATCAATGCGGATGGCGCCCTCGCCCACGTCATAGAAACGGTACAGCAGGCGCGCCAGGGTCGATTTGCCCGAGCCGGAGTGACCGACCACCGCGACGGTGCCGCCGGCGGGAATTTCGAAATCCACGCCATGCAGAATCTCGCGGCGCGGGTCGTAGCCAAAGCGCACGTTGTCGAAGCGCACGGTGGGGCGACGGGTTTCCAGCATCTGGGCATTCGGCGCGTCTTGCACGTCCTGGCGCTCGTCCAGCAGGCCGAACAGGCGCTCCATATTGGTCAGCGCCTGTTTTACTTCGCGGTACATCATGCCGAGCAGGAACAGCGGTGCGGAGAGCTGCAGCAAGTAGGCGTTGACCAGCACCAGGTCACCGACCGTCAGGTTGCCGGCCACCACGCCGGCGGCGGCCAGCCACATCATTGCGGTGACGCCGATGGCCACTACCACGGCCTGACCAAGATTGAGCACCGCTAGGCTGGTGGTTGCCTTGACCTTGGCGTTTTCCAGATGACGCAGGTTTTCGTCGTAGCGCGCCGCTTCGTGGCCTTCGTTGTTGAAGTATTTGACGGTCTCGTAGTTGAGCAGCGAGTCCACCGCGCGCTCGTTGGCGCGTGTGTCGGCTTCTACCGACGCGCGGTAGTAGCGGGTGCGCCATTCGGTGACACCAAAGGTCCACAGCGCGTAGGCGGTCAAGGTCGCCAGGGTGATTGCGGCGAAGCGCCAGTCATAGGCCCAGACCAGCACGGCGGTAACCAGGGCCACTTCCAGCAGGATCGGAATGATCGAGTACAGCGTCCAGTCCAGCAGGTCGGCGATGGCACTGCCGCCGCGCTCCACGTCGCGGGCCACGCCGCCAGTGCGCCGGCCGAGGTGGAATTTCAAGCTCAGGCCATGCAGATGACGAAACACTTGCAAGGTGACCTGCCGCGAGGCGCGCGCCATGACGCGGGCGAACACCACCTGGCGCAATTCGGTAAACAGCGTGACACCGATGCGCGAGGCGCCATACGCCAGCAGCAAAGCAACGGGCAACAGCAGCAGGCTGGGCTCGACGTTGAGTTCATCGACGATGTACTTGAGGACGAAGGGCACCACCAGGTTGAGCAGCTTGGCGGCGAACACCAGTCCCAAGGCCAGCAGGATGCGGCCCAGGTAGGGACGCAGATAGGGCAGCAGGTCGCGAATCACGGCGAAGTCGCCGCGCGCCTGCTCGGCGCGTTTGACCGGCTCGGCGCCGGTCTGCTCGGGGGTGGTGCTGGATGTCATTACGGCAGGATCCTGTCGGTACAGAAAAGCGGGTGCCTATGCTGGGCCGGGCGCGCGTGGGATGCAACGGCTGACAGTGTCCGCATACGCGACATCTGGGGCGAGCTGCCCCGGATGCAACGCATCTCTTCCGTACGCCGTGCTGCGGGCGCCCCCCTCTACGAGTTCCGTGGCGCCATATGGAATGTTTACGGGCGGCAATCGCTGAACTTTCCGTTGTCGCGGCGTGTCGCTCTTAAGAACCGTCCCCACCGACCGAACCACCGGAGGTTGTATGCCCGCCGAGGCGCGCCGTGATGACGATGCCCGACACACCGCCGCGCTGGCGCAATTGCGTGAGCGCTTTCGCCAGGTGCGCCCAGCCAGCGCAGCGATTTGTGCGCCGCTGGCCATCGAGGACCATGTGTTGCAAGGCATGCCGGACGTCAGCCCGCCGAAATGGCACCTGGCCCATGTCACCTGGTTTTTCGAAACCTTCCTGCTATTGCCCTACCTGCCCGGTTATCGCTGCGTCGATGCGCGCTACGACCACCTGTTCAATTCCTATTACGTCACCCACAGCCAGCCCTTTCCCCGTGCGGAACGCGGCTCGCTGTCGCGGCCCACGGTGGCCGAGGTGCTCAACTATCGCCAGCAGGTCAACCTGGCCATGGAGCAGTTGCTCGACCACCCCCCGCAGGACCATTTACCACAAATCCTGCAGCGCCTAGAGCTCGGCCTGCAGCACGAACAGCAGCATCAGGAATTGCTGCTCATGGACATCCAATACAATTTTTCCCTCAATCCGCTGCAGCCGGCCTACCGTCAGGACCTGGCCACTGCGCAAACAACGCAACCGCCCGCCCCGTTGCGCTGGCTGGAGCATCCCGGCGGCTTGCTGGAGTTCGGTCACAGCGACGAGGCCTTTGCCTTCGACTGCGAGCGCCCGCGCCATCGAGTATTCCTCGAACCCTTCCGCCTGGCCAACCGTCCGGTGAGTAACGCCGACTACCTGTCGTTCATTCTCGATGGCGGCTACAACCGCGCCGAACTCTGGCTCGCCGATGGCTGGGCGTACGCGCGCCAAGCCGGCTGGCAGGCCCCGCTGTACTGGCGGCATGACGATGACCGTGGCTGGCTGCAGTTCACCCTGGGAGGGCTGCAACCTCTGGAGGCCGGTGCGCCAGTCTGTCACCTGAGCTTCTACGAGGCCGATGCCTATGCGCGCTGGTCCGAAGCCCGCCTGCCGACCGAGGCGGAATGGGAAGTGGCCGCGCAGGGCCTGCCAATCACCGGAAACTTTCTCGAACAGGACAGGTTGCGCCCGATGGCGAGCCCGTTAAAGGCCGGGCCCTCGCAGATGTTCGGCGATGTCTGGGAGTGGACCGCCAGCGCCTTTCGCCCCTACCCCGGCTTTCGCCCGCTGGACGGCAGCCTGGGCGAGTACAACGGCAAATTCATGTGCGGACAGATGGTGCTTCGCGGGGGCTGTTGCGTTACGCCCCGCAGCCACATGCGCGCCAGCTATCGCAATTTCTTCTATCCGCACATGCGCTGGGCCTTCAGCGGTATGCGTCTGGCCCGGGATGCCCAGGAATGAGTGTTGCCATTCATTATCACGAGCACTATCCGGTCAACCAGCGGGACGGCATGCGCGACGAGGTTCTCGCCGGCTTCGCCGCAACACCGAAACACACCTCGCCTAAGTATTTCTACGACGCGCGCGGCTCAGCGCTGTTCGAGATCATCTGTCAGCAGCCAGAGTATTATCCGACCCGCACCGAGGAAGCGATTCTGGCCCGCGCCGCCGGCGAGATCGCCGAGCTTGCCGGCCCCGACGCGCCGTTGCTGGAACTGGGCAGCGGTGCCAGCCGCAAGGTGCGGCTGCTGCTCGACGCCATGCAGCCCTGCCGGTATCTGGGCATCGATATTTCCCGCGATTTTCTGATCGACAGCACACGCCGCCTGGCCGCCGATTACCCCTGGCTTGAAGTGCATGCCGCCTGCGCCGACTTCTCTACGCCGCTTCAACTGCCGGACGATTTCGCCAAGGCGCGGCCCTTGGCATTCTTTCCAGGCTCAAGCATTGGCAATTTCGATCCGCCCCAGGCCCTGGCATTTCTGCGTAATCTGCATGGACTATTGCCAGTCGGCAGTGGACTGCTGATCGGGGTCGACCTGATCAAGGACGTCCGTGTGCTGGAAGCAGCTTACAACGACGAGGCCGGAGTCACCGCCGCATTTAATTTGAATCTGCTGGAGCGCATTCGCACCGAGCTGGACAGCGACGTCAACCCGCGAGCCTTTGTTCATCACGCCTTTTACAACGCGGCCGCCAAACGGATCGAAATGCACTTGGTCAGCAAGCGTGCCCAGACGGTGCAGATTGCCGATCGGTGCTTTCATTTCCAGGCCGGCGAGAGCCTGCACACCGAAAATTCCTACAAGTACAGCGTTGCGGGCTTCCGCCAACTGGCCGCACGGGCCGGCTTTGGCGCCTTGGCGCTGTGGACTGATCCTAATGCGCTGTTCAGCGTGCATTACCTGTGCAGTGAACCTTAGCGCGCTCATCACTTCATCCGCAGCGAGGGCCACACGCCATGAAACTGCTTCTCCCGCTCATTGCCCTGTTCGCCTTCACGCCTGCCCAGGCAGAGAATGCTGAATGCACACCGGAAGACGTCACGGCCAAAGCCGAACAATTGGCGGAAAAGGTTAATCAACTGGCAGAGCACGATCCGGAAAAGGCCAGGCAGCTTCACGAAGAACTGGAAACCATGAGACTCAAGCGCACCCCGGAAGGCCAGGAAAACACGCCGCAAGGCCTGGAGGATGAATGCGCCATGTACGACCAGCGCATGCGGGAGATCGAACAGGCGGAAAAGCAGGTGGAGTGAAGGTGACGGGATAGATCCACAGAGTCGTAGGGTGGATGTCGTTTTTTACATCCACCATGGCTCCGCTCGGTGGGCCGCCCCTGGTGGATCGATTAAGCGCGATCCACCCTACGTGATAGGCAAGGGAGCCAGCCACCAGACCGAGTTTATTCTTCAGCCGGCTTGCGACGCTTGAGCGGTGCCATGCCGTCGGTGCTGACCAGCCCGGAAGGAGCGTTGGGCTTGCGCTTGGCAGCGGGCCTGGCAGACTTTTTGACGGTTTTTTTGTCGCCTTTCTGATCGGTCTTTTTCTTCTTCACGCCGGCGGCCTTGCCGGACGCTTTGAGATTCTTCGGGCCCTGGTAGCTACCCTTCAGTTCACTGATCACGCGTCGATCGAAACGCTGCTTTAGGTAGCGCTCGATACTGGACATCAGGTTCCAGTCGTTATGGCAGATCAGCGAAATCGCCAATCCTTCGCCGCCAGCACGGCCGGTGCGTCCAATGCGATGCACGTACTCGTCGCCCGAGCGCGGCATGTCGAAGTTGATCACCATGTCCAGGCCTTCCACATCCAGCCCACGTGCGGCCACGTCGGTGGCTACCAGCACCTTGACTCCGCCCTGCTTCATGCGGTCGATGGCCAGCTTGCGGTCCTTCTGATCCTTCTCGCCGTGCAGGATGAACACCTTGACGTCATCGGCCACCAGATGCCCGTACAGGCGGTCGGCCTGGGCACGGGTGTTGGTGAAAATGATCGCCTTCTGGTACGTCTCGTTGGCCAGCAGCCACTGCACCAAACGCTCCTTGTGGGTCGCATCGTCGGCGGTGATGATCTGCTGGACGGTTTTCTCGTTCAGTTGACTGATGCGGTTGAGCATCAGGTGCAGCGGATTGCGCAGCACCTTGGCCACTACATCGCGCAGGCCGTTGCCGCCGCTGGTGGCGGAGAACAGCAGGGTTTGCTGGCGAGCCGCGCATTCACCGGTCAGGCGCTCGATGTCTTCGGCAAAACCCATGTCGAGCATGCGGTCGGCCTCATCGAGCACCAGCACTTCGACTTCATTGAGTTTCAGGTTGCCGGCGTTGAGCTGCTCGATCAGTCGCCCCGGAGTGCCGATGAGGATATCCGGCACCTTGCGCAGCATGGCCGCCTGGACCTTGAAGTCCTCACCGCCGGTGACCAGGCCAGACTTGATGAAGGTGTACTGGGAAAAACGTTCCACTTCCTTGAGGGTCTGCTGAGCCAGCTCGCGGGTCGGCAGCAGGATCAGCGCACGGATACGCACGCGCGGCTGGGCATCGCCGATCAACCGATTGAGCAGTGGCAGGACGAACGCGGCAGTCTTGCCGCTGCCGGTCTGCGCAATGACGCGCAGGTCACGTCCTTCCAACGCCGGTGGAATGGCCTCGCGCTGCACGGGAGTCGGCTCGGTAAACTTCAGCTCGGCTACGGCCTTCAGCAGGCGTTCATGCAGGGCGAATTGGTCAAACACGTCGGAGCTACCTCAAGAAAAAGCGTTATGGCGGCATAGCCTAAAGGGAAACCCTCCACGGCGCTGCACTTGTTTTTCAAGCAAGGATCAAAAGTTATTCATGTCCCACCAGGGGAGGAGGGTAATCGTCAGCAGATCGAGAATAGTCCAGCGCTAGCCCCCGAGACCCCGGCAACAATTAACGCCTGGCCAACCCGTGCCAGGCGGCATTTCTCGCCGACTGAGCCCGGATATTGAGGAGCAACAACTCCCTAGTATCAAGGCTACGAGTGGCATCAGGCTGGCGAGGACGTCCTCCTTATCAGGGAGGACGTCCTGGTCTATGAGGTGCGCTGGACTGAGCGGATAAATCAGTCGTTACGCTGCGGCGAAAGCAACTCGATTTTGTAGCCGTCCGGGTCTTCAACAAAGGCCAGGATGCTGGAGCCGTGCATCATCGGACCCGGTTCTCGGGTGATCTTGCCACCCCGGGCGCGGATGTCGTCGCACGCTTTGTAGACGTCTTCCACTTCCAGCGCAATATGGCCGTAACCGGTGCCCAGTTCGTAATGCTCGACGCCCCAGTTATGGGTCAGCTCGATCACGCTGTTCTCGGCTTCGTTGCCATAGCCGACGAAGGCGAGGGTGAATTTGCCGTCCGGGTAATCCTTGCGGCGCAGCAGCGTCATCCCCAGCACTTCGGTGTAGAAGGCGATGGATTTATCCATATCGCCGACACGCAGCATGGTATGTAGCAGTCTCATTACATTCTCCTTATCCGATCCGGTTTCCATCGGCTCAAAATGCAAACCCCGGCACATGGCCGGGGTCCTCAGGCACTGTACAAGCTTATCAGAGCGGCGAACGGCCCTTGCCGGCGGCGATGCGCAGACGCAGGGCGTTAAGCTTGATGAAGCCGGCGGCATCGGCCTGGTCGTAGGCGCCCGCATCGTCCTCAAAGGTGGCGATGGTGGCGTCGAACAGGGAATCGTCAGACTTGCGACCGGCGATGATGATGTTGCCCTTGTACAGCTTCAGGCGCACCACGCCGTTCACCGTGGCCTGGGACGCGTCAATCATCTGCTGCAGCATCAGACGCTCCGGGCTCCACCAGTAGCCGTTGTAGATCAAGCTGGCGTATTTGGGCATCAGCTCGTCTTTCAGGTGGGCGACTTCGCGGTCCAGGGTGATGGACTCGATGGCGCGGTGGGCCTTGAGCATGATGGTGCCGCCGGGAGTTTCGTAGCAGCCGCGGGACTTCATGCCGACGTAGCGGTTTTCCACGATATCCAGGCGACCGATGCCATTTTCGCCGCCAATGCGGTTCAGCTCGGCCAGGATGGTGGCCGGGCTCAGCTCCTTGCCGTCAATGGCGACGATGTCACCGTTGCGGTAGGTCAGCTCGATGTAGGTGGGAGTGTCCGGTGCGGCTTCCGGAGACTTGGTCCAGCGCCACATGTCTTCTTCGTGCTCGGTCCAGGTGTCTTCCAGCACGCCGCCTTCATAGGAGATGTGCAGCAGGTTGGCATCCATGGAGTACGGCGATTTCTTCTTGCCGTGGCGCTCGATCGGGATCTCATGCTTGGCGGCGTAGTCCATCAGCTTCTCGCGAGACAGCAGGTCCCACTCGCGCCAGGGTGCGATGACCTTGACACCCGGCTTGAGCGCATAGGCGCCCAGCTCGAAACGCACCTGGTCGTTGCCCTTGCCGGTCGCGCCGTGGGAAATGGCGTCGGCGCCGGTTTCGTTAGCGATCTCGATCAGGCGCTTGGCGATCAGCGGACGGGCAATGGAGGTGCCCAGCAGGTATTCGCCTTCGTAGACGGTGTTGGCGCGGAACATCGGGAACACGAAATCACGCACGAACTCTTCGCGCAGGTCGTCGATGTAGATTTCCTTGACACCCATGGCCTGGGCCTTGGCGCGGGCCGGCTCGACCTCTTCGCCCTGACCGAGGTCGGCGGTGAAGGTCACCACTTCACAGTTGTAGGTATCTTGCAGCCACTTGAGAATCACCGAGGTGTCCAGGCCACCGGAATAGGCCAGAACTACCTTGTTAACGTCCGCCATGCCATCGCTCCACGGGGTAGTACGAAAACCTGAGATTCTACTGGTCCCGGCGCGCAAATTACAGCGCCGCATGCCCCGGCGGTGCGGATTGCGCCCCGATTCAGGCCGGGTTGGCGGTGCCCTGGCCTTTGGCGACCTGCTCTTGTTTCACAGCGGAGGGCTCGATGCGATCGAGGTAGAGCGTCACGCGGCGATTTTTAGCCTTGTTGGCTTCGCTGCTGTTGGGCACCAATGGGTAACGCTCGCCGTGAAAACGCACCGTGATGTGCTCTTCAGGAATGCCGTTGGCTTTCAGGTAATTGGCCACGGCCAAGGCCCGGCGGCGCGACAGGTCGCGATTGGTCAGCCGGTTGCCGGTATTGTCCGAATGCCCTTCGAGCTGGATCTGATTGATGCTCGGATCAGCCTTGAGCAACAGCAGAACGCGATCAAGTTCCACGCGGGTCGCTTCGTCCAAGTCGATACCGCTGTAGGCGAAGCCCAGCTGCAGGCGCTTGACCTGGTCGAAGTTCACCGGCAGCAGCTGGGTGGCGCAATGCTGGTAATCGGCATAGGCCTTGCCGAAACTCACCGGCAACAGGCGCACCTCCAGTGCTTCGTTGGTCTGCCAGGTGCGATGGCGCACCAGCGGCGAGCGCCCCTCCAGCAAACCGGTGAGCAGACGCGCCGCCTGCAGCTGGCTGCTGCGCAGCGATACTTCACCCTCGCCCACCGACACCTTGCCTAGATCGATGTCCTTGCGCTCCGGTTGCCAGGGCGCCGCAGCCGCCAGCAAGGTCGCGGACCCCGGACGCATCCAGCGTTGATGACTGACCAGTCGGAAGGTGGCCTGCTCGCCAGCACGGCGCACGAACTGGCCAGCCCCGAATTTGTTGATTGGCTGCGTCAGTCGGCATTCGAACTGATCGCCTTCGACCTGCCATTGCGCATGCTCCAAGCGAGGCTGGAACGACAAGGCAGCGGCCGGCAGGCTGACGAACAGGCTGACGAACAGGCTGGGCAGGATGAAGTAGCGCTGGCGCACGGAGGGCTCCACGGAATAAGCGGCGTTCCTGTGAAGTATCGGAGCCGGTGGAAAAAACTTGAGGGGCAAATGGGTGTAGAGCGGCGGTTTTGCGCGAACGCGCACAGATTCAACCTCTCCTATTGGCTTTCCGGGTTGCGGTGCTTTATCGACTTTTCTGCTGGCAGTCGATGGCGTGCAGCCGGAAGCAGCGTTTTCCGGTAGCATTCGCGCCACGTTTTACCCGTTTGGAACCTTCGATGACTGACCGTCTGACTCTGCTGCGCCCCGATGACTGGCATATTCACCTGCGCGATGGCGCCACCCTGGCGCAAACCGTAGCCGATGCCGCACGCACCTTTGGCCGCGCCATTATCATGCCCAACCTGGTGCCGCCGGTTCGCAATGCCAGCGAGGCCGACGCCTATCGCCAGCGCATTCTCGCTGCGCGTCCGGCAGCCAGCCGCTTCGAGCCGCTGATGGTGCTGTACCTCACCGACAAGACCAGCGCCGAAGACATCCGCCAGGCCAAGGCCAGCGGCTTCGTGCATGCAGCAAAGCTCTATCCGGCCGGCGCCACCACTAACTCGGACTCAGGTGTGACCAGCATCGACGGGATTTTCCCGGTCCTCGAAGCCATGGCCGACGTCGGCCTGCCGCTGCTGGTGCACGGCGAAGTCACGCGCGGCGAGATCGACGTCTTCGACCGTGAAAAGGCGTTCATCGACGAGCACATGAGCCGCGTGGTGGAGCGTTTCCCGACCCTGAAAGTGGTCTTCGAACACATCACCACCGCCGATGCCGCGCAGTTTGTACGCGAGGCCTCCGCCAACGTCGGCGCCACCATCACCGCCCATCACCTGCTGTACAACCGCAACCATATGCTGGTCGGTGGCATTCGTCCGCACCTGTATTGCCTGCCGATCCTAAAGCGCAACGTGCATCAGGAAGCACTGCTGGACGCTGCCACCAGCGGCAATCCGAAGTTCTTCCTGGGCACCGACTCGGCGCCCCACGCCCAGCATGCCAAGGAAGCCGCCTGCGGCTGTGCCGGCTGCTACACCGCGTATGCCGCCATTGAGCTGTATGCCGAAGCGTTCGAGCAGCGCAATGCCCTGGACAAGCTGGAAGGCTTCGCCAGTCAGTTTGGCGCCGACTTCTATGGCCTGCCGCACAATACCGATCGCATCACCCTGGTGCGCGAAGACTGGACCGCACCGGTCAGCCTGCCGTTTGGCGATCAGCGCTTGATGCCGCTGCGCGCCGGTGAAGTTCTGCGTTGGCGCCTGCTGGAGACCCAAGCGTGAGTGAAGATCTGTACGACGACGAACTCGACGGTCGTCCCTCCGCCGACCTGCGCCATCCCATGGCCCGCCGTTTTCGCGGCTACCTGCCGGTGGTCATCGATGTCGAATCCGGCGGGTTCAATTGCCAGACCGATGCGCTGCTGGAAATCGCCGCGGTCACCATTGCCATGGATGAACAGGGCCTGCTGTATCCGGACCACACCTACTTCCATCGCGTCGAACCCTTTGCAGGCGCCAACATCGAGCAGGCGGCGCTGGACTTCACCGGCATCAAGCTGGACCACCCGCTGCGCATGGCGGTGAGCGAAGAACACGCACTGACCGATATTTTTCGCGGCGTGCGCAAATCGCTCAAGGCTAATGACTGCAAGCGCGCCGTCCTGGTCGGCCACAACAGCAGCTTCGATCTGGGCTTCCTGAATGCCGCCGTGCTGCGCACCGGCATCAAGCGCAACCCGTTCCATCCGTTCTCCAGCTTCGACACCGCCACCTTGGCCGGGCTCGCCTACGGGCAGACCGTACTGGCCAAAGCCTGCCAGGCCGCCGGCATCGACTTCGACGGACGCGAAGCGCACTCGGCGCGCTACGACACCGAGAAAACCGCCGAACTCTTCTGCGGCATCGTCAACCGCTGGAAGGAAATGGGCGGCTGGGACCTGAACGACTAAGCGTTCCCACTCCACGCACTTGGCGCAGCCGATCGGGTCTGCGCCATTGCGCCATGACGTGCGCTTCCCCTGCCCCACTGCTTGCCTGGCTTCGTCACCGCTCGGGGACCGCCGTTCATCCGAGCAAGTTTTGACAATCATTCTCATTGCGATTAGCATCCCCGCATCCAATCAAGCGCAACGAGTAATGCCTTATGTATGTCTGTCTCTGCCAGGGTGTCACCGACGGTCATATCCGTGATGCGATCTACGAGGGCTGCTGCAGCTATCGCGAAGTGCGAGAAACCTTGGGCGTAGGCACCCAATGCGGAAAATGCGCGTGCGTCGCCAAACAAGTGGTGCGTGAAACCATTAATGAGGTCCAGGCCGGACAATCCTCGATGCTCGCCTACCCTGCCAGCTTCAGCGTTGCCTGACCCCGTCAGGCAAAGGTCACCCAAGCCGGGCTTCGCCCGGCTTTTTCGTTATCGCTAGAATTGGCTACGCAGCCCAACGCTGACTGTAATGAGATTGTTTCGCTTTGCGATCAAGGACTTAGGTTTGACACTAGCAGGCCGCGAAGCCAGACTTCTCATTCTCTCCATCTTGCCAGGCGGGCTACTATGAAAGGCGACAAGCAAGTCATTCAGCACCTCAACAAGATCCTTGGCAACGAGCTGGTCGCGATCAACCAGTATTTTCTGCATGCTCGCATGTATGAAAACTGGGGCCTGAACAAGCTCGGCAAGCACGAGTATCACGAATCCATCGACGAGATGAAGCATGCGGACAAGCTGACCCAGCGCATCCTCTTTCTCGAAGGCCTGCCCAACCTGCAGGATCTGGGCAAACTGCAGATCGGCGAAAACCCGCGTGAAATGCTCGAGAGCGACCTGCGCCTGGAACATGCCGGCTTGATCGACCTGCGCGCCGCCATCGCTTATTGCGAGAGCGTCGGCGACTACGGCAGCCGTGACCTGTTGGAAGACATCCTCGAGTCCGAGGAAGAGCACGTTGACTGGCTGGAAACCCAGCTCAGCCTGATCGGCTCGGTCGGCCTGGAAAACTACCTGCAGTCGCAGATGGGCGACTAGATCGCGAAGCACTCGCGAACGCCACGCATAAAAAACCCGCCGATTGGCGGGTTTTTTATGCAGCCGATTCAGGCTTGGGCCTTGGCTACCGCTTCTTTGATCAGGGTCTGCAGTTCGCCCTTCTCGAACATCTCGCTCATGATGTCGCTGCCGCCGACCAGCTCACCGCCGACCCACAGCTGAGGGAACGTCGGCCAGTTGGCATAGGCTGGCAGGTTGGCGCGAATTTCCGGGTTCTGCAAAATGTCCACGTAAGCGAACTTCTCGCCGCAACCCATCACGGCCTGCGCGGCACGTGCGGAGAAACCACACTGCGGGGCATTGGGCGAGCCTTTCATGTACAGCAGGACGGTGTTGCTGGCGATCTGCTCTTTGATGGTTTCGATGATATCCATGGGGCACCTCGGCTAAAACGATTGCCGACCCAGGTCGGCGGGCAGGCGGCGATTGTAGCGGAAAACCCAGCAAGACGCTCAGTCATACTGTTCTTGCAGGCCGGCGAATTTTTCGCTTGGTGCGCCCTGCTGTCGCCTATCCTTGGACGTTCCAGGCTGCGGTATGGGGAAAATGTGACGGAGTGCGAGGCAATTTGCACCGACGCGACATTTCCCGATAAGATCCGGCCCTTTCCCACTTCGTCGCCCCCGAGCGACCTCATCGCGCAGGTCTTCCTCTGGTTGTGTTGGCGTGTTTCGCCAGCGAGCCTGACAGCGTTGTAATTAAGGTAATGAAAATGAGCGCACGGCACTTTCTTTCGCTGATGGATTGCACCACCGAGGAGCTGAACGGCCTGCTGCGCCGCGCCATCGAGTTGAAAGACCTGCGCAACCGCAACATGATCTTCGAGCCGCTGAAAAACCGCGTACTGGGGATGATCTTCGAGAAAGCCTCGACCCGTACCCGCCTGTCGTTCGAAGCCGGCATGATCCAGCTCGGCGGCCATGGCATGTTTCTCTCCCCGCGCGACACCCAGCTGGGCCGTGGCGAGCCGATCAGCGACAGCGCCATTGTTATGTCGAGCATGCTTGACGGCATCATGATCCGCACCTTTGCCCACAGCACCCTGACTGAATTCGCCGCCCATTCACGCGTGCCGGTGATCAATGGGCTGTCCGATGAGCTGCACCCCTGCCAGTTACTGGCCGACATGCAGACCTTTCTGGAAAAGCGCGGCAGCATCGCCGGCAAGACCGTGGTCTGGATCGGCGACGGCAACAACATGTGCAACACCTATATAGAGGCGGCCATCCAGTTCAATTTTCAGCTGCGCATCGCCTGCCCGGCCGGTTACGAACCCAGCGCCACATTGCTCGCCAAGGCAGGCGACCGTGTGCAGATCCTGAGTGATCCGCGCGAGGCGGTAGCCGGCGCCCACCTGGTGAGCACCGATGTGTGGACCTCCATGGGCCAGGAAGAAGAGGCCGAAGAGCGCCTGGCCAGCTTCCGCCCCTACCAAGTCACCCGCGAGCTACTCGACCTGGCCGCCGAAGACGTGCTGTTCATGCACTGCCTGCCCGCGCACCGTGGCGAAGAGATCAGCCTCGATCTGCTCGACGACCCGCGCTCCGTGGCCTGGGAGCAGGCGGAAAACCGTCTGCACGCCCAGAAGGCCCTGCTCGAATTCCTCATCGAACCGGCCTACACCAACGCATGAGCAACGAACTGCTGCTTAACCTGCACGATCTGGCCTGCGGCTACAAAGATCAGAAAATCGTCCAAGGTCTCAACCTGCATTTGAACAATGGGGATATCGGCTGCCTGCTCGGTCCCTCCGGGTGTGGCAAGACCACCACGCTGCGCGCCATCGCGGGGTTTGAGTCGGTCTTCGACGGGGAGATCCGCCTGGCGGGCGAAGTCATTTCCCGCGCCGGCTTCACCCTTGCCCCGGAAAAGCGCCGCATCGGCATGGTCTTCCAGGATTACGCGCTGTTTCCCCACCTGAGCGTGGCGGACAACGTGGCGTTCGGCATTCGCAAACACCCCGAGTGCGCGCGCATCACCGCCGAAATGCTCGATCTGGTCAAGCTCGGACATCTGGGCAAGCGCTACCCCCATGAACTGTCCGGCGGCCAGCAACAGCGTGTCGCACTGGCCCGTGCACTGGCACCGCAGCCGCGCCTGTTGCTGCTTGACGAGCCCTTCTCCAACCTGGATATCGAACTGCGCCGCAAGCTCAGCCATGAAGTGCGCGAGATTCTCAAAGCCCGTGGTACCAGCGGCATTCTGGTCACCCATGATCAGGAAGAGGCTTTCGCGGTCAGCGACCAGGTCGGCGTATTCCGCGATGGTCGCCTTGAGCAATGGGACACCCCGTACAACCTCTATCACGAGCCGGTGACCCCGTTCGTCGCCAGCTTTATCGGCCAGGGCTACTTCATTCGTGGCCAGTTGCTGTCGCCGGAAACTGTGCACACTGAACTGGGCGTGATCCACGGCAACCGAGCCTACAACCTGCCCGTCGGCAGTGCCGTGGATGTGCTGCTGCGCCCGGACGACATCATCTGCGACCCCGACAGCTCTCAGAAGGCCTTGATCATCGACAAGACCTTCCTCGGCGCCTCGACGCTCTACCTGCTGCAGCTGTCGACCGGCACTCAGCTGGAGTCGATCTTCCCCAGCCATGCCGACCACTGGATTGGTGAAAACGTCGGCATTCGCGTAGCTGCCGACCATCTGGTGATCTTCCCCGCCCAGGGCAGCATCGCTGCCCATACCACCCTGCCCGAATCCGGCGTCCGTCGTTTTAGCAGCGCCAGCTGAACCCATTCCCCGGTGTGCATACTCTGCCCCCGGGGAATTTTCTCGTCAGTCCAGATACAACTCGCCGCGCGCCACCAGAGTAGCGTGGCCGGCAATCCGTACCCGCTCTCCATCAAGGCGACACTGCAATTCGCCCCCACGCGCCGAGCATTGGAAGGCACTGAGCTCCTCGCGCCCCAGACGCGCAGCCCAGTAAGGGGTCAGCGCGCAATGGGCGGCGCCGGTCACCGGGTCTTCATCGATACCGATGGCCGGTGCGAAGTAGCGCGAGACGAAGTCGTGGTTGTCTCCTGGCGCACTGACGATCACGCCTTGCCAGGGCAGCCGCGCCAGCTCTGCCAAAAGAGGCCTACAGGCACGCACCTGAGCCTCGCTGGCGACAATCACCAGCAGGCTGTCTTTGTTGGTCAGCACCTGTTGCGGTTTCAGACCAAGAATTCTGGCCAGCTCCTGGGGAGCTTCCATAGGGCCGGAAGGGATCGCCGGAAAATCCAGTTCCAGGCGCTCACCGAGCCGGCGCACGCGCAGTACGCCAGACTGACTGGTAAACGACAAACTGTCACCCGGCTCGCCATACACGTCGAACAGCACCTTGGCGCTGGCCAGTGTCGCGTGGCCACACAGTGGCACCTCAGTCGCCGGGGTGAACCAGCGGATATGCCAGGCGTCGGCCTCACGTACCAGAAACGCCGTCTCCGCCAGGTTGTGTTCGGCGGCGATGTGCTGCATCTGCTCGTCAGGCAACCAGTGCTCAAGGCGATAGACGATCGCCGGATTGCCCGCAAAGGGGCGGTCGCTGAAGGCATCGATCTGATGGAAAGGCAAGGGCATGGCAGTTCCTCGAAAACAGAAAGAGATTGTACGGAGCGTACGTGGAGCCGCTGGGCGGGACCGTGATATGCCGCTACGAAACGACCTCGCTGCGCACCCGGCTCACTGCATTCAGCCAACCGGCATATAACTCGGCACGCACCGTTTCGGCCATGTTCGGCTGATAACGCTGCTGGCATTGCCAATGGCCGGCGATTTCGTCGAGGTCGCGGTACACTCCGGCCTGCAAACCGGCCAGGTAGGCTGCGCCCAAGGCCGTGGTTTCATTGATTTGCGGGCGCTCCACGGGCACGCCCAGGATGTCGGCCAAAAACTGCATCAACCAATTATTGACCACCATGCCGCCGTCCACACGGAGCGCGCTGGGTGCAGCGGCACCGTCCTGCGCCATGGCTTCGAGCAGATCGCGGGTCTGGTAGCACACCGCCTGCAGGCCGGCGGTGACGATTTCCTTGATGCCGGTATCACGCGTCAATCCGAAAATCGCACCACGCGCCTTCGGGTCCCAATAGGGAGCGCCGAGGCCGGTGAACGCCGGCACCAGGTACACGCCGCAGGCCTCGCCGGTCTGGCGGGCCAGCTCTTCACTGTCCTCGGCATGCTTGATCAGCTTAATGCCGTCGCGCAGCCACTGCATGGCGGCACCGGCGACAAAGATACTGCCTTCCACTGCGTAGGTGACTTCGCCCTTGAGACGGTAGGCCACGGTAGTCAGCAAGCGGTTGCGGGACGTCACCGGCGTGGCGCCGGTGTTCTGGATCAGGAAGCAGCCGGTGCCGTAGGTGCTCTTAACCATGCCCGGCGAAAAACAGGCCTGCCCGATTAAGGCCGCCTGCTGGTCGCCCGCCATGCCCAGTACCGGCAACGCGGCGCCCAAAATCCCGGGTTCGATGACGCCGAACTCCGCCGCGCAGTCCAGCACCTCCGGCAGCAGGCTGGGCGGAATGTCGAACAGCGCCAGCAGATCCGCATCCCACTGCTGGGTATGGATATTGAACAGCAACGTGCGCGCGGCATTGCTGGCATCGGTGCGATGCACCTTGCCGCCGGTCAGGCGCCAGAGCAGGAAGCTGTCCACGGTGCCGAAGCGCAGCTCGCCGCGTTCGGCCCGCTCACGGGCACCCGGCACATGCTCGAGAATCCAGCGCAGCTTGCCGGCGGAGAAATACGGGTCGATCAACAGGCCGGTGCGGGCGTTGATCAGCGCCTCATGGCCTGCAGCCTTGAGCGCGGCGCAGTAATCCGCGGTGCGCCGATCCTGCCAGACGATGGCCGGGTGGATCGCCTCACCCGTTGCCGCGTCCCACACCAGGGTGGTCTCACGCTGATTGGTGATGCCGATGGCGCGGATGTCCGCTGCCTGCAAACCGCTCTCGCTCAGTGCCTGGCGGCAGACCGCCAGGGTGCTGAACCAGAGATCCTCAGGATCGTGCTCGACCCAGCCATCGGCGGGAAAGTGCTGAGCAAACTCCTGCTGAGCACTGGCCCGCGCTCCGCCATGGGCATCGAAGATGATTGCCCGGCTGCTGGTGGTGCCTTGATCGATAGCCAGAAGGTAGTGGCTCATGGCGTTTCCTTGTTGTTATGGCTGCGGCGAAAAAACGTGGGCGGCTCGCCCAACACCGGAACAGTGGGTGGAGGTATGCCGTGAGTACCAGCCAGCCGCAGCCTATCGTCCAATGACAGCAAAGCTCCCTTGGGTATGCACGGCCAGCACTTCGGCGGCCAATTCCACTTCCAGACCACGACGCCCGGCACTGACATGGATGGTTGGATGCGTGCGAGCCGATTCGTCGATGAACGTGCGCAGCCGCTTTTTCTGTCCCAGCGGGCTAATGCCCCCGACCAGGTAACCGGTGGCGCGCTGTGCGGCAACGGGATCGGCCATTTCCGCTTTTTTCACCCCGGCGGCCTGAGCCAGCGCCTTCAGATCGAGGGTGCCGGCGACTGGCACGACGGCGACCAGCAACTCGCCCTTTTCGCTTACGGCCAGCAGGGTCTTGAACACCCGCTCCGGTGCCAGACCGAGCTTTTCCGCCGCCTCCAAACCGTAGGAGGCGGATTTCGGATCGTGGTGATAACTGTGCACCTGATGGTCGGCACGGGCTTTTTTCAGCAAGTCGATGGCGGGTGTCATGGTGAATAGGCAGGATGGTGGTCGATGCTCGCTACGGTAGCGCAAAAACACGGGCAGTTAACCTAGAGTTTCACTGATGCCGTCCGGCCCCAGGAGCCCGCATGACCCTATCCCCTCCCCCGCTCGCCGAAACCTATGACCTGGCCGTGATCGGCGGTGGCATCAACGGCGCCGGGATTGCCGCCGATGCCGCTGGACGCGGCCTCAAGGTATTTCTCGGCGAGCAGCACGATCTTGCCGAGCACACCTCCTCGGCGAGCAGCAAGCTCGTTCACGGCGGTCTGCGTTATCTGGAGCATTATGAGTTCCGACTGGTGCGCGAAGCGCTGGCCGAACGCGAAGTGCTGCTGGCCAAGGCGCCGCATATCGTGCGGCCGCTGCGCTTCATCCTGCCGCACCGCCCGCACCTGCGCCCGGTGTGGATGATTCGCACCGGACTGTTCCTCTACGATCATCTGGGGCGTCGGCAGACACTCCCCGCCTCGCGCAGCCTGCGTTTTGGCGCCGACAGCCCGCTGCGCTCAACCATGACGCGCGGTTTCGAGTACTCCGACTGCTGGGTAGACGATGCCCGACTGGTGGTGCTCAACGCCATGGCTGCCCGTGAACAGGGCGCCCATGTGCACACCCGCACGCGCTGCGTCAGCGCACAGCGCCGCCATGGCCTGTGGCACCTGCATCTGGAGCGTGCCGACGGCAGTCGCCTGTCGATCCGCAGCCGGGCTCTGGTCAATGCCTGCGGGCCCTGGGTGTCTCGTTTTATCGAAGATGAACTCAAGCAGCGCTCGCCCCGCCAGATACGCCTGGTGCAAGGCAGCCATATCGTGGTGCCGCGCCTGTACGAAGGCGAGCAGGCTTATATTCTGCAGAACGAGGATCGGCGCATCGTGTTCGTCATTCCCTGGCTGGAGGCCTTCAGCCTGATTGGCACCACGGACCGAGAGTACATGGGCGACCCTGCCCGCGTTATGATCGGTGACGAGGAAATCGATTACCTGCTGGCGGTGGTCAACCTGCACTTCAAGCACCCGATCAGCCGCACCGATATCCGCCATAGCTACTCCGGAGTACGTCCGTTGCAGGAGGATGAATCCGACGATCCGGCCGCGGTGACGCGCGACTATTGCCTCGAGCTGAGCGACCAGGCGGGCAACACGCCCTTGCTTTCGATATTCGGCGGCAAACTGACCACCTATCGCAAGCTGGCTGAAGCGGCGCTGGAGCAGTTGAGCCCCTACTTTCCGAATATGGGAGCCCGCTGGACGGCAGACACCCCACTGCCCGGCGGCGAAGGCATGAGCAGCCCGGAAGTCCTGATGAACGAACTCTTGACTGATGCCCCATGGCTGCCCAAGGCCCTCGCGCGGCGCTGGGCAACCAGCTACGGCACGCGCAGCTGGAAACTGCTGGAAGGCGTCACGCAGCTGGCTGATCTGGGTGAATACTTCGGCGCGCAGCTGTATGCCCGGGAAGTGGATTATCTCTGCCGCGAAGAATGGGCCTATGCAGCCGAGGACATCCTCTGGCGGCGCAGCAAGCTCGGCCTGTTTCTGAATGCCGGGCAACAGGCAACACTGGCCGCCTACTTGCAGCGCGAATATCCGCATCGACCCTGGCCGCAGGCCTCGGTCACGCTGGGTTAACGCTGCAGACGAGCGACACGAACCAATGTAGGGTGGATGTCGTTGTTCACATCCACCACCGCGCCACCCGGTGGATCGCCACCCGGTGGATCGAGAACGCGTGATCCACCCTACTTTTCCCCCGCTATCGGCCGCCCTTAGGCAAACTGCCCGCGCAACTGCCGTGCCGCCGCCACCATGTTGATCAGCGCCGCTTCGGTTTCCGGCCAGGCGCGGGTTTTCAGGCCGCAGTCCGGGTTGACCCACAGCCGTTCGGCGGGGATGCGTTTCACCGCTTGTTGCAGCAGTTGAATCATTTCCGCCGTGTCCGGCACACGGGGCGAGTGGATGTCGTAGACGCCCGGGCCAATGTCGTTGGGGTAGTGGAAATCGCGGAAGGCTTCCAGCAGCTCCATCTGCGAGCGCGAGGTCTCGATGGTGATCACGTCGGCGTCCATCGCGGCTATCGCTTCGATCACATCATTGAACTCGCTGTAGCACATGTGCGTGTGGATCTGCGTTTCGTCGCGCACGCCACTGGCACACAAGCGGAAGGCATCCACCGCCCACTCCAGATACGCCTTCCAGGCCGTGCGGCGCAACGGCAGCCCTTCGCGAAACGCCGCTTCGTCGATCTGCACGATGCGAATGCCGGCGGCCTCCAGGTCGCACACCTCGTCGCGGATCGCCAGCGCCAATTGGCGGGCCTGGATCTCGCGCGACACATCTTCGCGCGGGAACGACCACATCAGCATGGTGACCGGGCCGGTGAGCATGCCCTTCATCACCTTGGCGGTTTGTTGCTGGGCATAGCGAATCCACTCCACGGTCATCGGCGCGGGACGGCTCAGGTCGCCATAAATCACCGCCGGTTTGACGCAGCGCGAGCCGTAGCTTTGCACCCAGCCAAAACGGGTAAAGGCGTAGCCGTCCAGCTGTTCGGCAAAGTACTCGACCATGTCATTGCGTTCGGCCTCGCCATGCACCAGCACATCCAGACCTAACTGTTCCTGCACCGCCACCGCATGGCGGATCTCGGCGTGCATCGCTTCGGTGTAGTCGGTCAGCGACAGCTTGCCCTGCTTGTAGGCCTGGCGGGCCAGGCGGATCGCCGGTGTCTGCGGGAACGAGCCGATGGTAGTGGTCGGGAACAACGGCAATTGCAGACGCGCCCGCTGCAATGCGCTGCGCTCGGCAAACGGCGAATGACGCTGGCTGTGGCGCGGCTTGATCGCCGCCAGACGGTCACGCACCTGCGGTTTGTGAATGCGCGGCGAGGCGGCGCGGCTGGCCTGCACGGCGCGGCTTTCGGTCAGCGCGGCCTGCACGGCGGGGTGTTCCGGCTCGTTCACGCCCTTAGCAAGCAGCGCAACTTCGCGGCATTTCTGCACGGCGAAGGCCAGCCAGCTTTTCAGTTCGCCATCCAGTTGGTCCTCGCGCTCGAGGTCCACCGGGCTGTGCAGCAACGAGCAGGACGGTGCCACCCACAAGCGCTCGCCGAGGCGTTGGTGGGCCTCCTGCAGCAGAGTCAGCACCGGTTCCAGATCGCAGCGCCAGACGTTGCGGCCATTGACCACACCCAACGACAGCACCTTGTAGGCCGGCAGGCGGTCGAGAATGGTCGGGTATTGCTCGGGAGCACGCACCAGGTCGATGTGCAGGCCGTCCACCGGCAGGTTGGCGGCCAGGCCCAGGTTGTCTTCCAGGCCGCCGAAATAGGTCGCCACCAGCTTCTTCAGCGGCTCGCGCTGCAGCAGGTTATAGGCCCGCTCGAAGGCACTCTTCCAGTCCTGCGGCAAATCCAGCACCAGGATGGGTTCGTCGATCTGCACCCACGCAACGCCTTGCCCAGCCAGACGTTGCAGCACTTCGCCGTACAGCGGCAGCAATCGTTCGAGCAGCTCCAGCTTGTCGAAGGCCTCGCCCTTTGCCTTGCCCAGCCACAGGTAAGTTAGCGGACCGATCAACACCGGCTTGACCTCATGGCCCAGCGCACGTGCCTCATCAACTTCTTCGAACAGCTGTTCCCAGCTCAGGCGAAACTGCTGGTCGGCAGTGAATTCCGGGACCAGGTAATGGTAGTTGGTGTCGAACCACTTGGTCATTTCCTGCGCCTGGACACCGCCGCCGCAGCAGCTCTTTGTGGCACCGCGTGCCATGCTGAACAGCGTGTCCAGCCCGGGCTGGCCGCCGGCGGGGCGGAAACGCTCGGGGATCACCCCGAACAACAACGAATGGTTAAGCACCTGGTCGTACCAGGCGAAATCACCGACCGGCAGCAAATCGATGCCAGCATCGCGCTGCACCTGCCAATGAGCAGCCCGCAGCTCACGGCCCACCTGACGCAGGCCCGCTTCATCCAGGCTGCCTTGCCAATAGGCTTCGAGGGCTTTCTTCAGCTCTCGGTCATGACCGATACGGGGGAATCCAAGGGTGTGGGTGATTGCCATGAAGCTGTCTCCATCAATGATGCCGACATTCTCAGCGCTCTTGCTAATTGAAACAAACTCAAGATTCTATTGTTAATCAATAGATCTACTCATATTTAAACGAGCTCGACACGCAAGGTAGTTTGGGCGAAACTTCGCGGCCATCATGAACAGCACTCATGCTTTCTTGTGTCCGAACCTGGAATTTATCAATGCTGGAAGTCCGTCACCTGAGAACCCTTCATGCATTGCGCGAGTCGGGTAGCCTGGTCGAGGCCGCCGAGCGCCTGCATCTCACCCAGTCGGCGCTTTCCCACCAGTTCAAGGAGCTGGAAGAGCGGTTGGGCATGTCCCTATTTATGCGCAAAACCAAGCCGGTGCGTTTCACCAGCGCAGGCCTGCGCCTGCTGCAGCTGGCTGACACGCTACTGCCACAACTGCGCGGCGCCGAGCGTGACCTGGCACGTCTGGCCGGCGGCACGGCTGGGCGGCTGCACATGGCCATCGAATGCCACAGCTGCTTCCAGTGGCTGATGCCGACCATTGATCAGTTCCGCGATGCCTGGCCCGAAGTGGAGCTGGACTTGGCCTCGGGATTTTCTTTCGCGCCATTGCCGGCACTGGCCCGTGGCGATCTCGACCTGGTGGTGACCTCCGACCCGGTCGAACTGAGCGGCATTACCTATGTGCCACTGTTTACCTATGAGGCACTGCTGGCGGTGGCCAATCAACATACGCTGGCCAGCCGCCCATTCATCGTGCCCGATGACCTGGCCCGGGAAACCCTGATCACCTATCCGGTGGAGCGCGACCGCCTGGATATCTTTACGCGCTTCCTGGAGCCGGCCGATGTCGAGCCGGCTCAGCTGCGTACCTCGGAGCTGACCGTGATGATGACCCAACTGGTCGCCAGCGGACGCGGCGTGTGCTGCCTGCCCAACTGGGCGCTGCATGAATACAGCGCCCGTGGCTACGTTACGGCCAAGCGGCTGGGCGAGAAGGGATTGTTCTCCACCCTGCACGCAGCCATCCGCAGCGACATGCTGGATGCACCCTTCATGCGCGATTTTCTGCTCACCGCTAAGGACACCTCTTTTGCCACGCTGGAAGGGGTTAGCGCGGCTCCCAAGCAATCACGCTAGCCAGTCGAAACGAAGGTGCTGGATGATTTCATCCTGTGCCAATTTGTCGCGCCCGCGGTAGGGACCGGATGACTGGTGAGGCTCTGAGACGCGGCGCATAATCGCCGCGTTTCTCCTGCCCTGCTCCCTCCTATTGTGGACATCCACGTAAATGATCGTTCGTCCGCGCCCTGGCGCGCTGCAGCTGTTTTTTATTGTTCGCGGTTCCATCCTTCCCCAAATTGCCCTCAAGATTGCCTTCATCAGCCTCCTGGCCTGCGCGGTGGTGGCGTGCTATGAAAACGGACTGCTCAACTCGCTCAAGGGCCTGAGCGCTCCCCCGTTCTCCCTGCTGGGTGTAGCGCTCTCGGTGTTTCTCGGCTTTCGCAACAGCACCTGTTACGACCGCTGGTGGGAAGCACGTAAACAGTGGGGCGAACTGATCATCCAGACCCGCAGCCTGGCCCGCGAATCCCAGGCGCTGCTGGTTGGCGAGCAGAACGCTGCGCTGCGCGAACGCCTGCTCAAGCGCAGCATTGCCTTCGCCTACGCCTTAGTGGCTCAGCTGCGTCACGAGGATACGCTCGCCGCCATTCGCGAGCGGGTCAGCGCCGAAGAGCTCGCTCGCCTGCAGACTCGGCGCAATGTGCCGGACTCCCTGCTGCACTGGATGCATCAGGATCTGGCTGCCTGCGTACAAGAGGGGCGCCTGAGCGATATTCTTTACCCGCGCCTGGCTGGGCACCTGGACGCCTTGGGCGCATCTCAGGCGATCTGCGAGCGGATCAAGAACACCCCGACCCCTTTCGCCTACTCGCTGTTGCTGCATCGCACCGCCTGGCTATTCTGCCTGCTGCTGCCGTTCGGCCTGGTCAGCTCGCTGCAACTGCTGACGCCGATCGTGGTGGCGATCATCGCTTACACCTTCTTCGGCCTGGATGCGCTGGGAGACGAACTGGAAGATCCGTTCGGCCTCGCCGACAACGACCTGCCACTCAATGCCCTGGTACGCAGTCTTGAAAGGGATGTGCTGGAAGTGCTCGGCGAGCCGTTGCCGGAACCGCTGCTGCCGCAGCGGTATGTGTTGAACTAAACCGTGGCGTGTTTCGCAAATCTTCGCTTGGCAAGGATGCGATTACTACCGGCCCGCAGAAGCGGGCCGGAAGATGCACACGTCAGATATGCGCGTCCTGATATTCCTTCTCCGCCACGTCAAAGCGTTCCTGGATCGCAGCATTGGGTTCCTTGTCCAGCAGGCTGAACACCACGATGGCCAGAGCCCCCAGGATGAAGCCCGGGATAATCTCGTACAGCCCCAGGCCAATGAAGTTCTTCCACACCACCACGGTGATCGCACCGACCAACATACCGGCCAGCGCGCCGTTGCGGGTCATGCGCTTCCATAGCACCGAAATCAGCACCACCGGACCGAAGGCAGCACCGAAGCCTGCCCAAGCATAGGACACCAGTCCCAGTACCTTGCTCTCCGGATTGTAGGCAATGCCAATGGCGATCAGTGCAATCATCAGCACCATGGCGCGACCGACCCAGACCAGCTCAGTCTGCGAAGCGCGCTTGCGCAGGAAGGACTTGTAGAAGTCCTGGGTCAGGGCGCTCGAGGAAACCAGCAGCTGGGCGCTCAAGGTACTCATTACCGCCGCCAGCACACCGGACAGGATCACACCGGCCACCCAGGGGTTGAAGAGAATCTTCACCAGCTCCATGAATACCCGCTCACCGTTCGCGGTCACGGGGCCGGCCACATCGGGATGGTCGGCGAAATAGGCGATACCGAAGAAGCCCACCGCCACGGCACCGCCCAGGCAGAGAATCATCCAGGTCATGCCGATGCGCCGGGCGTTGGGAATGGCCTTGACCGAGCTGGCGGCCATGAAGCGCACCAGGATGTGCGGCTGTCCGAAATAGCCCAGACCCCAGCCGAGCAGCGAGATGATGGCGATGAAGGACAGGCCCCTGAACATGTCGAAATTGGCCGGATCCTGCATGGCAATGGTGTCCATGGCCGCGCCGAAATCGCCGAGAGCCAGCACCACGAACAGCGGTGTAATCAACAGGGCAAAGATCATCAACGTGGCTTGCACGGTGTCGGTCCAACTCACCGCCAGGAAGCCGCCGACAAAAACATAAAGGATGGTTGCCGCCGCACCGACCCACAGGGCGGTATCGTAGGGCAGACCAAAGGTGGTTTCGAACAACCGCGCACCGGCCACCACGCCCGAGGCGCAGTAGATCGTGAAGAACACCAGGATCACCAGCGCGGAAAAGATGCGCAGCAGGCGGCTCTTGTCCTCGAAACGGTGAGTGAAGTAATCCGGCAGCGTCAATGCATTGTGGTTGTGCTCGGTATGCACGCGCAGTCGTCCGGCGACGAATTGCCAGTTAAGCCAGGCACCGATGATCAGGCCGATGGCAATCCAGCTTTCCGAAAGCCCGGAAACGAATATGGCCCCCGGCAGGCCCAGCAACAGCCAGCCACTCATGTCGGAAGCGCCGGCGGACAGCGCCGTGACGTAACTGCCCAGGCTGCGGCCGCCCAGAATGTAATCGTCGAAGTTCTTGGTGGCGCGATAGGCAATGAAACCGATGAGTACCATCGCCAGGATATACAGGACGAAGGTTACCCAGAGGGGGTTAGTGAAGGTCATGGCGTTTTCCTTATTCTTGCGGATGAAGAGAAGCCAGCTTCATCACGAACAAAAAATGCCAACTGGAGGCAGTTGGCACTCCCGGACAAACCGACATCTAACCAGAGCGTAGACTCTCTGACTCGGCTGTTGCGGGCGACAGGATTATCCATGACTTGTTGACCAAGCCATAGAAAATATCCCGACCAGCGGTACAACCGGGTCGGGATTCGAGCTGACCGGCGATTCAGAACGTCAGGCGCGCGCCCAGCGTCAGATTGCGTCCCGCCAACAGCACCTCATCCTTGATCAGTGAGCTGTGCTCGCGCGCCTTGGCGTCAAGCAGGTTATCGGCCTTGAGGTACAGCTGATAGTCGGCCTGGCTCAGGGTGCCGTGGTAGCCGAGGCTGGCGCCCAGTCTGTTGTAGCCGGCGGTTTCGGTTTCGAAGTCGGCAATGTCGTCCTGGCGCTGCATCCGGTAGAACTCCAACTGACCCTCCACGGATGCACCGAAGCTCTGCTCAAGGCGCACGCCCAGACGGCCGGCGGGTATGCGCGGCAGGGCGCCGCCGTCCTTGAGCTCGCCGCGCACACGGTCGCCGAACAGCGTGGCGGCGAAGCTTTCGTTGAACTGATGGCGCACCTCGCCTTCGACGCCACTCAAAACGGCATCTTCCTGACGGTATTCGACTTCGCGGTAACCGCCGCCCGGATGACGGCCAAGGTCGGCGGCATAGATGAAATCATCCACCTGGTTGCGAAACGCGCTGAGGGTAAAGGTGGTCGGACCAACGAACTTGCGTAGAGTAACTTCGGCGTTGTGGGAGGTTTCTTCCCGCAGCGCTAGATTGCCGCGCTCAATGGTCCGGCTGGCGGGATGCGGGCCGTAGGCATACAGCTCTTCGGCGGTGGGCAGGCGTTGTGCTCGGGACAGCGAGAAGCCCAGCGAATAGGCCGGCGCGAAGGTCCATACCGCGCCGGCCGAAAAGGAGCGACCGACATGGTCGGTGCCTACGTAGCCGGCTTCGGCATCGATTGTCTGCCATTCGTGACGCGCCCCCAGCTCATAGCGCCACGCGCCGGCGGTGTATTCCTCCAGTAGGAACAGCGCGTGGTTACGGGTCAGGGTTTGCGGCATGGGGTGTTCTGGGGTCAAGCGGGCGAAATCGCGCTCGCTGCTTTGTGCGCCCAGTACGCCATGCCAGCCCCAGAGCGGCTGGTGAGTCAGCTCGAGACGCGCGTCATGGGCTTCGCTGGCGAACACAGCCATCTTTTCGCCCGCCTCGATCTCGGCATGCCGATAATCGCTGTAGCCGACCCGCAGGCGCGCCAGTTCAAAGCCCGGTAAGGGATCAGTCAATTCGCCGCGCAGGTCCCAGCGATCCTGCTGCATGCTGATGTAGGGCACTGTGCCGCCATGCTCATGGCCATGTTCTTCTTCCTCATGGCCGTGGTCGTGATCGTGGTCATGGCCGTGTTCACCGCAGTGCCAATGATTGCCGTGCGGGTCGCAGTCAACGTGCGCATGAGCCAGCAGGCCGTAGCGGTTTTGCTGCCGGCCGTAGGCCAGGCCGAGGTAGCCACGCGCCCCAACGAAGCTGCCGCCCAGGCTATAGCTGTCGGTGTCGTTGTAGGAGCCGACCTGCTTACCGGCGGCACCCGGAATTTCATATTCATCCGCCTGGCGCTTGACGCCCTCGACGCGCACCGCAAAGTGGCCAGTCCCGGCGGTGAGTCCAAACACGCCGGCGCCTTCGTTCGCCACGCTGTTGGCGCGCATTTCCAGCTCGCCTTCGTAGCCTTTTTCCGGCACATGGGTGGGGACTTTCTTGTCGACCACATTGACCACCCCGCCGATGGCGCCGCCGCCATACAACAACGTTGCCGGCCCCTTGAGGACCTCGATGCGTTCGGCCAGGAACGGCTCGACACCCACCGCATGATCCTGGCTGACGGTCGACGCATCCATCACATCGACGCCATCGCTGAGCACTTTCACGCGACCGCCATCCAGACCACGGATCACCGGACGACTGGCACCTGCGCCAAAGCTGGCGGCATGCACGCCCGGCAAGCCATTCAGCGTTTCACCCAGGGTCGCTGCGCGGCGCAGGATCAGTGCGTCCTCTTCGAGCACCTCGGCTGGGGTGGTCATCTCATGGTTCTGCCGTGGCAGGGCGCTGGCACTGATCAGGCTGGTTTCAAGCTCGATGCGCTCGGCAGCCGTACCGGCCGGCATCCAGACAAAGCCGATGGCTAAGGCCATCCAAGGGTAACTGCGGGACATGGTGTGCTCTCAAAAAACGGCAGAGGGAACCCTGATCCAGACGCCTTGCACGCTGGCCAAGGATTGCGAGGGCGGCAAAGTTACCATGTTATATCGTAACGTTTATAGAAATTTTTGCCCCAACACCCACTGGTTGAAAACCTTCGCCATCAGTCCCATCTAGATAGGCAGGTCCTCTTTTTAGGTATTTCCATGAACGATCAGGCCAATGCCCCGGAAATTGTCACCGGACAACTCGCCCTGCCCGGTCAGGCTCTGCCAGACAAGCTATATGTCATCCCGGTCCACAATCGCCCCTTCTTTCCCGCCCAGGTCCTGCCCGTCATCGTCAATGAGCATCCCTGGAGCGAAACGCTGCAACGTGTAGCCAACACGGACCATCGCTGCCTGGCGCTGTTTTTCCTCGAGAAGCCCGCGTCGAGCGAGACAGTCGACTTCGATCCGGACAACTTGCCCGAACACGGCACCGTGGTGCGTGTGCACCATGCCAGCCGGGAAGGCGGCCAGTTGCAATTTGTCGCCCAGGGGCTGACCCGCGTGCGCATCCGTGGGTGGTTGCGCCGCAAGCCGCCGTATCTGGTTGAAGTGGATTATCCGCGCAGCGCCGAAGACTCGCGCGATGAGGTCAAGGCCTATGGCATGGCATTGATCAATGCGATCAAGGAACTGCTGCCGCTCAACCCGCTGTACAACGAAGAGCTCAAGAACTACCTGAATCGCTTCAGCCCCAATGACCCCTCACCGCTCACCGACTTCGCCGCCGCGCTGACCAGTGCGCCGGGCGATGAATTGCAGGACGTGCTGGACTGCGTGCCGGTGCTCAAACGCATGGAGAAAGTGCTGCCGCTGCTGCGCAAGGAAGTCGAAGTAGCGCGCTTGCAGAACGAACTTTCCGCCGAAGTGAATCGCAAGATCAGCGAGCATCAGCGCGAGTTCTTTCTCAAGGAACAGCTGAAGATCATCCAGCATGAGCTGGGCATCACCAAGGATGATCGCAGCGCCGATGCGGATGAGTTTCGCGCACGCCTGGTGGGCAAGACCGTACCGCCGACAGCGAAAAAGCGCATCGACGAGGAACTCAACAAGCTGTCGATCCTGGAAACCGGCTCGCCGGAATACGCTGTCACGCGCAATTACCTGGACTGGGCCACCAGTATCCCCTGGGGCGTCTATGGCAAGGACAAACTGGACTTGACCCGCGCCCGCAAGGTACTAGACAAGCACCACGCGGGAATGGACGACATCAAGCAACGCATCGTCGAGTTTCTAGCGGTCGGCGCCTTCAAGGGCGAAGTGGCCGGCTCCATCGTGCTCCTGGTCGGCCCGCCCGGTGTGGGCAAGACCAGCATCGGCAAGTCCATCGCCGAGACGCTGGGTCGGCCCTTTTACCGCTTCAGCGTCGGCGGCATGCGCGATGAGGCAGAGATCAAGGGGCATCGTCGCACCTACATCGGTGCCCTGCCCGGCAAGCTGGTGCAAGCGCTCAAGGACGTCGAAGTGATGAACCCGGTGATCATGCTCGACGAAATCGACAAGCTCGGCGCCAGCCACCAAGGCGACCCGGCCTCGGCGCTACTGGAAACCCTCGATCCGGAACAGAACGTCGAGTTTCTCGACCACTATCTGGACCTGCGCCTGGACCTGTCCAAGGTCCTGTTCATCTGCACCGCCAATACCCTGGACTCGATTCCCGGTCCGCTGCTCGATCGCATGGAAATCATTCGCCTGTCCGGCTACATCACCGAGGAAAAGCTGGCCATTGCCAAGCGCCATCTCTGGCCCAAACTGTTGGCCAAGACCGGCGTACCCAAGGATCGCCTGTCCATCAGCGATGCCGCCTTCAAGGCAGTGATCGAGGGTTATGCCCGCGAGGCTGGTGTGCGGCAACTGGAAAAACAGCTCGGCAAACTGGTGCGCAAGGCCGTCGTGGGCCTGCTGGAAGATCCTGAACGCAGCATCCGCATTGGTCCCAAGGATCTGGAAGAATCCCTGGGCGTGCCCATCTTCCGTCGCGAACGGCTGCTCGCCGGCGTCGGCGTGATCACCGGCCTTGCCTGGACCAGCATGGGCGGCGTCACCTTGCCGATCGAGGCGACCCGCATTCATACCCTCAATCGCGGTTTCAAGCTCACCGGCAAGCTGGGCGAGGTGATGAAGGAGTCGGCGGAAATCGCCTACAGCTATATCAGTTCCCACCTCAACCAGTACGGCGGCGACCCGGTGTTCTTCGACCAGGCCTTTGTGCATTTGCACGTCCCGGAAGGCGCAACGCCCAAGGATGGCCCGAGCGCGGGTATCAGCATGGCCAGCGCCCTGCTCTCCCTGGCCCGCAACCAGGCGCCGAAAAAGGGCGTGGCCATGACCGGCGAGCTGACCTTGACCGGACAGGTGTTGGCCATTGGTGGGGTACGCGAAAAGGTCATCGCCGCGCGCCGGCAAAAGATCTTCGAGCTGATCCTTCCCGAGGCTAACCGTGGCGACTTCGACGAGTTGCCGGATTACCTCAAGAGTGGCCTTACCGTGCACTTCGCGCAGCACTTTGCCGATGTGGCCAAGCTGCTGTTCTAACAGAACAACCAGGCGCCACGCGCCGCTCTAGACGCGGCCCGTAGCCCGTTTTTTCGCTGCTAAAAAATTCGGTAAAAACTCGCATCGGCTATTTTTTGGTCTACCGTGACTGAGTGCACAGTGAAACGCCAGAAATCTGGCGTTTCACTTCGCCGCGCAGGGAATGTCGGCATCGCACACTGCTCGAACATCATCCGTTCCGAAATCAGGACATCAACGGATGGTTAAAACGGGATCGACTGGAAGGGACTCGAAGATGCCTGCCGACCAACGCTTTACCGTTCTGGATAGTTTTCGCGGCCTTGCCGCCATCGCCATCGTGCTGTTTCACATGCCCATCCTGCTGGCGATCAGCGAGCTGGAGTTCTTTCGCAACGGGCCTGTGTTCATTCAATTTTTCTTCGCCCTGAGCGGTTTCGTACTGTGCCACGCCTATGCCCATCGCCTGACCAGTGTTGCGGCGCTGCGCGATTTCGCCATTGCTCGCACCTTCCGCCTGTATCCTTTGCACCTGTGCCTGCTCGGCCTGTTTCTGCTTCTTGAAGTCGGCAAGTTGCTGGCCCAGATCCAGGGCTCGTCGATCGAGGCGTTCAGCGGCAACGTCGCTCTTGAAGAAATCCTCCCCAATCTCCTGCTGCTGCAGGCCTGGCTGCCTGGAGCAGACAGCCTGTCGTTCAACGTGCCCGCCTGGAGTATTAGCGTTGGCTTTTACCTTAATATGATCTTCGGCTTGACCTTGGTGCTCATGCCACGTCGCAGCAGTCTGCTGTTCCTGCTCGTCTGCCTCGGGGCTTGCCTGAGCTTGCTGATGCACGTTCACGCGCTGGAAGGAGAAGTCCTCAAGGGAGTCGGCTGTTTCTTTGCCGGAGCTCTGCTCTACCGGCTATTCATGGGTTTGCGAGCCCTGCCACTGAGCCACACAGAATTCACCGTACTGGAGGTCAGCACACTGCTGGTGCTGGTGTTGGTTCTGGACAGCAGCTATCTCTACCGCGACTTGTTCGCCAGCTTGATGCTCTTGCTGACCATCTTCATCTTTGCCTTTGAAGGCGGCGTCGTCTCCCGATGGCTCAAGCAGCGCTGGTTGCAGGCTCTGGGCTTATGGTCCTTTTCCATCTATATGACTCACGTTGCCATCCTGGCCGCCTTGCAAGGGCTTGCCCTGCAGCTGTCGAAGTTGCCAGGACTGGAACACCTTGCGCCCTCCCAAGCCGAGCCTCACGGCATCGTCGCCATGGGTTACATCAGCACCCAAAACCTGTTACTTGATAATCTGATGGCAGTGGCCGCCGTGCTGGCTGTGATTCTGGTGTCGTCGCTGACTTACAAATATATCGAGCTACCGGGCATCCGCTTGGGCAAAAGACTGCAAGGCAAAGCCCCGCTGTCGCACTTCAGGGAAAAATCACACGCCATCAACTAGGTCGCCCGGCAGCGATGGCTCAGGCGGAGTGATAGAGAGCAAGCACAAGCTGTCACTCTTGGCTAAAATGCCTGCCTTTTCCGCACGACCGTAGTCTCGCCATGCGCCAGGAACCCGACCAGATTTTTGCCCAGCCGTTGGCCCAGGTAACGGACTTCGTCTTCAACGAAGACGTGGCCCGCGTGTTTCCCGACATGATCAAACGCTCGGTACCCGGTTACCCGACCATTGTCGAAAACATCGGCGTACTGGCTGCACGCTTCGCCCAGCCCGACTCCGTACTCTATGATCTGGGCTGCTCTCTAGGCGCTGTGACCCAGGCTCTGCGCCGTCATGTACGCAGCGAGCAATGCCGGATCATCGCCGTGGATAATTCCGCCGCAATGGTGGAACGCTGCCAGGAATACCTGCAGGCTCAAAATTCCATGTTCCAAGAGCTGCTACCCGTCGAGGTGATCGAGGCGGATATTCTGTCGCTGCAGTTTCAGCCAGCTTCACTGTTCGCCCTGAATTTCACACTGCAATTCATTTCTCCCATCCAGCGCCCCGAATTGCTGACCCGCATACATCAGAGCCTCCTGCCTGGCGGCGCGCTGATTCTTTCGGAAAAGCTGTGCTTCCAGGACCCTGAAGAACACGCACTGCTTACTGAACTGCACCTCGATTTCAAGCGTGCCAATGGCTACAGCGAACTGGAAATTGCCCAGAAGCGCAGCGCCATCGAGAACGTCATGCTGCCAGACAGCCTGGAGCAACATCGTGAGCGCTTGCTGGCAGCCGGCTTTACCAAGGTCATCCCCTGGTTCCAATGCCTAAATTTCGCCTCACTGATTGCCCTGCCATGATTGACCTGACGTCCCTGATCCAGCGGCTGTCCGGCACACCCCTGTCCGGTTGGGCAAGCACCCTGCAAACACAGCTCGACGCCAAACTGACCATCGGCCATGGCGACCTGCAACGCTGGCAACGGGCACTGGATGCCCTGCCGGCGCTAAGCCCGAGCCACGTTGAACTGGCAGAGGCGTTCCGGCTAGACGCCGGCTGCGAAGCACCTGTACGCGCGCAGTTGCGTGAGGCCTTGCTGGGCCTGTCGCCCTGGCGCAAGGGGCCCTTTGAGCTGTTTGGCGTGCACGTTGATACGGAATGGCGTTCGGACTGGAAGTGGGCGCGTGTTCGTCCGCATCTCGACCTGACCGGCAAGCGCGTCCTGGATGTCGGCTGCGGCAATGGCTATTACATGTGGCGCATGTTGGGCGCTGGCGCTGACAGCGTGATCGGCGTGGACCCCAACTGGTTGTTCTTCTGCCAATTCCTGGCCATGCAGTGCTACCTGCCGGATCTGCCCGCCTGGCATTTGCCTTTCGCCCTCGAAGAGTTGCCGGAGAAGCTGCAAGGCTTCGACACGGTATTCTCTATGGGGGTGCTCTACCATCGCCGCTCCCCCATTGATCACCTGCTGGCGCTCAAGGACTGCCTCGTCAAAGGGGGTGAGCTGGTGCTGGAAACCTTGGTGGTGAAGGGCGACGCCAATCAGGTGCTGGTGCCGGAAGACCGTTACGCACAAATGCGCAATGTCTGGTTTTTGCCTTCTGTGCCGGCGCTGGAGCTGTGGTTACGCCGCGCGGGCTTTGAAAACGTGCGCTGTGTCGATGTCAGCCAGACCAGCCTCGATGAACAACGCAGCACCGAATGGATGCGCTTTCAATCGCTGGCCGATTTCCTCGATCCTGCCGACTCATCCCGCACCGTTGAAGGTCTGCCGGCCCCGAGACGTGCAGTACTGATTGCACGCAAACCTTAAGCAACACATGTGGCGCATCGCTCAATTCGAGCTGCCTGATAAGCCACTAATAGCACACGGCTAGTAGCAAGCATTGCGAGGCCAGGCGAAGCGCGGCATCCTTGATGCAAAAGCTCGATATAAAAAAACATGGATCGATTTTTTGCACGCTTTTTACAGCGCTTGCGCACTGATTTTCAGCTTTCGATCATCAGTCTGATGGGCCTATTCGGTGTTTTGGGGATTTCGCCCTACGCCGTATACCGCCTGTTGGAGGGCAATTATCTGGTTGGAATCTCTGACCTTGTGATTGTCCTGTCGACCGTGGCCGCCGTCATATTTGCCTGGGTAACCGGCAATACGACCAAGGCAGGCCTCTACGTGTGCTGCGTATTTACCTGTCTGGCCACGCTGATCGCCATCAATCTGGGTGTGAATGGCCTGTTCTGGATCTATCCCTTGATCCTGTTCAACTTCTTCATGGTTTCGCCAGGCAAAGCCAGCATTGCCACCCTGCTGGTGTTGGCCGGCCTGATCGGCCATTCACTGTGGCAACCGGGTACCGTCTTCGAAAGTTACTACCAGATGGGCTCTTTCCTGGTCACCAGCCTGATGGCGTGCATCCTGACCCTGATATTTGCCTATCGCACTCAGCTTCAGCGCGAACAATTGCAGGTTCTTGCCATCCAGGACGGGCTGACCGGCGCCCGTAATCGCCGGGCGATGGATACAGATCTGAAAATCGCTGCCTCACGCAAACGTCGCCACGGTAAACCGCAAGCACTGCTCGTCATGGACCTGGATCATTTCAAACAGATCAACGACCGTTTTGGCCACCCTGCCGGGGATCAGGTCTTGATCGACTTTGTCCGCTTGATCAAACGCTCATCCCGTCAGGAAGACCTGCTCTACCGCTTTGGTGGCGAGGAGTTTCTCCTGCTTCTGCAGGACACCGAGCTCAGCGGCTTGCAAAGTGCTGCCGCACAGTTGCATCAACAGGTCCGCAGCGGTCTGCTGGGTCCCGGTGGACCGGTTACCGTATCCATGGGTGGCGCCGTCTTGCAGTCGTGTGAGCCCTGGACCAGTTGGCTACAGCGCGCCGACCGCTGCCTTTATCAGGCCAAAAGCACCGGGCGCGACCGCATCATCATCGATACCCAGGAAAGCCAGCCGCAGGCTTACGTCGATCCGCAATCCACACCACTCGTAGCCTCGACCGATACCTAAGGCTGGCTCCACAGTTCGCTTTACTTGAGAAATTAACGGTGCGCTGCAGCAGCGAGAATCAGCGCTTTCATTTCCTGAACCGCCGGCTTGAAACCGACGAACAAGGCATGAGCGACAATCGCATGACCGATGTTGAGTTCGTTGATTCCCGGGATTGCCGCCACGTCGTGTACATTGTGGTAATGCAGACCATGCCCGGCATTGACGATAAGCCCTAGCCGGCGTCCCAATGCTACGCCCTGACGAATCCGCTCCAGCTCCAAGGCCATTTCGGCGGGTGTGGTGGCATCGGCATAGCGCCCAGTGTGCAACTCGATGGCCGGTGCGCCGATGCGGGCAGCCGCTTCGATCTGCCGGGCGTCGGCATCGATGAACAGCGACACTTCACTGCCCAGTTCGGCCAGCATGGCCACCGCATCCCCAATTCGCTCCTCTTGGCCAACCACTTCGAGGCCACCCTCGGTGGTCAATTCTTGACGGGTTTCCGGCACCAGGCAGATATGCTCCGGACGGATGCGCTCGGCAAATGCCAGCATTGCCTCGGTCACCCCCATCTCGAAGTTCATGCGGGTTTGCAGGCACTCCTTGAGCAGGAGCACGTCGCGGTCCTGAATGTGCCGCCGGTCTTCACGAAGGTGCACGGTAATGCCATCGGCACCGGCTTCTTCGGCGTCCAGTGCGGCCTTGACCGGATCCGGATAGCGCGTCCCGCGTGCCTGACGCAAGGTCGCCACATGATCGATATTCACACCAAGCAGAATGCGCTGATTGTCAGACACGAGGAGGCTCCTTGATATTCATGAACAACTCGCGGCTGACCAGTGGTCGGCCGCCCAAATGTGGGGCGAGCGCCTGACGCATCAGGCGTTTGGCAGCCGCCAGCACTGCAGGGTCATTCCAGTCAACGGCGGCCATGGCCAGCAGATCGTGACCATGGAACACGCCGGGCTGGAATTCAACTGTACGCTCCAGGCCTGCCTCCGGCTTCAAGCGATAATAGGCTTCGGCTTCTATGGGTTGGCCGTGACGATCGAGGTCCAGGGCAAAGCCATAGCCAAGCTGCTCAAGCAAGCGCCACTCGAATGCGCGTAGCAGGGGTTGCAGCGCATGGCCGGCGGCCAGGGCCTGAAGAGTCAGGGCATAGTGCTCGAAGATGATTGGATGAGGGTCTTGCATCGGCAACAGACGAATCAGCAATTCATTCAGGTAAAGCCCGCTGAACAGTGCATCGCCGTGTAGCAGGTTCGGAACGCCTGCCGACTCCAATCGTGCCACGGTCTTGAGTTCGCCGCGCCCGCGCAACTCGATATCCAAGGGTAAAAAGGGCCGCGCCTGACTGCCGGACTTGCTTCGAGCGCCGCGCAGCACGGCCCGCAGACGACCCTCTGGGGTAAACAGGTCCACCAGAGCGCTGGTTTCCTTGTAAGCACGGGCGTGCAGGACAAAGGCAAGCATCAGGGGTTGACAGCCCGGGCAACCCTTGGGACGTTGGCTTGCCCGGCGCCGCTCACATCACTGTTCTCGGTAACCGAGCGAATGCAGGGCTCGCTCATCATCGGACCAGCCGCCCTTCACCTTGACCCACAAGTTAAGCATGACCTTGGAGTCGAACAGCACCTCCATGTCCTTGCGCGCGTCCTGGCCGATCTGCTTGATCCGCTCGCCTTTCTCTCCAATGAGAATTTTCTTCTGCCCGTCACGCTCCACCAGAATCAGCGCATGGATATGCAGAATGCGCCCTTCCTGCTTGAACTCTTCGATCTCCACGGTGATCTGGTAGGGCAACTCGGCGCCTAGCTGACGCATGATTTTCTCGCGCACCAGCTCGGCGGCCAGGAAGCGGCTGGAGCGGTCAGTGATCTGGTCTTCCGGAAAGAAATGCTCGTTCTCGGGCAGGTGCTCGGCCACCAGACGCTCCAGGGTGTCCAGATTGTGCCCGTGCAAGGCCGAAACCGGTACGACCTCAGCGTTGGGCAATTGCTCGGTCAGCCACTGCAAATGCGGCAGCAGTTCGGCCTTGTCTTCCATACGGTCGGCCTTGTTGACGGCGATGATCAGCGGGCCCTGGACATACTGCACACGGTCCAGTACCAACTGATCTTCGTCGGTCCAGCGCGTACGGTCGACCACGAACACCACGACATCCACGTCCTTGAGCGCAGAGGCCGCACTCTTGTTCATAAAGCGGTTTAGCGCTTTCTCGTTGTTCTTGTGCAGGCCGGGGGTATCGACGTAAATCGCCTGCACCGCGCCCTCGGTCTTGATTCCGAGCATGTTGTGGCGTGTGGTCTGCGGCTTGCGCGAAGTGATCGCCAGCTTCTGGCCGAGAATATGGTTGAGCAGCGTGGACTTGCCCACGTTGGGGCGACCGACGATGGCCACGTAACCGCAGCGACTGATATCAGTCATGAGCATTCTCCACGCCCAGGGCAATCAGCGCAGCGGCGGCGGATACCTGCTCGGCGATCCTCCGACTGGCGCCCTGCCCGCGGGTCTTGTCATTCAGCAGACTGATCCGGCACTCGACGAAGAACGTCCGGCAGTGCGGATCACCTTGTATATCCACCACCTCATATTGAGGCAGTTCACAGCCGCGCGATTGCAGAAACTCCTGTAGCCGGGTCTTGGGATCCTTGTTGGTATCCACCAGCGTCAGGCTTTCAATCTCAGCATCCAGCCAGGCCAGCACGCGCTCGCGCGCCGGCTCCATGCCGGCATCCAGGTAAATCGCGCCGATCAATGCTTCGACCGCATCGGCCAGAATAGAGTCGCGCCGATAACCGCCGCTTTTCAGCTCTCCCGACCCCAGGCGCAGGTATTCGCCCAGCTCGAAGCCACGTGCCAACAAGGCTAGGGTCTCGCCCTTGACCAGGCGGGAGCGCAGCCGGGAAAGCTGTCCCTCGCGTGCCTGAGGAAAGCGCTCGAACAGCGCCTCACCTGCCACGAAATTGAGGATGGCATCGCCGAGAAATTCCAGACGCTCGTTGTTGCGACCGGCAAAGCTGCGGTGTGTCAGTGCCAGGACCATCAGATCCTGATTGATGAAGGTGTAGCCGAGCTGACGCTCGAGACGGCTTAAAGGTGAGCTCACGGGATTCTTACGCGAAATTCTTTATCGAAGTGAACCACAAGATCGAGACTATCAATCAACGGTTCGCGCTTTTCATATTTCAACCGAGCATGGAACTGGTTATTTTCCACCCGCACGGTCAGTGCTTTGTCCATGTCCAGGTCGCGAATGTTGTTTACTTGCATGCCTTTGCTGACATGCCGGTAAAAATCGCCCACGGTACGAATATCTGCCGCCTGATCAGTCTCGACCGAGGCTATGATTTTTTCCATCGACAGATTGTCGAGATAATGCGGGATGACCTTGAACGCAGTGCTGGCAATAAACGCCACCACTGCCAGTACTACCATCCAGCTCAGCAGCGAAAGTCCTTTCTGCGAATGCGAGAACGTCATGAATCGACCTCATGTCGGAATTATCGGCAGCCAAGCCTATATAAAGCGGGCGATACCGTATTGCACGGTACCGCACAAATTCAATGGATCAGGCCGACACGAGAGAGGTTGGGCAGGTTGCCGCCCTTGGGCTCAGGCCAACTAAGCCACACAGCAAAGGCCTTGCCGACGATATTGCGGTCGGGAACCATGCCACGCAATTCCACAGCAAGGGCCGTATCGTTCCAGTAACGGCTGTCGTTGGAGTTGTCGCGGTTATCGCCCATCATGAAATAATGGCCATCCGGCACAGTCCATTCGCGGCTGGGTTCGATGCGATACCGCCCCATTTCCTTGCGAATCATATGCTCGGCAGCGCCCAGCTTTTCCTGATAGAGCCCAGCGTTGCCCAAGGTGCCCGGCTCTTCGCCCAGCCATTTCTCAGCTACCGGCTCGCCATTGATGAACAAGCGCTTTTCACTGCTGTAGCGCACCGTGTCACCCGGCAATCCCACAACTCGCTTGATATAGTTGATATTCGGATCGCTGGGGTAGCGGAATACCATCACATCGCCGCGCTGCGGATCACCAATATCGATCACCTTGGTATCCAGCACAGGCAGACGGATGCCGTAAGCGAATTTGTTGACCAGAATAAAATCACCCACTTCCAACGTCGGCTTCATCGAGCCAGACGGAATCTGGAAGGGCTCAACCAAAAATGAGCGCAATACCAGCACAATGGCTAACACCGGAAACAGTGATTTTCCGTATTCGACCAGCATGGGCTCCTTGCTGAGTTTCTCAACCACCTGAGGATCAGGCTCGCCCTGCAACTGGCCCTGGTAGGTGCTGATCACCGCACGCCGACGAGGCGCCAGCACCAGCATATCCAGCAGGGCCAAGGCCCCGCATACCGCAACGGCAATGACCAGTAACAGCGGAAAATTGATCGACATGGGTCTTAGCTATCCACCTTGAGAACGGCAAGAAACGCTTCCTGAGGAATTTCCACGTTGCCGACCTGTTTCATCCTTTTCTTACCAGCCTTCTGCTTTTCCAGCAGCTTGCGCTTACGGCTCACGTCGCCGCCATAGCACTTGGCCAATACGTTCTTGCGCAGCGCCTTCACGGTCGTACGCGCAACCACCTGACCGCCAATGGCTGCCTGGATTGCCACGTCGAACATCTGTCGTGGAATCAGCTCTTTCATCTTTTCGGTCAGCGCGCGGCCTTTCTGGTTGGCACGGTCGCGGTGCACGATTAGCGCCAGGGCATCCACCTTCTCGCTATTGATCAGCACATCCAGGCGGACCAGATTCGCTGATTGGAAGCGATCGAAGCTGTAGTCCAGTGAGGCATAGCCGCGGCTTACTGATTTCAGGCGATCGAAGAAGTCCAGCACCACTTCGTTCATCGGCAAATCGTAGCTGACTTGTACCTGACTGCTGAGAAATTGCATGTCGCGCTGCACGCCGCGCTTCTCGATGCACAGGGTAATTACGTTACCCAAGTGCTCCTGCGGGACAAGGATATTGGCGCGCACGATGGGCTCGCGCATATCGTTGATCGCCGCTGGATCAGGCAGCTTGGACGGGTTGTCGACATAGATCGTCTCGCCGCTCTTCAGTTCCACCTCGAATATTACGGTAGGTGCGGTGGTGATCAGATCGAGATTGTACTCGCGCTCCAGTCGCTCCTGGATGATTTCCATGTGGAGCATGCCGAGGAAGCCAATGCGGAAACCGAAGCCAAGCGCATCGGAGCTTTCCGGCTCGTATTGCAAGGCGGCATCGTTAAGGGTCAGCTTCTGCAAGGCTTCGCGGAAGGCCTCGAAATCATCGGAGCTGACTGGAAACAGGCCGGCGAACACCTGCGGCTTGACGCGCTGGAAGCCAGGCAGCATCGCCACATCCGGCGTGGCAGCCAATGTCAGCGTATCGCCCACCGGCGCACCGTGAATATCCTTGATGCCAGCAATGATGAAACCCACTTCGCCAGCTTTCAGGTCGGCGGTTTCGGTGTGCTTCGGACTGAAAACCCCCACGCTGTCCACCTGGTGCAACTTGCCCGTGGACTTGACCAGAATCCTGTCACCCTTTTTCAGCCGGCCATGCTTGACCCGCACCAGCGACACTACGCCTAGGTAGTTGTCGAACCAGGAGTCAATGATCAACGCCTGCAAAGGTGCGTCGATCTCGCCTTGCGGCGGCGGAATCACCTTTACCAGACGCTCCAGCACATCATCCACACCCATGCCGCTCTTGGCGCTGCAGGCCACGGCATCCGTAGCGTCGATTCCGATGATATGTTCGATTTCGTCTTTGACCTTGTCCGGATCGGCCTGGGGCAGGTCCATCTTGTTGAGCACCGGCATGACTTCCAGGCCTTGCTCGATGGCGGTGTAGCAGTTGGCGACCGATTGCGCTTCGACACCTTGGCCCGCGTCCACGACCAGCAAGGCGCCTTCGCAGGCGGCCAGGGAGCGGCTGACTTCATAGGTGAAGTCGACGTGGCCGGGGGTGTCGATGAAATTCAGCTGATAGGTTTTACCATCCCGTGCGGTGTAATGCAGGGTAACGCTGTGCGCTTTGATGGTAATGCCGCGTTCACGCTCCAAGTCCATGGAGTCCAGAACCTGGGATGCCATTTCGCGCTCGGACAGGCCGCCGCACATCTGAATGAAACGATCGGCCAGGGTGGACTTGCCGTGGTCAATGTGGGCAATGATGGAAAAATTGCGGATGTGGCTAAGATCACTCACAGATCAACACTCGAAAGGGGCTGCGGGAACTCCCGCCGAGAAATAGCAGGGAATTCTACCCGAAGGCTGCACCCAGCGTCACGTCTACCTGCAGCGAACAAAAAAGGGCGATTGCTCGCCCTTGCTTTGGTTAGACAAAAACTATTCCGACAACTTGAAGGTAATAAAGCTGGCGCGACCCTGACGCAGCACACGCATGGATACCGAGCGATTCTTTGGCAGTTCCTTGGCCACCTGCGTGAAATGCTGAGCGGATTTGATTGCCTGATTGCTCAAGTGGGTGATGACATCGCCTGGTCGCAGGCCGATCAGCGCGGCCGGGCCGTTGCTTACTTCCTTGATCAGCACACCGCCTTGCAGGTCCAGCGCTTTTTTCTGCTCGCTGTTCAGGTCCACGACCGTGACACCGAGCCGATTGCTGCTGCTTTCGACTCCACTCCCCGGCGTGCCAATGGCAATCTCCTCGCCCTCTTCTGGCAAGGCGCCAATCACTACCTCCAGCGTCTTTCGCGAGCCGTCACGTACCACTTCCAGCTTGGCCTTGTCACCAGGCTTGATGCCGCCCACCAAGTGGGGCAGATCGGCCGACACGACGATCTGTCGTCCATTAAGGGTGAGAATTACATCGCCGACCCGCAGCCCACCCTTGGCCGCCGGACCTTCTTCCAGAACCTGCGCGACCAGCGCACCTGCCGGCTTGTCGAGACCGAAGGATTCAGCCAGGTCCTTGTTGACCTCTTGAATCACCACGCCTAGCCAGCCACGGCTGACCTTGCCGGTATCTTTCAACTGGTTGGCCACGTCCATCGCGACATCAATCGGAATGGCGAAAGACAACCCCATGAAGCCGCCAGACCGGGTGAAAATTTGTGAATTGATGCCGACCACTTCACCGTTCAGATTGAACAACGGACCACCACTGTTACCAGGATTGATCGCCACATCGGTTTGGATAAACGGTACATAACTTTCATTGGGGAGGCTGCGACCTTTGGCACTGACAATGCCTGCCGTCACCGAATAGTCGAAACCGAACGGTGAGCCAATGGCTAGCACCCACTCCCCGACCTTCAGGTTGTCAGACTTGCCCAGCTTGACCGTGGGCAGGTTGCGCCCTTCGATTTTCAACAACGCAACATCACTGCGCGGGTCGGCGCCGATCAGCTTGGCTTCCAGCTCACTGCGATCGGACATGCGAACGAGAATTTCATCCGCATCGGCAACCACATGGTTATTGGTCAGCACATACCCATCCGCAGAGATGATGAAACCAGACCCCAGCGATTGAGCTTCCTGCTGCCGACCGTTGGGCGAGCGCGGTATTTGTGGAATATTGCGTTCAAAGAATTCACGAAACAGTGGTGGCAGGCCTTCCAGATCCGGAATCAACTGCTGCCCAGCCTGATTACGCTCCGGTAATTTCTGCCGAGTGCTGATATTGACCACTGCCGGCCCAGCCTGCTCCACCAGCTCGGTAAAGTCAGGCAGATCTGCCTGCGCTACCGTTGCCAGGGCCAGCATTAGCATAGCCATCAGACCACTCAGATAAGACTTGACCTTCACTTTTGACATAAGACTCCCCTGCTAGCAGCAAAACTGCTCAGTAGACACTCGAAGTGCCTGCGAGCAGAGCACGCAGCACGACAGGCTGCAGTGCTGGATCATCCGCCGTGCGCCGACTGCGCCAGCGAATGTATAACCAGGAACACAGTAATCCGCCCAGACTGGCCATAATTATGTGCGGTTCGGAACCACCCAGCGCCTGCACCAACAAAGCACAGAGAAAGAGGCTGAGCAAAGGCAATAAATAAACCAACAGGGAGCCGCGTAACAAGAGCTCTTCACGTACGCCAATAGCCACGCTATCGCCAACATCCAATTGCAAATCGGTGAGAGCCCGCACATGCCCTCGGCGGCTTCCGACCCCCAACTTGTCCATCATTCCCTGACCACAACCGGCATTGGCCGAACAAGTGGAACAGGTGCTTTTGCGCACGGTCTCAACCCAAACCGCGCCAGGCTCGACTGCAACGACCCGCCCTTGCTCTTCGATCACTGCGAACTGTTCCCTGACTCCGAACGCATCGATAGCGCAATCCGCTCGGCAGTGCCGACAGGAATCTCGCCGACTACGGTAACCATCAAATCACCGTTTGCCGTGGAAAGGCGGCGCGAGACAGTTGCAGTCGGCCCCAACTGGCTGCGCACATCGGCGATTTGCGCATCGCCCAATGGCTCGAGGAAAATTGAAAATCGCGCCAAACCATCGCCGTACATCAGCCAGGCGACAGGGGCGGCTTCGGCAGAGGCACGCTGCTCGACAATCTGATTGAGAACAAACCCGGCAGGCAGCCAATCAGAACGCCAGGACTTTTCGGACAGCTGACGCGAATCGCGAACTTCCACCGGCTCGCATTGCTGGCTGGGCTGCACCATCGCCAACGATGCACCTTCCTGGAATTCAACATACTGGAAGCGCTCCAAAGGCTGGCCCTTTTCATTGAGCAACAACGACTTGAGCGGTAATGCCGTTTCGCGATCCAGATGAAGCTCAAAACCATAGCGATGCTGATCGCGCGGTATCAGCGCCAGCACCACAGCAGCGCGACCGGCAACCCGGGAATTGCCCGCCACACGCATCTCATACCATTGATTAAGCTGGCGCGTGTCCAGATTGCGTACCGACCACCGCTCTTCGATCAATGGACTGACCAAGCTGCCATTCATACAGGTGAGTCGACCATTGGTACGCAATGTTTCGTGAGCGGGGCCATCCAACTGCAACATACGTTCCTGAACGCTGTTCGAGGCGACATGACGCCAAATTTCATGGCTGGAAAAACTGCCATTGCGCTCATAAACGAAGGCTCCATGGAAGCCTGTTTGTTGTTCCGCTGCTTGTAGCCGTAGCAACCAATCCTGAGCATCTGCCCAAGCCGATTGCCCAAGCAGCGCACTGACTCCAAGCGCAAATGAAAGAAAACGCATGAGGTTCCTTTTTTAGCGATTTTCCAGACTAGCAGCCCGAGCGGAAGGCAAAGCACTTTCCTCGCCACGCCCCGATTGCTGTACATGCTGACGCAGGTAGTCGGCCAGACGCTGGTCATGCCAGCTCGGCTGCGCTCCTTGCTCAGCCATTACAGCTCCGGACTCACCCTCGGCGCTATACCCGGCCAGCACGGCAGGTCCCTGCACATGCGGAATGATTAGATTATTCGATGGAGCAGTTTGCTGCGCCATTTCAGCACCCGTGATCTGGTCCTGGTTGTAAAAGCGCACGCCTGCAAGGACGGCCAGCGTCACCGAAGCGGCAATAGCCAGACGCCCCAGTCCGCTCCAGCGCGACCGAGACCCAGACGGCTCTGGCATCTTTTCATCTGCCAAAGCAGCCATCACACCCGCTGCGATATCCAGCCGCGGCTCTTGCAGTTCCTTATGTATGACAGCGCGCGCGATTTGATAACGCGACCAAATGGCTCGCAACTCGGACTCGTCACTGGCGGCGAGCACTCGATGCAATTCCAATTCGTCCGCTTCGTTATCCATCACCGCGGACAGCGATTCCCGCAGAGACTCACGATTCATGGTTTCCTCTCTTGGCATTTGGCCGCCATCTCAGGCTTGTTCATGCAACAGGGGTTGCAAGGCTTTATCGATAACCTCTCGCGCCCGAAAGATGCGCGAGCGTACGGTTCCTACAGGGCATTGCATGACACTGGCTATGTCTTCATAACTCAGGCCATCAAACTCACGCAACGTCAGCGCCGTGCGCAAATCTTCCGGTAATTGTTGGATGGTTCGATGCACAGTGGTTTCGATTTCATCTCGCAACATGGCGCGTTCTGGCGACTCGATATCCTTGAGGGCATGATCACCCTCGTAGAATTCCGCGTCCTCAGCACTGACATCGTTATCTGGTGGCCGCCGACCGCGAGCAACCAAGTGATTCTTCGCCGTATTGATGGCGATGCGGTACAGCCAGGTGTAAAAGGCGCTGTCACCCCGGAAATTTCCAAGCGCACGATAGGCTTTTATGAACGCCTCCTGAGCAACATCCTGAGCTTCATGAGTGTCATGCACGAACCGTACGATCAGGCCTAAAATCTTGTGTTGATACTTCAGCACAAGCAAATCGAAAGCCCGCCTATCTCCTCGCTGAACACGCTCAACAAGCTGCTGATCCTGCTCCTGGGTTAGCATGAACGCTCCTCTCTGACCCCGGAGAACTTCCGCACTCGTTGGTGGCCTGGCTTACACAGATAGACCCAAGCGTTACGCAAAAGTTCTCCCCCTCCAAGCAAGCTTCGTGCAGGGTTTATCAATTCGTGGCACAAGCAAAAAGCGCCTGCGCGTGTATAAAAAGTCATCTCTGCACGAAATGCGATATTGAGCCCTCGCTAAAGGCCTCTTGTTTGTAGCCCTGATGCGCTCAGGTCTCCAGCATCCTTCTATGGAAAGCCGCCGTCGGCAAAAGTTCCATGACCCGATGCGACGCCATACAACTATTTTGTCGTTTCAGCCCTCGATATACTAGCGACCGCCATCTCGCCTAAGGCCCAGCCATGCGCCAACACTTGCAGCACGACGTCTTGATAATCGGCAGTGGAGCAGCCGGCCTCACGCTGGCCCTGACCCTCCCCGCGCACCTACGCATTGCAGTGTTGAGCAAGGGTGAGCTGGCCAATGGCTCGACATTCCATGCCCAGGGCGGAGTGGCTGCGGTTCTGGATGACCGCGACACCGTCGAGTCTCATGTTGAAGATACCCTGATCGCCGGCGGCGGACTGTGTCGCCAGGACGCCGTTCGCTTCACCGTGCAGCACAGCCGTGAAGCGATCCAATGGCTGATCGACCAGGGCGTACCCTTCACTCCCGATGATGGCAGCGCCGACAGCGAAGACAATGGCTTCGCCTTTCACCTGACCCGTGAAGGCGGCCACAGCCATCGGCGCATCATCCATGCCGCCGATGCCACCGGCGCGGCCATCTTTACCACGTTACTGCACCAGGCTCGCCAGCGGTCGAATATCGAACTGCTGGAACAGCGCGTGGCCATCGACCTGATCACCGAGCACAAACTGGGTCTGTCCGGACAGCGCTGCCTGGGTGCCTATGTACTCAATCGCGAGAGCGGCGAGGTGGATACTTATGGCGCCCGCTTTACGGTGTTGGCCACGGGCGGCGCCGCCAAGGTTTATTTGTATACCAGCAACTCCGATGGCGCTTGCGGAGACGGCATTGCCATGGCCTGGCGGGCAGGCTGCCGGGTCGGCAATCTGGAATTCAACCAATTTCACCCAACGTGCCTGTACCACCCTCGGGCGAAGAATTTCCTGATCACCGAGGCCCTGCGCGGCGAAGGCGCTCTACTCAAGCTGCCCAACGGTGAACGTTTCATGCCGCGCTTCGACAGCCGTGCCGAACTGGCACCACGGGATATCGTCGCCCGCGCCATCGACCATGAAATGAAGCGCCTGGGTATCGATTGCGTATACCTGGACATCAGCCACCGGCCCACGGACTTCATCAAGAATCACTTTCCCACCGTGTACGAACGCTGCCTGGAGTTCGGCATCGACATCACTCGCGAGCCGATTCCCGTAGTCCCGGCTGCGCACTACACCTGTGGCGGTGTGCTGGTCGACTCGTGCGGACACACCGATGTCCCGAACCTCTATGCCATTGGCGAAACCAGCTTCACCGGATTGCACGGGGCCAATCGCCTGGCCAGTAATTCGCTGCTGGAATGCTTCGTGTACGCCCGCTCGGCGGCTGCCGACATCCTCGAGAAGCTCGAACAGATCAGGTTACCCACCACCCTGCCCAGCTGGGATGCCAGCCAGGTGACCGATTCCGACGAAGACGTCATCATCGCCCACAACTGGGACGAATTGCGGCGTTTCATGTGGGACTACGTGGGCATCGTGCGCACCACCAAGCGCCTGCTGCGCGCCCAGCACCGCGTCAATCTGCTGTTGGACGAGATCGATGAGTTCTACAGTAATTACAAGGTGAGCCGAGACCTGATCGAGCTGCGCAACCTGGCCCTGGTAGCCGAACTGATGATCAGGTCGGCAATGGAGCGCAAGGAGTCCCGCGGGTTGCATTACACCCTGGATTATCCCCACCTGTTACCCGAAGCACGGGACACTATTCTGGTGCCACCCACCTACGTCGAGTGAACTTCAGGCGCAGGCGCAGGCGTCGATGATCATCACGCGCCAACGCATCGCGGGGAATGCACACCCCGCGCCGCCAGCGCTCGCCGGGCAGGCGGTAATGCAGGACGATCAGAACGGGCAAGGCCAGGCTATCAGGGCGCAGCTGCACCGGGCGCCAGCCGGCCTGTGCGCTCCACAGTTGCCAGCCACGCGAATCATGACGCAACCCGCGCACCGCGTGCCTTGAGCGCAACAGGATATGTCGTGGCAGCACCCATAGGGCATGCCCGCCGCACGCGATTACACCGAGCGCGACCCAGCCGCCAGGCAGGTCGGCAAGCAGTAGCGCGACCAGCGCCAGCAGCCAGGCGAACAGGTAGGCCGCCAGCAAGCTCCCAGAGGGCTGCCAGCGACACTCGAAAACGTCACTTGGGTTGGACACGGTCCAGAATGATTTTCACGATGCGGCGCAGATCCGGATCCTGAGGCTCTTCGCGCTGCATGAACCAGCCAAACATGTCCTGGTCCTCGCATTCCAGCAGTTGGCGATAGCGCGCCTGATCTTCGGCATCTAGGTGCGAGTAAGCCTCCCGCACAAAAGGCACCAGCAGCACATCCAGCTCCAGCATGCCACGGCGGCTGTGCCAGAAAAGTCGGTTGAGTTCGATATCGTCGGCCATGGGAGGCTCCTTTCACGTAAGAGCGGCAGTATAACGAGCCGGCTCGCCCTGGACACCCGCTGACAAGCCTCGCGCTGCGCTCTATGATGGTCGTCCCTGCCTTTTTATCAGCGACTGACATGGCCGACTCTGCTTTTTTCTGCCCGCTGCCCCATGAAGGCATCCTTGCCGTACGCGGCCCCGATGCCAGCAAATTCCTTCAAGGCCAGCTGACCTGCAACCTCAACTACCTCGTATCGAGCAGCAGCCTAGGCGCGCGCTGCACGCCCAAAGGGCGTATGCAATCGAGCTTTCGCATTCTGCCCCACGGTGATGGCTACCTTTTGGCCATGGCCCAGGAGCTGCTCGATGCGCAATGCGCGGACCTGAAAAAATACGCGGTCTTTTCCAAGGTACAAGTGCTTGACGAAAGCGATCAATGGTCGCGCTTTGGCCTCAGCCAGGCCGATGCCGTCCTGCACCAACTGGGTCTGGAGCTACCAAATGACGGAGCCGAACCGCTGACCCAGGCCGACGAACTGCTGGCTCTGCGCCTTCGCGACGGCCGTGCCGAACTCTGGGTGCCGGCCGCTCAAGCCCAAACCATCCAGGCGCGCCTTGCCGAACAGCTGCCGCAGGCGCCTCTGAATGAGTGGCTGCTGGCCCAGGTGCGCGCCGGTATCGGGCAGGTGTTCGGCGCCACCCGCGAGCTGTTCATTCCACAGATGATCAACCTGCAGGCTGTCGGCGGCGTGAGCTTCAAGAAAGGCTGCTACGCCGGGCAGGAAATCGTCGCCCGCATGCAGTACCTGGGCAAGCTCAAGCGGCGCCTGTATCGCCTCAGCCTGCCGGTCGAACAGGTACCGGACATCGGCACGGAACTGTTCTCGCCCGTGCATGCCACCAGTGTCGGCAACGTGGTGCTGGCTGCCCAAGCGGACGGTCATGTCGAATTACTCGCAGTGGTTCAGGAAGATGCCCTGTTGGATGGACGCCTGCACCTGGGTACCGCCGAAGGCCCTTCATTGACGTTGTGTGATTTGCCCTATCAGTTGGATGCCGACCGCGAAATCCAGCAGTAAATATCTCTTCTCGTCTACTGAGGAATGCATGAGCAAGCTTGCCGAGAAAGTCCAAGAAGAACTGATCCAGGCCCTAGAAAAGGACGAACTGGTTCTCCCCACCCTGCCTGAAGTGGCCATCCAGGTCCGCGAGGCGGCCGAAGATATCAATATCAGCACGCTCAGCTTGAGCAAGGTGATCGGCCAGGATGCAGCATTGACCGCCCGCCTGATCAAGGTCGTGAACAGCCCCCTGATGCGCAGCAACCGGGAAATCACCGACCTGCAGATGGCCATCGGTCGCCTAGGCATCCTCTATACCTGCAGCCTGTCCATCGGTCTGGCGATGGAACAAATGTTCCAGGCCACCACCGACGCGGTCGACAAAAAGCTACGTGAGGTGTGGAGCAAAAGTACCGAGATTGCCGCTATCAGCCATGTGCTCTGCCGGCATTTCACTAAATTGCAGCCCGATCAGGCGACACTGGCCGGCCTAGTACATCAGATCGGCGTGCTGCCCATCCTGACCTACGCCGAAGAGCGCGGTGACCTGCTAGGCGATCCGGCCAGCCTCGACCATGTAATCGAGCGGGTTCATCCCCTGCTTGGTGAGCGGATCCTGCGTCACTGGGAATTCCCGGCACACATTGCCATCGTCCCCAGCCAGATGCAGGACTTCACCCGCGACTCACCCTCGGTGGATTACGTCGACATCGTGCAAGTAGCAGCACTGCAGAGCTACCTGGGCAGCAGCCATGCCTGCAACCAGTTGGACTGGGCCGACATACCCGCGTTTGCCAAGCTGGGCCTCGATCCCAGTGTGGACGTTCAAGCCGACGAAGACCTCGGCAACGCCACGCTGGCCGCCATGGGCATGCTGCAATAACGCGACCACCGGCGCGCGTTAATCCGGCATGCTCTGCTGCACCGCAACAGGCGGCAAGCGCCAATCAATCGGCTCCATGCCGTTCTGTTGCAGATACTTGTTGGCCCGACTGAAATGTCCATTACCGATGAAGCCTCGATGGGCAGACAACGGTGAAGGATGTGGCGAACGCAGGATCAGATGCCTGGTCGGGTCGATCAGGCGCTGCTTGCTCTGCGCATGGGCGCCCCACAACAGGAACACCAGGTGTGGTCGGCTTGCGCTGACGACTTCGATCACCTTGTCGGTAAACGTCTGCCAGCCCACCTTAGCGTGCGAGCCGGCCTGCCCCTGCTCGACCGTCAACGAGGTATTGAGCAGCAGCACCCCCTGATCCGCCCAATGCTGCAGGTAGCCATGGCCGGGAATGTCGATGTTCAGGTCGCGCTTAAGCTCTTTGTAGATGTTCTGCAGGGATGGCGGCGCGGGCACTCCAGGCTGTACTGAAAAGCAGAGTCCATGGGCCTGGCCAGGGCCGTGATAGGGATCTTGACCGAGGATCACCACCTTTACCTGATCGAGGGGTGTGGAGTTCAGCGCGTTGAAGATCAGCCCCCCTGCGGGAAAGATCGTTTTGCCGGCATTCTTTTCATCCCGCAAGAACGCGCTCAGCTGGCGCATATAGGGCTTGTCGAATTCCTCGCGCAGTGCATTCTTCCAGCCCGCTTCCAGTTTGATGCGATCATCGTTGGTCATTGTTTCTCCACTGCGCTGTCAACAAAGCCGGCACGCTAGATAAGCCCCACCCTCAAGTCAAGGCAACCGCCTACCCTCTTCCTATACTCATGGCAAAAGTATGCGGGTGCGGAGACAGCACAATGAGCAAGGTGATTCCCCAACTGATCGATGGCGAATGGCGCGTCAGCGCGGACGCCGAACCTATCGAAATTCGTGATCCGGCTACACAGGAAGTCATTGCCCTGGCGCCCAGTGCCACCGCAGAAGAAATAGAACTGGCGGTGGCCAGCGCGCAGCGTGCCTTCCAGACCTGGCGCGAAGCGCCGGTGCCCGAACGCGCCCGCCTTATGCTGCGCTACCAACACCTGCTCAAGGAGCATCACGACGAGTTGGGCGAATTGCTCGCCCGCGACACCGGCAAGACTCTGGCTGATGCCAAGGGCGATGTCTGGCGCGGTATCGAGGTGGTTGAACATGCGGCCAACATTGCCAGTCTGCTAATGGGCGAAACCCTGGAAAACGTCGCCCGCGACATCGACACCGCCAGCTGGGTACAACCATTGGGCGTGTGCGCCGGCATTACTCCGTTCAACTTCCCGGCCATGATCCCGCTGTGGATGTTTCCGCTGGCCATTGCCTGCGGCAACAGCTTCATCCTCAAACCGTCCGAACAGGACCCGCTGACGCCCAATCGACTGGCCGAACTGTTTCTTGAAGCCGGCGCGCCCAGGAACATTCTGCAAGTGCTGCACGGCGGGCGCGAAGTGGTCGATGCGCTGCTTGTTCACCCGCAGATTCGTGCGCTGTCCTTCGTCGGCTCGGTGGCGGTGGCCCAGCATGTATATCGCATCGGCACCCAGCACCTGAAGCGCGTGCAAGCATTCGCCGGCGCCAAGAACCATCTGGTGGTGCTGCCGGATGCCAACAAGGAGCAGGTGCTGAGCAATCTGATCGGCGCCAGCTGCGGGGCCGCCGGGCAACGCTGCATGGCCATCAGCGCGGCGCTGTTCGTCGGTGAATCGCGCCAATGGATACCCGAACTGGCCGCCCGCATGGCTGAGCTGCGCCCCGGTCATTGGCAGGACGCCAACGCCGCCTACGGCCCGCTGATCAGCCCGCAGGCACGCCAGCGTGTGCAGCGCCTGATTGCCGCAGGCAAGGCCGAGGGTGCCGAGTGCCTGCTGGATGGCTCGGACTGCTCAGTGGCCGACTTTCCCGACGGCAACTGGGTTGGCCCCACGCTGTTTCGCGGCGTCACGTCACAGATGAGCCTGTACCGTGAAGAGATTTTTGGCCCGGTATTGATCTGCCTGGAAGTGGATACGCTGGCAGACGCCATCGAGCTGATCAATGCCAATCCGTATGGCAATGGCACCAGCCTGTTTACCCGCTCCGGCGGTGCTGCGCGGCACTTCCAGCATGCCGTGGAAGTGGGCCAGGTAGGCATCAACGTACCCATCCCGGTGCCGTTGCCGTTCTTCTCCTTTACCGGCTGGCGGGGTTCGTTCTACGGCGACCTGCATGCCTATGGCAAGCAGGCGGTGCGTTTTTACAGCGAGACCAAAACGGTGACCACGCGCTGGTTCGAAGACGATGCGTCAAGCGACCCGAACCTGACCATCCACCTTAAGTAACGCAACTTGGCAACGCTACCATCCGCTCCCTATGTAAACCTGTACAGAAAACAAACTGCAGGTATCTTCGGAAACGCGCCGTGCTCATGGAGTCCCTCCGGGCATTGCGTGTTCGGCTACCCATCAACTCAGTGAGACAAGCCATGGACTTCGAACCGAGTGACGAACAACGCCTCCTGATCGACAGCGCCCGCGCCTTTGCCCGCCACGAACTGACTCCACACGCCGCCGACTGGGACCGCGATCATTATTTTCCCGTCGAGGTCATCCGCCGTGCCGCTGCTCAGGGTTATCTGAGCCTGTACCTGAGCGAGGCGGATGGCGGCCTGGGGCTGTCGCGACTGACCTCCTCGCTGATCTTCGAGCAACTGAGCGCCGGCTGTGTATCGACCGCCGCCTACCTGACCATTCACAACATGGCATCCTGGATGCTCGCCCGCTTTGCCGACGAGGAACTGAAAGCCGCCTGGCTGCCGCGCCTGATCAGCGGCGAGTTGCTGGCCTCCTATTGCCTGACCGAACCCGATGCCGGTTCGGATGCCGCGCATCTGCGCACTCGAGCGCGCCGCGATGGCGATGAGTATGTGCTGGACGGCAGCAAGTGCTTCATCTCCGGGGCGGGCAGCACCGATGTTTTGATCGTCATGGCGCGCACCGGCGGGGACAGCGGCGCCAAGGGCATTTCCTGCTTTCTGGTCGCTGGCGATGCACCCGGAGTGAAGTACGGGCGCAACGAACTGAAAATGGGCTGGCGCTCCCAGCCGACCCGCAGCATCAGCTTTGAAGGCGTACGCATTCCGGCCAGCCAGCGCATTGGTCCGGAAGGCGAAGGCTTCATCTATGCCATGAAGGGGCTGGATGGCGGACGCATCAACATCGCCAGTTGCTCGCTGGGCGCGGCCCAGGCGGCGCTGGAGCAGTCCCTGCGCTATGTCGAGGAGCGCCAGCAATTCGGCAAACCGTTGAGTGGATTCCAGGCCCTGCAATTCAAGCTCGCCGACATGCTCACCGACCTCACCGCCAGCCGGCAGATGGTGCGCCTGGCGGCTCATCGACTCGACAACAATCATCCCGAAGCCAGCCTGTACTGCGCCATGGCCAAGCGCTTCGCCACCGACCACTGTTTCGAGGTGTGCAACCAGGCCCTGCAAATACACGGTGGCTATGGTTATCTCAACGACTATCCGCTGGAGCGCTGGGTGCGCGACAGCCGCGTGCACCAGATCCTCGAAGGCACCAACGAAATCATGCGGGTGATCATCGCCCGCCGCCTGCTGGCCCAGGGCGGCACCCTCGATCGCCTGCTGTAACTCGACAGATACTCTTCCTTGACGCGGAGAACACCGAAGCCATGAGCCACGCTGTTGAAACCTATCAGTCCGAACTCGTTGAGCTGACCCACAAGCTCACCGTGGAAAAGCACGGCCACACCGCCCTGATCACCATCAACCACCCACCAGCCAATACCTGGGACCGCGACTCGCTGATCGGTCTCAAACTGCTGATCGAGCATCTCAACCGCGACGATGACATTTATGCGCTGGTGATCACCGGTCAGGGCGACAAGTTCTTCAGCGCCGGCGCTGACCTCAAGCTGTTCGCCGATGGCGACAAGGCCCGTGCCCGCGACATGGCCCGGCGCTTTGGCGAAGCCTTCGAAGCCTTGCGCGACTTTCGCGGTGTGTCGATTGCCGCCATCAACGGCTACGCCATGGGCGGCGGTCTGGAATGCGCCCTGGCCTGCGACATCCGCATTGCTGCCAGTCAGGCGCAGCTGGCGCTGCCGGAGGCCTCGGTGGGTCTGTTGCCCTGCGCTGGCGGCACCCAGGCACTGGCCTGGCTGGTCGGCGAAGGCTGGGCCAAACGCATGATCCTTTGTGGCGAACGCGTCGATGCCCAGACCGCCTTGCGCATCGGCCTGGTGGAGCAGGTGGTGGAAAACGGCGAAGCCTGCTCCACTGCCCTGCGGCTCGCCGCCAAAGTGGCGCGGCAAAGTCCGGTCGCGGTACGCGCCATCAAACCGCTGATTCAGGGCGCCCGCGAACGCGCGCCCAACAGCTGGCTGAGCGAAGAACGTGAGCGCTTCATCGACCTGTTCGATGCTGACGACACCCGCGAAGGGGTCAACGCCTTTCTGGAAAAGCGCGAACCTCAATGGCACAACAAATAGAGGGCGGATTCGTTCACACGGGGTTTCAGACAGGCAGGGATGGATGACGCTTTTTTACATCCCTGCGCCCCGCTGCCCAGCGGGTAACGGTATTTACAGGAAGCTGTATGAACGTGCATTTCGAAGAACACACCGGCCAGCATGGTTTCCGCATCGCCGTCGCCAGCCTGGATGCGGAAAAGAGCCTCAATGCCTTGAGCCTGCCAATGATCGAGGCGCTGAATGTTCGCCTGCACGCCTGGGCCGAAGACCCGGCCATTGCTTGCGTGCTGCTGCGCGGCAACGGCGCCAAGGCCTTTTGCGCAGGCGGCGACGTGCGCCAATTGGTCGAGACCTGCCGCCAGCAACCCGGCGAAGTGCCCACTTTGGCGATGCGCTTTTTCGCCGACGAATACCGTCTCGATTATCGCCTGCACACCTACCCCAAGCCGCTGATCTGCTGGGGCCACGGCTATGTGATGGGCGGCGGCATGGGCATGCTGCAGGGTGCAGCGATGCGTATCGTCACGCCCAGTTCGCGACTGGCCATGCCGGAAATCAGCATCGGCTTGTACCCGGACGTCGGTGCCAGTTGGTTCCTGTCCCGGCTGCCCGGCAAGCTCGGCCTGTTCCTGGGCTTGAGCGGCGCTCAGTTGAATGGCCGCGATGCGCTTGACCTTGGCCTCGCCGACCGCTTCCTCCTAGATGGGCAGCAACCCGAATTGCTCGATGGCCTGACGCAGCTGAACTGGCAACTGCAACCGGCGCAGCAATTGCTCAGTCTGCTCAAATCCCTGGAGCAGGAAGCACAGGACCAATTACCACCAGCCCAGTGGCTGCCGCGTCGAGAGCGCCTGGATGCCCTGCTCGATGTTCCCGACCTGCCGGCCGCCTGGCAAGCCATCGTGGCGCTGCACAATGACGACGACCCGTTGCTGGCCCGCGCCGCCCGCACCCTGGCCGAAGGCTGCCCGCTCACTGCTCACCTGGTGTGGCAGCAGATCCAGCGTGCCCGGAATCTGTCGCTGGCCGAGGTGTTCCGCCTGGAATACGCCATGAGCCTGAATTGCTGTCGCCATCCGGAATTTGCCGAAGGCGTGCGCGCCCGCCTGATCGACAAGGACAACAAACCCGATTGGCGCTGGCCCGATGTGGAGCAAATACCCGACGCGGTGATCGAGGCCCATTTTCAGGCGACCTGGGAAGGCCCTCATCCGCTGGCGGACCTGTAGCGGAAACGGACAAGACCAGGCGCTACGCCCCACGGGGCGACCCGTTGGGGTCATTTAACGAGCGCAGGCTTTATTAGCGGCCTGTTAATGCCGGGCGGGCTATCTTGAACAGCACACACCCAAGGAACCCACCATGACCCGCATCGCCTTTATTGGCCTTGGCCACATGGGCCTCCCCATGGCCCGCAACCTGCTCAAGGCCGGTTATGCCGTGCAGGCATTCGACCTGATGCAGAGCGCCATCGACCAACTGGCCGGCGAAGGCGCTCAGCCCGCCGCTTCGGCGCTGGCTGCCACATGCAATGCCGAAGCCGTGATCAGCATGTTGCCGGCCAGTCGCCATGTAGAAGAGCTGTACCTGGGCGAAAGCGGCCTGCTGGCCCAGTTGCCCACCGGCACGCTGGTTCTTGAATGCTCGACCATTGCCCCCGAATCGGCCTGGCGTGTCCACCAGGCCGCCGCGCAACGGGGCATCGAGCTACTCGATGCGCCCGTCTCCGGCGGCACCGCCGGCGCAGCGGCCGGCACCCTGACGTTCATGATTGGCGGCCAGGCCGAGACTCTCGACAAGGCCCGGCCGATCCTCACTGCCATGGGCAAGAACCTGTTTCATGCCGGCGGTGACGGCGCCGGACAGATCGCCAAGGTCTGCAATAACCTGGTGCTCGCGGTACAGATGATCGGCACCGCCGAGGCCATGGCCCTGGGAGTCGCCAACGGGCTGGACCCCAAGGTTCTGGCCGAGATCATGCGGCAGAGCTCAGGCGGCAACTGGGTACTGGAACGCTACAACCCCTGGCCCGGCGTGCAGGAAAACACCCCGGCCTCCAAGGGCTACAGCGGCGGCTTCATGACCGAGCTGATGGCCAAGGACCTCGGCCTGGCCCAGGAAACCGCCCAGCACAGCGGCAACAGTACCCCACTGGGCGCCCTGGCCCTGCACCTGTATCGGCTACTGGTACAACAGGGATTGGGCAAGCAGGATTTTTCCGTGGTGCAGACCCTGTTCCGCCAAGGGGATTCCTCACAACAGCCCGAAAAGCAGCCCGTGGGCGAAAGAGACGTTTAGCAAGCTGTTGAAAAACCGTAGGCAAGACAAGGCGCAACGCAGTAACAACCGAAGGTTGGTCAAAACAGACGAGGAAGCGGACCGGGGCTCTCGTTCGAGTTTAGGCGTTCTAAATGAGCATGACTCACTTCGTTCGCCCTTCGGATCGTGCTGAAGCGCGTTAGCCGTAAGCGGCTTGCCGAGCCTGTTTTTAACGCAGTATTGCCAACGCAGGTAGTTTTTCAACGGCCTGTTAGCGCTCGCGCAACGCCTCGGCCCTGGCCCGCAGGATGGGCTTGAGCAGGTAACTGAGTACACTTTTGCGCCCGGTGATGATATCCACCGAAGCGATCATGCCGGGGATGATCAACAGCGGCTGTTCTTCGGTGCCCAGGTGGCTTTTGTCGGTGCGCAGGGTGATCAGGTAGAAGCTGTTGCCCTCCTCGTCATTCACCGTGTCGGCACCGATCTGTTCCAGGCGCGCCGACAAACCGCCGTACCGGGTGAAATCGTACGCGGTGAATTTGACCACCGCCTCCTGCCCCGGATGAAGAAACGCGATGTCCTGCGGACGAATGCGCGCCTCGATCATCAGAGTGTCATCCAGTGGAACGATTTCTACCAGGTCGCTGCCAGGCTGGATCACCCCGCCGATGGTATTCACTTGCAGTTTCTTCACGATGCCGCGCACCGGAGAGGTCACCAGCGTACGCTTGACTCGATCGAACAGAGCCTTGCCAGTGGAGTGAATCTTGCTCAGCTCGGTACGGGTCTCGTTGAGCTGGGCCAGCGCTTCGCTGCGAAAACGCCCGCGCGTTTCATCGATCTTGCGCTCGACTTCCTTGATTGCCGCTTCGGCTCTGGGAATCGCCAGGCGCGCGGCTTCCAGCTGGCCTCTGTTCTCGATTTCCGTGCGTTTTAGACGCAGGATTTCCACGGGAGAAATCGCCCCCTCGGCCACCAAGGGCTCGGACATACTGATCTCTTCGGTGAGCAGTGCAAGGCCATGGCTGTACTGGCTTTGTTTGGCCTGAATATCGCGCAGCTCCTGCTGGCGCTGGATCAGTTGTTCTTCAAGCCCGGCCACTTCATCGCGCAATTGCTGACGGCGGCTGTCATGCAACGCCTGCTCGCTGCCGGCCAGATGCGGTGCCGCCTCGCTGAGCAGCGGCGAGAAATGTAAGTCACGCCCCTCCACTTCGGCACTCAGCCGCTCCAGGCGCAACGACAGGGCCAGGCGGTCTGCCTCGGTTTCGTCAACATTGGAAGCGAAGCGCGTGTCGTCCAGGCGTAACAACGGGTCGCCGGCTTCGACGATCTGCCCTTCGCGCACAAAGAGTTCGGCGACGATGCCGCCTTCCAGATTCTGGATTTTTTGCAGGCGCGAAGTAGGTACTGCTTTGCCATCGCCCCGGGTGACTTCATCCACGACGGCAAAGTGGGCCCAGAATCCAGCGAACAGGAAGAATCCCAGCACGGCCCAGATGGTCAGCCGCACCACCCTGGGCGCATCGTCCACCAGTGCCTGACCGACATCGGGCAAAGGCGCACCGCTCAAGGCTCGGCCACCGCGAAAATAGCCTCGCTCGCCAGAGCGTGATTTCAAGCGTGGCTCAGCGGACATTGATCTGCCCTTTGGCCAAGGCATCCAACAGTGCATCCCTCGGGCCATCGGCGATCAACCGCCCTTGGTCGAGGATGATAATGCGCTCCACCAGACTGAGCAGCGAGGTGCGGTGGGTGACAAGCACCAGCGTCTTCCCGCGTACCACCTCGACCAAGCGCTGTTTGAGGCGCTCTTCACTGGTGCTGTCCAGGGCGCTGGTGGGCTCGTCGAGCATCAGCAGTGGCGGGTCCAGCAGCAGCGCCCGCGCCAGGGCGACAGTCTGTCGCTGTCCACCCGACAGGTGCTGGCCGCGTTCGCCGACTTGCAGCTCATAGCCCTGTGGATGCCGCTGGGCAAACTCGTGCACCCCAGCAAGCTCAGCCACTTCCAGCACCCGCTCGTCGTCGACGTAGCGGGCGCCACTGACCAGGTTGTCGCGCAGCGTGCCGCTGAGCAGCTGAATATCCTGGGGCACATAACCAATGCCGTGGCGCAGGTCGCTGACATCCAGCTGACGTATATCCAGGCCATCCAACAGCAGGCTGCCGGCATCCGCCTGATAAAGCCCAACCAGCAGCTTGGCCAGGGAGCTTTTGCCTGATCCGCTGCGACCTATGATGGCGACCTTCTCGCCAGGCCGGATACTCAGGCTCAGCCCCTTGAGAGCGAGGCTCTGCTGCCCTGGGTAACGAAAATCCAACTGACGGCATTCGATCGCACCGTTCAGATGCTGCCGCGTCAACGGCCGCTGATTCGCATGCCGCTCCTGTGGCAAGGCCATCATCTGATCGATGTTCAGCTTGGTCAGGCGGGCCTGTTGGTAACGGGTCAGCAACCCGGACAGCTGGCCCAGCGGCAACAAAACCCGACTGTTGAGCATGTAACAGGCGATCAATCCCCCCATGCTCAACTGGCCAGCGATGATCAGATACACCCCCAGTACGATCATCACCACACCGGCCAGCTGCTGGATCAGTTGCGTGAGGTTGAGCGCCAGGCTGGACAGCAGGCGCGCCCGCAACTCCAATCGGCTCAGCGTGCCGATAGTTTGCTCCCAGGCATACTGGCGCTCGCTTTCGGCATTGTTGACCTTGATGCCATCCAGCCCAGCCAGGGTCTCGATCAGGCTCGACTGCCGCTCCGCCGAGAGCGCCATACTACGCGCCAGGGTATCCGCCAGTGGCTTTTGCAACAGCCAGCCCAGCCCCAGCGCCAGCGGGAAGGCCAGCAAGGGTATCCACACCATCGGCCCGCCCAGCCAGGCAATCACCAGCAGGACCAGCACCGTAAAGGGCAGGTCGATCAGGCTCGTCAGGGTCAGCGAGGCCAGGAAATCGCGCAGGCTCTGAAACTCATGGATGTTCTGTGCAAAGCTGCCGACTCGCGCCGGACGCAACTGCAGCGGCATACCCAGGATGCGCTCGAACAGCGTGGCGGAAATGATCAGGTCGGTCTTCTTGCCGGCCAGGTCCAGACACAGCCCGCGCAGGGTCTTGAGCAGCAAGTCGAACAGATAGGCGCCGGCAATGCCGATGGCCAGCACCCAGAGCGTGGCCAGTGCCTGGTTGGGCACCACACGGTCATAAACATTCATCACGAACAAGGGGGCGAACAGGCCGATCAGATTGATCACCAGGCTGGCGGCGATCGCATCGACATACAACCAGCGCGAACGATACAACGTGTCACGAAACCAGGCGCTGACCCGCGGGATCAAGCTACTGCGCTGCAGGTCGAAGGCATGCCGCGGCTGGGCAAAAAAAACTTCGCCGCTATATTCGGCCTGCAACGCCGCAACGCCCAGACTGATTTCCCCACCTTCGCTTTCACTAAGCAGCAGACGCGCCCGACCGGCTTCATCCAGCCCCAGCCAGATGGCTGTGCGCCCTCCCTTGAGCAAGAGCAAGGCCGGCAAGGCCAAAGGCGGAATTGCATCCAGCGACCTACGCAACCATCGCCCCTGCAAACCGGCCCGCGCAGCGGCCCGCGGCAGCAGCTGTGCACTGAGGCGCTGCGCGGGCAACGGCAAGCCCGCCGTCAGCAGGGCTCGGCTGGCCGGGCGTTGATGCAGGGCGCAGAGCAGCAGCAAACCATCCAGCAGAGGGTCGTCATGACGGCTGCGCGGATCGAGGGCAGGCAGCGCGGAGTGGGCATTCACCCCCATATCAACTCTCCGCAAGCCAGTGGATGGCGGGCTGGTTTGCCAGGCTGAACATCAGCACATCACTGCAGGCGCGGTAGCTGGCGTCCATCATCATGAACCGCCAGCGCTTCCAGAGGCGCCACCACTCCCTGGCTCTTCATCAGCTCACCCGTGGCGGCCTTGATGCGGTATTGGCTGTACAGTTCGGCATAGGTGACATCCACCAAACGCCGCTGGGCGGCGAACAATTCATTTTCGTTATCCAGCAGATCGAGCAGGGTCCGGTCGCCGAGGCTGAATTGCTTCTGATAGGCCTCACGCACCCGCACACTGGAACGCACGTAGTTGGCGGCAATGGCTTTCTGCTCGCGGGCATTTTCGAGGGCATTCCAGGCCAGGCCCAGGTCTTCGGTGAGTACGCGCAGGGCATTGTTGCGAATATCGCGGGCCTGATTGACCTCATAGGATCTGGCTTCGAGCTGGGCTCGGTTACTGCCCCCGGCCAGCAGGTTATAGCGCATGCGCAACATCGCCTGCCATTCGTTGGTATGGCCTCGCAGGCCGTCGATGTTGTTGTCGGCACCACGTGACAGTTCAGCATCAAGGCGTGGGTAGAACGCCGCCTTGGCCGCCTCGTACTGCCGCTCGGCGGCCAGCACATCGGCCTCTGCCGAGCGTAACTGGGGATTGTTCTCAATCAGTCGCTGCCGGGCCTCATGGCGGTTGCCAGGCAACTGGGCCAGCACGCCCACAGGCTTGCTCAATCCTTGCGGGGCATGGCCGACCACACTCAAGAAATTGACCTGCGCATCGGCTAGATTGGTCTGCTCGGTCAGCAGGTTATTGCGCGCCTGGGCCAGGCGGGCCTCCGCCTGGTCACTGTCGGCACTGCTGCCCACACCTCGCCGACTGCGCAGGTAGATCTGATCGAATATGCGCTCATGGCTTTTCAGGTTGTCCTCGGCCAGTTGCACCAGCTCCTCGCGGCGCAACACATCCAGATAGACCTCTACCGCCTCCAGCGCTGTGCGCTCGGAGGTGGCCAGCAGACCATAAGCGCGCGCATTGACGGTGGCTTCCTGGCGCCCCACTTCACTGGACGTGGCAAACCCGTCGAAGAGCATCTGCTGGATACGCAGCGACGACTCACCGCGAGTCAGCGTGGTCCAGTGACTGTCGCGAGCGGCCCGGGTGGTCGGATCATCGGTGCCTTCGCGGCCATAGCCGGCGAAGACATCGATGCTGGGCAGGTATCCACCCCGTGCTGCCTTGAGTTGGTAATCAGCCGCCAGGCGACCATTGATGCCGGCCTGCACCTGTGGATGCGCTTGCAGCGCCTGCTGTATAGCCTCGGGCAGGCTCTGGGCATGCGCGTTATGTACGACAGCCGCCAAGGTGAGCGGTAAAAGGCAAAGCAAGGGCTTTCGCATGGTGACGTCCTTTTCAAAATAGAGCATTCCAGTGCTGACTTCGACTTCCGAGCGAATCGACTCTCCTGAGTCTTTTCTCCGACCGCTACGCAGAGCGTTTAGCCCGTCCAAGGATCACCGCAATCAAGCGTCAGCTCGTCGCGAAACATCGAGGTGTTTCAAAACCAAACGCACAAGGCATAGCCAACAAAACAACAGGATGTCAAGGAAGCAGAGCGCAACGCCAACATATTGACTATAAATGGCATGAAGTGCCGCACACCTTGTTCGGCAGGAAGCGCTTTTTCACGTCAAGGAGAGATAGTCCCATGAGCAGTGTCTTCGCCGTTGTCCACACCGTGATCGGCGTGGTTTTCTCCCGCTCTCCCGACGGCTTGCGCCGCCTGCTCTCGGAAGGAGATCGGGTGTACCAGGGCGATCAGATCATCTCCAACGACCACGACACCCGAGGAATGATCACTCTGGCTTTGCCTGACGGACGCATGCTGGACCTGGGCCGCGACACGCAATGGACGCAGCCTCTGGGGCCTCGCAACCCGGACAATATCGGCGAGGCCGTCCAGGAAATGCGCGAGATCTATGTGCCGGATGAATACGCGATGGACCCCAGCCTGTGGTTCGAGCCGACCGCGGCAGGCCCGGAAGCGGTGACCGACGAGCCCGGCCACCTGGCCGGAGGGCGGCGCAAGCTGATCATCCTCGAAACCACTGACGGTCAAGTGGAGGCAAGTACGGGCTACGCCACAGCGCAGACGTTTCAGTCCATACCTGACGCCGCCGATAATGACATCAAAGCCGGCCTGGACACGCAGGGCGCCACCCCGGAAGAGCCGGCCCCAACGCCAACGCCACCCGGCGAGCCTGATTTTCAGGTCAGCGATCTGCATATCACCACGCCTGAGGACACCCCACGCCAGGGGCAACTCGGCACCAGCGACACCGACGCTTCCGCGCTGACCTACAGCCTGATCCAAGGTCCGCAAATGGGCACTCTGGTTCTCAATGCCGATGGTTCCTTCACCTATACGCCGCAACAGGATTACAACGGCCCTGACGTCTTTACCGTCAGCGTGTCCGATGGACGGGGGGGCAGCGACACGTTCACCGTGACCATCGGCGTCACGCCCGTGAATGATGCTCCGACGTCAGCCGATCAGGCCGTCAGCCTGGATCTGTGTGAGCTGTACACCTTCACCCCCAACGACTTTTCCTTCAGTGATCCGGTGGACGCCGCGACCGGCCAGATACATACCGCGTTAAATTTGATCATCAGCGAACTTCCGGCCTGCGGCATGCTGCTTCTTAATGGTCAGCCGGTGAGCACCGAGCAGGTCATCAGCTTTGCCGATATCGCGTCCGGCAAGCTGCAGCACGAACCAGGAGCAGGAAGCGAGCCGGCCAGTTTCAGCTTCCAGATTCAGGATAATGGGGGTACGGCGGACGGTGGCTTGGACACGTCCGGACCCTACACCTTTACCCTGCACCAGGGCGGGCTGCATATTCCAGAACAGCCCAACGAGAACAACGAGGTCATTACCGACGGCGGCAACGATATTGTTCTCGGCGATGCTGGCGGCACCCACTATCCCCCGCTCCCTAGCCAGAACTTCAACATCGCCTTGGTCGTCGACACCTCGGGCAGCATGGCCGACCACGTCAGCACCAGTGACCTGTCTCGCATCCAGGACGCGTTACGCAGCCTGGCCGAACAGCTCAAAGGCTATCAGGGCACGGTAAATATCAGCCTGATCGGCTTCGCCTCCCAGGCCACCCTGCATACGGAGATTGCCGGCCTTAACGCCAGCACTATCGACCCTTTGCTGAGCGCCATCGGCAACCTGCAAGCCTCAGGCGGCACCAACTACGAAGCGGCATTCAACGAAGCCCTGCACTGGTTCGGCAAACAGCCGCAGAACGACTACGAAAACCTCACCCTGTTCATTTCCGACGGCAACCCGACTCAGTACTTCAACGACTATAACGGTAACCTCGCCGGGACTGGGACCGTCACCAGCGCCGAAACCCTGCAGCAATCGTTGGATGCCTTCGCACCACTCAGCGCGATCAGCCATGTGTTCGGCATCGGTGTGGGCCAGGAAGCCGGTCACGACTACTTGCGTTTTTTCGACAATACCCAGGGCGGCGGCATCGAGGAGGTTGTGCTGTTCGACGCCGACGGTGTTGCCCAGACACTGAGTGGCCCGGTGGGCGAAACGAACACACCGCAACAGGTCATCGACTTTGCCAAGACGCTGTATGACAGCCTGGCAACCCCGAAACCCGTCGCGGTGGGTGACGACACCCTGCTTGCTGGTGCAGGCAATGACATCATCTTCGGAGATGTCATCAACGCCGACCACCTGCCCTGGGGGCTCAACGGCAATCCACCCAAACCCACAGATCTGCCGGACGGCTCGGGGCTGCTGGCCTTGCAAGCGTTTCTCCAGCTGAAAAACGGTGCTCCGCCCACCACTGCCCAGCTGTATGACTACCTGAAGAACCACCACGCCAGTTTCAATGTCGAGGGCGATACCCGCGGCGGCGATGACCTGCTCGATGGTGGAGCCGGCAACGACATCCTCTACGGCCAGGGTGGCAACGACATCCTGATCGGCGGCAGTGGCAACGATTTGCTCTACGGCGGTACGGGTGCCGACACCTTTGTCTGGCAGGCTGGAGATGCCGGCACAGCGGGCAAGGCCGACGTCGACATCGTCAAGGACTTCAAGCTGCTCGAAGGCGACCGCCTGGACTTGCGTGGCCTGCTCCAGGGCGAACATGAGGGCAACCTTGAGCAATACCTGCAACTGCTCACAGACAACGGCTCATCGACCCTGCTGGTCAGCTCCACCGGCCAGTTCACGGCTGGCAGTGACTCGGCCGGCCAGGCCGATTTGCGCATTCATCTAGAAGGCGTTGATCTTTCGTTCAGCAGCCTCAATTCACTTATTGCCGGTGCCGACCCAACCATTCGTGTCGATCACGCCTGACTCCGACTGGGCCAGACGAGGTCGAGCGGGCTCATCACCGCTCGGCCTTTCAGCCCAAGGGGCCGGCTCGCCAAACAGTCGCCCCGCCACGCCCTGCATACCAAGTTTTTGCAACACAGCGAGCTCGGCTGGTGTTTCCACCCACTCGGCAATCAGGGGTAATTCAATACTGCTGGCGGCCTGCTGGATGGCCGCGATGAAGAGGCGTTTGTCTTCTTCCCGGTCAATGTCGTGGATATAGCTGCCATCGATTTTCAACCAGGCCAGTCCCAACCGAGACAAGTTTCCCAGCAGGCCAAAACGGCCGCCGAAATGCTGCAATCCCAAGGTGAAGCCAAGCTGGTTCAGGCTGTGGGCCAGGGACTCCAGGCGCGCGGCAGGGAGTACCTGGTTACTCGACAACTCCAGCGTCAAGCGTGAGCTCAGTTGTCCATGGCGACGCAACAAGGCCAGCAGTGCATCCTGGCCCTGAGCCGTTTCCAGGCTCGCGGTAGACAGACTGAGCGCCAGGGGCAATCGGTGCGTGGTCATGTGCTCAAGCACCAGTTCAACCATCAGTTGATCAAATCGCAGCAGCCAGCCAAAACGCTCCAGCCAGGGCAGGAAACGCCCGGCGGTGTAATAGTGCCCCTGACCGTCGGGCAATCGCGCCAAAACCTTGTAGTGCAGCAGATGCTCGGGATCTCGGGCCTCTACCACCGGTTGGAAATACAAGCTGAAGCGCTTGTTTTCCAAGGCGTGCTCAAGGCGCTCACGCCAGCCTTGGCGATCCTCAAGGCCAACCTGACCGGCACTGCGCTCCAGACGCAACCAGTGCTTGCCCTCCCGCGAGTCAATCCGTGATAGCCCTTCATTCATCAGGTGCAACAACTGCTGAACGTTATCGCCCGCAGCAAAAGGCACCAGAGCTATCCACACCACCGGCTCGACATCCGTGGTGCCCGTCTCGTGTAAAACATTGAGATCCTCACTGATCTTTACGGCCCACTGCTCAGCTTCTTCAACCAGCAGCCCGGGCAACATCAGAGCAAACTCGCCTCCTCGTATCCGCGCCAGCAACGGTGCTATCAGGCCTGCGCCTCTACAGCGCTTTTGCAACAGTCGGGCAATCGTCCGCAGCAACTCATCGGCCTGCTCACCGCCCAGGCGCTGATTCAGCCCGGATAGGTCATTGACTTGAACCAGGAACAGAAATCCCCGGCGCACCTCCTCCTCGTCTGACAAGCGCGAACGGACCTGCATATCGAAGGCACGTCGATTGGCCAGGCCAGTCAGGACATCCTGATACGCCTCGTCACGCAGCGCTTCGGTGTGTGCAGCCTGCTCCTGAAACTGCTCGCGAAGCGTGTTGACCATCCGGTTCATGGCCCGCACCACTGGCTGCAATTCGGGAGTGGCAGGCACGGCTGCCAGGCTGTGGAACTCTCGCCGACTGACCGCCTCGGCCTGCCTCACCAGATAATTCAGCGGCTGTAACAGACGGCGCAGCAGCCAGGCGCCCAGCAAGGCGCTGAATACGGCACATGACGTCAACCAAAACAGGCTGGCCAATGTGGTTCGCCATAGCCCTGCCAAGGCGAACTCGGGATTGCTCTGCACTTCGACGCGGGCCGCCTGTTGCCAGCCTCGGCTGACCAGCGCTTCGGCTTGCAGGGGCGGCAAGTTGATCAAAGACACAAACCAGCCCGGCGCAGAAAACGCCTCGACCGGCACGCTGCGCTCGGTCAGGATGTGCCCCGCGCTCGGATCGACCACCCGTATGTGCGTGAAATAGCCGCTGTCAAAGATCGAGCTGACTAGCAACTCAACCACTTGCGGATCATCGACATGACTGCCCAACGACAAAGCCAGCGCGGTAGCCGCATCCTGAGCATGTGCACGCAGCTGATCGACCCGCTGCTCACGGGAACTCTCCAAGCTGACCAGAACATTGCCGACACAGGCGACGAGCAGCACGGCACAGATGGCCAGCAGTAATTGTTTGAACAATGACATCCCTTTCTCCTAGTGCAGCTCCCCGGGGAAGCCCTCAGCTGCCATTTTTCTCAATAGATCTTGCCAGCGGGACAAACGCTTGCTGTCTCCTACCCGACGATTTCCGCTCTCCCCTGGAAACCAAAAGCCTTCGCCATTGAAGGCGTAGACGGGCAATAAATCATCCCGCTGCTCGGCGGGAAGGATCTCGACCTCAAGGTTGTCCAGTACCAGCGGCAACGCTTGCGGACTGGGGTAATACGCCAGCACCATATGGGCCTGGCTCAACTTCAGTGCTTTTACATAGGTAATGCGCAGCTTTTCGCTGGGCACGCCCAAGTAACGCAGGCTGATGTACTTGGCCAGGGCAAAGTCCTCGCAATCCCCCGCGCCTTGGTGCAAGGCCTCGACGGGGGTAGCCCAATAATCAGCCTGGCCCCACAGCCAGTGATCGTCTGCAAAAGCCAGCTGCTGGTTGAAGAAGCTATTCACAGCCTGAAGCTGTGCCGCTTCAGTCTGCCCCACCAGCTCACCCAGCAACTCTTGCCAACCTTCCAGGCGCTGTCGTCCTTCGCCAAGCGGCCCGTAAAGGCGCTCGGCGCTCGGAATGATCCGCGCAAAATTCCAGTCGGCCATTGCCAGGCCGGCCCATCCCCACACCAGTAACCCGAGCCCGGAAAGCCAAATCCTTTTCATGTGCAGCGGCATAGTCCTGCATCGGCGGTTGGTGGCCGTGTCTCCGACACTAACGCACTCAGCAGCATAGACGCTGCCGCCCAGGTCATCGGTTCGCCGTGCAGCTTCATCTGCCGTCAGGTTGTGGCTGGCGCACCCAGTTGTAATGGCTGAACTCGCCCCGTCCGTGATAACGGCGGGTGGGAACGAAGCGGTACTCCATGACTTGTGCGTCATCGAAGCGGGGGCGCACAAGCGGGCGATGATCGTCGTAGCGATAAGGGTTGCGAACCACGGACTCGGATTGATCGTTGATGGAAGCTGAAGGTTTGCTCTGCCCAGCGCATCCCCCCAGCAGCACGGTGGCACTGAGCACGACCATGATGAACGTCTGCATAACAGCTCCCACGTACAAGGACCGGACAATTGAGACTGCGCACAACCCTCGGCGTTTGCCGGCCTGTCACAAAAACGACCAGCGTGCGCCCGTGACGCTGACGCTGTGCCGCGCTAGGATGGCGCCTTTTTCCACAGGCTGATCCACCGCCAGGGCTACCATGACTTCAGATTCGCAATGCTGTCCGTTGTGCGGCCAGACCAACCTGTGCGAGGCCCAACGCGCCATCGAGACCGGGCAGCCCTGCTGGTGCTTTTCCAGCGTCATCGAGTCGGCTGCCGTGCTCCGCGTACCTGCCCAGCAGCGCAACCAGGCGTGCCTATGCCATGCCTGCGCAACCACGGCCGTTACCTGCCCAGGCGAGCGCTAACGGATGCGCCTTGACCGCTTTATTGCTCATCAACCTCACCTCAGCCGCCAGGACGCTAATCTACTGATCAGCGCAGGGCGTGTTCAGGTTGATCATCACGTGCGCCGCGACAGCCGTCTGGAGGTAAATGAATTCAGCCATATTGCGCTCGACGGCACCGTGCTGCAGAACGGCAAACCGGCGCGCTACTACATGCTGCACAAACCCGCCGGTTATGTAAGCGCCACCTGCCACGACGAACATCCCACCGTACTTGACCTGTTCACCGATACGGATACTCAGGACCTGCATATTGGCGGGCGCCTCGACCTGACCACCACTGGCCTTCTGCTGATTACCAACGACGGACGCTGGTCACGGCGCCTGACCCAGCCGGGCAGCGCATTGGGCAAGGTGTATTACGTAGAAACCGAAAAACCCATCGGCCCTGAGTACGCCGAAGCTTTCGCCACTGGCCTGTACTTCGCCTATGAAAACCTCACCACGCGCCCTGCCCAGCTGCAGGTGCTCGGCAGTCACGCCGCGCGCCTGACGCTCTATGAAGGCCGCTACCATCAGGTCAAGCGCATGTTTGGTCATTTCCGCAACCGAGTCACACGCTTGCATCGTGAGCGCATGGGCCTCTTGCAGCTCGATCCATTGCTTGAGTGCGGTAGCTATCGGGCACTCAATAGCGAAGAAATTCGCCAGGTCTGATGACCGCTGGGCGGATTAACCCGTATTTCTTCGACCTGACTTGTTGCCGTCACACTCCATTGCTTCACTGGGAGCGCAAACAAGAAGCGAGCGTAGTTCGCATCGCGTAAGCGAGGTACGAGGCGCAGCACGTCTCAAGCGGGATGCATTCATCGTATGCGGAGTGATCCGCCGATGCCCGTCACCCACCAGCTCCTGACCCGTTCGTCTTTGGTCATCAGGGGCATCTTTCACAAACCTGCCTACCTGTCTGAAGCCTGCGCAACGCCGACGGTCTCCGCTTGCGTCCAGCTCCAGGGGTGAGGCATGCCGGATGAAACAGAGAAATCACCAGATTTATCGCCAGTTGCCATTAAGGGAGGCACTCCAGATGAAAGCGGAAATCGCTGTACTGGATATTCAAGGAATTTACCGGATCTACACGGAGCTACATCGAGCAAAGACGCCAGCGGGCACCATCCTTCTGGTCAACGGCTCGCTCTCCACCCTGGCGTCATTCGCCCAGACAGTTCGCTACCTGCAACCGCACTTCAATATCGTGCTGTTCGATCTGCCCTATGCCGGCCATTCGCGGCGCTACAACACGCACCATCGCTTGCTGAGCCGCGACGACGAGGCGGACATCATCATCGAGCTGATCGAGCATTTCAAAACCGACTGCCTGCTGTCTTTCTCCTGGGGCGGCATTGCCAGCCTCAAGGCGCTGTCGCGCCATCCTCGGCATGTTCGCAAGGCTGCAATCAATTCCTTCTCGCCGCTGATTAACGGCGCCATGCTCGATTACCTCCAGCGCGGCTCGCAGGTTCTGGGTGCCTGCGACCGCGACGGTATCGGCGAGCTAGTCAATAGCACCATAGGCAAGCACCTGCCTTCGCTGTACAAGCGCTACAACCATCGCCATATCAGCTCGCTGGAAATCTACGAATACGCCCAGATGAAGTTCCATGTCGACACCGTGCTCCACCATGAGGGCCGCTCCTGTGTCAGCCATGCCGATGTCATTGAGATTCCACTGTTGTTTATCAACGGCGAGTGGGACGAATACACCACGGCTCAGGATGCTCGCCAGTTCGCCCGGCATGCACGCCACTGCGAATTTCACAGCGTGGCCAGAGCAGGGCATTTCATCGACATCGAGCACAGACAGGCCAACCTGGATACCCGCAACGCCCTGTTGGATTTCCTGTTTGCCCCCGCCATACCGCACCGCCAGGCCATGGCGGTATGAACTGAATCGCCGGGTTTTGAAAAACAGTTACACGCCGGACTTCATTTCTTCAATGCTTTCTGGTACAAAGTCGGCCTCCCAAGCGGGCGTCGTATAATGGCAATACCCTAGCTTCCCAAGCTAGAGCCGTGGGTTCGATTCCCATCGCCCGCTCCACTTCGACTTTCCATGGGGTTCCAGAGACATCCATGGAATGCTGCAAGTGATTGTCACGGTTCAGTTTTTTAGAAAATCTTGATCCAGTGACATCCAGCAAAATCCACTGACGGCCGCGCCCAAGCGGTACATTAAGTGGTACATCGCAATGCGGGGCTTCCCAATTCCGCGTTGTTGCTGGGAGAGGCAGGGGATCGTGCAGATTCTCGCATCCAACTCGCTATCCAAGAGTTGGACTCATGCTCTCAGACCTCATCGTTCGCCAGGCCAAGGCAACCGGAAAACCGTACACGATTGCCGATTCCGACGGCCTCTCGCTTTTCGTCTCAGCCACTGGCTCCAAGGCGTGGCACTTCCGCTTCTCGTGGGGCGGCAAGCGCGACCGAATGTCCTTCGGCAGCTATCCGGCCCTCTCCTTGAAGGACGCCCGCGCGCTTCGTGATGAAGCACACTCGCTGATCGCCAAGGGCCTCAACCCCCACTCCGAACGCAAGCGCAAGCGCCATGCCATCGTCCTGGCGGGTGAGCACACCTTCAACGCCGTCTACGAGCAATGGCTGGCCCACCGCCGGCTTTCACTGGAAGCGGGACGGCAGACCAGCCTGGAGCAGATCGGGCGCGTCTTCAAAAAGGATGTATTCCCGGTGCTGCGCCACCTGACCATCTACGACATCACACGCGCGCACCTGCTGGACATCATCGCCAAGGTGGAAAAGCGCGGCTCGCTGTCGGTAGCCGAAAAGCTCAGGACCTGGCTCTCCCAACTGTTGACCTACGCGACGGTGGCCATACCCAACATGGGCGAGAACCCGGCCAAGGATCTGGATGTGGTGGCAATACCGTTGCCGCCGGTCGAAAACAACCCGTTCCTGCGCATGAACGCGCTGCCAATGATGCTGCAGACGTTGCGCAAGTACCGCGGACGCCTCAACACCCAGCTGGGCCTGCGACTGCTGTTGCTCACCGGCGTGCGCACTGGCGAACTGCGCTTCGCTACCCCCGATCAGTTCGACCTCGATCGCGGCCTGTGGCTGATCCCGGTGACCCGACTCAAACAGCGCAAGCTGCTCACCAAGAAGAGACGCAAGCGCTACACCGATATTCCGCCCTACATCGTTCCGCTGCCCGTGCAGGCGCAGGAGATCATTCGCCACCTGCTAGACAACTTCAAGACCGCTCAGGTCTATCTGATCCCCGGAGACTGGTGCCTGAAGAAGGCAATCAGCGAAAACACGCTCAATGGCGCACTCAAGCGCATGGGCTACGAGGATCAGCTCACCGGGCATGGCATCCGCGCCACGATCTCGACCGCACTCAACGAAATCGGCTACCCGAAGAAGTGGGTAGATGCCCAACTCTCGCATGCCGACCCGGACAAGGTCAGCAAGACCTACAACCATGCCGAGTACGTCGAGCAGCGTCGCGTCATGATGCAGGACTGGGCGGATCGCCTGGATCTGTTCGAGCAGAATCAGGTGGAGGTCGCCAGCATGCACCTCACCATCACACTGCAGGGATTGCCGACCATCGCCGGACAAGCGGCCACACAGCCGCCGGTAGTAGACCTCGCCGCACCACAGTTGATCGTGGCCGCCCCGACCCCGGACATGCCAACCGCTCCGGCGTCGGTACAGCGACTGTCCGCCGTCCATCTGCCCGACTACGCACGGCCACGCCTTTCGCCGGTGCAGCGTGAGCGCCTTCGCCTGCTGGAGATGTTCGAGGCGCCCCACAACCTCTCGGTGGCCGACTACGCCAAGCTGGCGGGCAAGTCCCGCCGCTGGATCACCTACGAGATCCAGGCAGGCAACCTTCTGTCGATCCACATGGGCAATCGCGGGCAGCGAGTGCCGGACTGGCAACTCGAACCGCTCAAGCGCAAGCTCGTCCAGTCGGTGCTCAAGCAACTGCCCCGGGATATCGACAGCTGGGACATCTACCACGCCCTCCTGCGCTCCTACGAAGCCCTGGGATCACGCCCGGCCATTGAGGCCGTCTGCCCGACGAATCTCCACTTGGCCGCGCGGTTGGTTGCCGCCAAGTGCATGGACGCGGCCGATCTTGCGATGCCGACCGGGTTGTCGATGCGGATGGAGCACGCATGAGACGACATACCATCGCTATGCGCCATAGCCTATCTCATCCCGGAAGGGAGCCACCGGGGTGAGCCCCTATTCGACCCGCCTAAACGTAGGGCCCCCGCCCTGTACCCTGCAAAGCGCCTAAATCCCGACAGACGGCATGCTCCAGTAGGCGTCCATTGCGAAATGTCATCGGCAATCGGCGGCGATGTCTGCTTGAGTATCCAATAGGTAAGGGCCAGATATCACAACAAGGAACCTCAATGACTAGTGTTCGGCACACCATGAACCCGCTGATCCAACCGCGAGACCAGATGATGACGTTCTGTCCCTACGGAAATACTCTCAGCACAGTAAGGAGGCTACTGGTATATGAGGATTCGTCACCTTCGCTACTTCTTGATCGTCGCCGACGAACTTAGCTTCGCCCGTGCCGCGGCGAGGGTTCACATCGAGCCCTCGCCGCTGTCACGCGCCATCAAGGATCTGGAGGCCGAACTGGGCGTCTGCTTGCTCCAGCGCAGCCGAGGTCGCGTCAAGCTGACGTGGGCCGGCGAGGTTTTCAGGGAGGAAGCCCGTCGCATGCTGGCATTCATGGAGGGAGCGCGCTCCCGCGTGCAGGCCGCTGCTCGAGGCTACCGTGGGCGGCTACGGATCGGCCTGACGGATAGCCTCGCACAACCGCGACTGACCCGGCTGTTGGCCCGGTGCCGCGAGGAAGAACCGCTGACCGAAGTGAAGATCGTGGAAATGACCGTCAACGAGATGGTCAAGGCGCTGGATCACGATGAAATCGATGCCGGCTTCACCGTACACCCTGAGCGGACCGATGGCTTCGTCAAGGAGGTCGTCTGGACAGACCGCCCAGCCATCGCGATTCCTAGAAATCACCCTCTCCTTAGCCTCGATAAGATCCCCCTCGAAGAAGTCGCCCGGCACACCCTGATTCTGTGTGATCCCGAACGCTGCTCAGGCGGATACGACCTCCTCCGCAGTTGGTTCTGCAAATACGCGCTACCGCTTCCGTCGATCTCCGAATATGTCTCAGGTCACGAGCCGATGATGATGTTGGTCGCGGCCGGTTACGGCATCGGAGTTGGGCTGTCATCGCAAGTCGCCCTGTGCAACCACCCCGATGTGATTATCCGACCGGTGACAGACGATGTTCCCAATATCGCGACATTCCTCACTACGCTCAACAAGCCACGCTCCGACGAGTTGAACAGGTTCATCACCCGAGCCCAGCAAGTTGGTGAGCTGGCCCCCGCCTAAGAACCTCACAAAAGTAATAAGTATGGCCCTGGAAGTATCTACCGGAGCCATTTCTTTTCGTCGGAAATACGACCTCAATTGTCGTTCTGCCACCCACCGATCACAGCTCACCCTCCCCCACACCAAGCTGATCGCCGCCGTAGTCGGCCTCAGCCGCAAGGTGAAATCCCAACTGCAATCCAGAACGACATTTTTCGTCATCACTGCGACAAGAAAACGTACGCAACCCCAACATGTTAGTCGCGTGGATATTTCATCTCGCTTTTGATCTTGATCATGTTCAGGCCACTGCAAATAGTTGAGTGCCTGCGTCGGCTTGACGATGTATGCCATCCAATCAGTACAAAAATCGGTGCCTCCTTATGTAAGGGCATGCCGAAAAAACCGGTGGTCAGCTCGACCGATTGTTTGATGTGCTCAACGGAGTGACACTCATCTACTGCGGTCACGCCTTGCGAGTGCTAGCAAGCATTAAGGAGTGACCACCATGTCTACTGAACACGCCCCTGTTGCGGAACGCCGCATTCTCCGCCGCACCGAAGTTGAAGCCAAGACCGGTATTAAGCGCGCGCACATTTACAACTTGATGAAGGTCGGGAAGTTTCCGAAAGCCAAACGCCTCGGTATCCGAGCGGTCGGCTGGGATTCCACCGAGATCGACGCCTGGATCGCTGAACGTCTCGAAGAGCGCGTTTGACGACGCTCCACTAACACATAGAGGAGCGCGCCATGAACGTGATCGCGATCATTTCGACGAAGGGCGGAGTCGGCAAAACGACCGTCGCGGCCAACCTGGGAGCATTTATTGCCGATGCGGGCCGGCGGGTGTTGCTGATCGACCTGGATGTGCAGCCCACGCTGTCGTCCTACTACCCGCTCAGTCATCGCGCCAGCGCCGGAATCTACGAGCTGCTGGCATTCAACGAGCAAACCCTGACGGAGCTGATTTCGCATACCGCCGTCTCGGGCCTGGATGTGGTGCTGTCGAACGACGAGCACCAGCAGTTGGGAACGCTGCTGCTGCATGCCGCCGATGGACGCCTGCGCCTGCGCAACCTGCTGCCGTTGTTCCGGCCGCACTACGACCTGGTGCTGATCGACACGCAGGGCGCCCGCAGCGTCCTGCTGGAGATGGCCATGCTGGCAGCGGATATCGCCGTCTCCCCCATCACCCCGGAAATTCTGGCAGCACGCGAACTGCAGCGCGGGACACTGCAGCTGGTCGACGCGATTGCACCGTACCGCTACCTGGGCATCCAGCCTCCCCCGGTGTATCTGCTGATCAATCGCGTGCCAGCCATTTCCTCGAATGCTCGACTGGTGCAGCAGACGCTGCGCCTCATTTTCCGCGAGCACAACGAGATTCAGGTGCTTCGCACCGAGATTCCCGCCATCGAGGCCATTCCACGCGCCGCGACGGTCGGGCAACCGGTACACCGCATCGAATACCGCCGTCCGTCCGGGCGCCAGGCACCGGCGGCCCTGGAAACCATGCGCGCCCTCGCCAGCGAACTCTGCCCGCAGTGGCGGGAACAGTTTGCCCATGTGACCGGCCGAGCCGGTGGGAGACAACGCCATGAGCGCACATGAACTCTGCCGCGGCCACAAGCGGCTATTGCCGCTGATCGAATTCGCGCTGAGCGAAGGTTGGGAGGTCAGGCGGACGGGCGGCGGCCACCTGAAGTTCACCAAGGAGGGGTTGCCGCCGATATTCACCAGCTCGACGGCCAGCGACCACCGGTCCAGTCGAAACGCGTGGGCACGCCTACGGCGCGCGGCGCGCAATCTGCCTGGAGGTCCGAATGGCTGACCTCACGCCCCAAGAAATGGCCAGCAAGATGCTGGCCGACGGCTTCTCACGCAGCGGTCCCATCGCGGAGGCCCTCAGCGATCCCATTGCAGAGACGCCGATGGTGGTCACGCTGGACGATCTGCGTCCCTACGAACTTGATCCACGGATCACGCGCAATCCGCTGTACGACGAGATCAAAGCATCAATTAGGGAGCGCGGCCTCGATGCGCCTCCGTCGATTACCCGACGCCCAGGCGCGGATCACTACATCATTCGCAATGGCGGCAACACACGCCTGTCGATTCTGCGCGAGCTGTGGTCCGAAACGAAAAATGAACACTTCTTCCGCATCCCGTGCCTGTTCCGGCCGTGGCCCGAACGTGGCGAGATCATCGCGCTGACGGGGCATCTCGCAGAGAATGAACTGCATGGAGGACTGACCTTTATCGAGCGCGCGCTCGGCGTCGAGAAAGCCCGCGAGCTGTATGAACAGGAAAGCGGCAAACCGCTGTCGCAGTCTGAACTCGCTCGCCGTCTCAGCGGTGACGGCTATCCGGTCCAGCAATCACACATCAGCCGGATGCAAGACACCGTGCGCTACCTGCTGCCGGTAATTCCGAACGTGCTGTACAACGGGTTGGGGCGGCACCAGGTCGAACGGCTGGCGGTGCTGCGCAAAGCGGCGGAGTTGTCTTGGCAACGATGCGCCGCCGGGAAGTCGCTGACCACCGACTACGACACGTTGTTCAACGATGTCCTCGCGCCCTTCGACAGCCAGCCGGAAGCCTTTTCCGTGGCGCGGGCCAGGGACGAGCTTGTCGGTCAGATGGCAGACCTCCTCGGTGCCGACTACAACGTCCTGGAGCTGGAAATCGACAGCACCGAGCATCGCCAGCGTGTTGTGACCAGTGCGCCCTTGACGCTGAGTGACGCAACGCCCGATGCCGGCAAAGCCAACGTCGGAACTGCGCCGAAGCCTCAACCAAAGCCAGCACCAGCAGCGTCGCAGGGCAACGGTGCCGCGGCGCAGCCCCCTGCTGCCGCTACCGACACGCCCTCTTCACCATCAGCCGGGCAGGCGCCGACACCAAGCCCTCCGCCCGAAGGCGAGGCCACGGCTCGCGTGCAGGACCACATTGTCTCTCCCGCCGCCACGACGGAGCGCCTGCAGGCCATCCAGCAACTGGTGGCCGAGCAGACCGGCGACCCCTTGCCGGTGTTCGCGGACACGGTTCTGCAGGCGATTCCCGTGCAAGCCGGCGGCCTGTTTCCCATCACGGATATTTGGTACATCGAGCCGGGGCTGGATTCGCCGGATCGCCTGCGCATCCACATCGCGCAGTTCGCGCACGAAATCGCGGAGGAAGCCGAGCTGACCGACTGCATCGAACCACTCGATGCCGGCATTGGCTTCAGTTGCAAAGCGCCCCAATACACCGCGGCATCCCGTCCATTCGCTCGCATGGTGCTCACGCTGCTGCACGCGCTGAGCGTCCACTACGACGTGGAGCAGAGCGATCAGCGCCTGAGCGGCAACCTCGGCGCGCTGCTGCTCGGGGCCGACCTCGGCGACGCGGAAGCGCCGCCGCGCCTGAGCGACACGGGGCTGGTGAAGCTGTTCCGTCTGGTGAGACTGGCGCGGCGGCGGCTCGACCTGGAAGCCAATCCAGACGTGACCGACGATTGAACGGAGGCAACCATGTCGACACCTCATCCGCTGAATCAAGCTGTCGTTGCCCAAGCGCTGCATGACCTGCGTAACGGCCAGCTGCGCCGCTGCCTGTCCATGGGCTTCAGCGAACGCGAGCTGGATGTACTGAAGCAACCCGCCCTGGTCAGTCTGCTGGCCAACGCCCAGGTGCCGTGGTGCTCGGTGAAGGTGAATACGGATGTCCTGTGGCGTCTGGTCGGGCAGTTGAACGACATCGAGCACGAGATCGCCACCGTCGATCGCATGCTGAGGCTGGGGGCCAGCACGGAGATGGTCAGCCGGTTCTATGGGCTCACCCATCAAGAAGTCGCGCTTCGCCGCGACATCATCGGCCTGCCGAAGCGCAAGGGCCGGCATCCGGTGCTGAACGAAGAACAGGAGCTGACGCTGTGGCGACACTGGAAGGCCGGCGTCGCCGAGCGCGATGTGGCGCTCGACGATGACAGCGCGATGCTGGTATTGACCATGGATCTCGCCGAAGCACTGTCATTGCCCATGTCGGTGATCTGGGCCGCGATACGCAGTTGGATCGCCCAGGGTCTGGTGTGATCCATGGTGCCGCCAAGCTCCCCTTCGGCAGGCCCCACCCCGCTTTCAGCGCTGCTCGACAGCGCCCTGCAGCATTTCGCACCCGGTAGCGGTGCCGCTCCAGCCGGCGATGGTTTCCTGTTCAGCGGCAATCGCCATGAAAGTGTGCCCCGCGCGCTGTTTCTCGACCGGCGCCTCACGCCGCTGGAGCGCAATGCTTGGCAAGTGTTCCGGCTCATGCTCAACGACGACGGCGTGACCGCATTTCCGACCTACGACCAGTTGCGCCCGTATCTCGCGTCGACGCCCTGCGCGGAGCAGGCCTCCCATGAAACCGTGGCTCGGGCGCTGACACTGTTGCGCCTGACACGCTGGCTCAGCCTCGTGCGCCGCCGGCGCGACCCGAAGACCGGACGCATCCGGGGCAACCTCTACGTCCTGCACGACGAACCGCTCACGCCCTTTGAAGCGATGCAGCTTGACCCGGAGTACCTGGGGCTGGTGAGCCACGCGCTCACTCACGCCAGCAAGGCCATCCAGCGAGTCAGTTACCACGCCATCCAGGAACTCGGCGAAGACCCGATGCTGTGCGGCCGATCATTGCCGACGCGCATCCAGGTGCTGGCGCAGCGCATGGCTCAGGGCGGCATGCCCGCCGGCGAAAGTTATCCACAGGCGCAGCCCATTCACGATTCCGAAGAAGGTGCCGACGCCCTTCTTCGGAATCGTGAGGTGCCATCTTCGGATTCCGAAGCAGGCCCGCAAGCCAGTAAAACCGCCCTTCTTCGGAATCCGAAGTGGGACCGTACTGAAGTACATAGTAATCGTATAAATAAATCAGTACGTACAGTACCGCGCGCGCGAGAATTCCAGAATCTCCGGTTGCCCGAGCGATTTCTTTCGCTGAAGAACGAGCAGCAGGCCGGCGCGCTGGTCGCCCTCCAGCAGGTCGAGGCTGATCAGCGACAGGCGGTGCTCGACGAGTGGGATGTGCGTTGCCGCGACAGCGCGGTGCGTAAACCCGCCGGCTATCTGTTCGGCGTGATTCAGAAAGCCATCCGTGGCGAATTCAAGGCATGGGCCGCACCGGAGCAGAACAACGCCACCGCCCCACCACCCGCCACGGCGTATCACCCCGCGGACCCCGAAGTCGTCAAGGCACACCTGGCAAGCCTGCACGCCCTGCTCAACCAAAACTGACGCGAGGCATACCGCAGTGGATTTCCAGAGCGCTATCCCCAGGGGATAGTTGCAACAGCATGCCTTCCCGCGCACCACTGCAGCAGCCCCTCACCCGCCACAGCCCGCGCCAACCGACTGGAACTCCATAGCGCTATCCCCTGGGGATAGTTGCAACAGACAGCCTTCCGGCCAGCAAACGCGGCTGCCATCGGGTTCGGTTTGTTGACTGACCGCCTTCCGCCCGCTCCCCAAGCTGGCGACTCGTTTTCCACAGCGCGAGTCGTCCTCATGGCCAACGAAGAAAAACCACTGTTGCTCAATCTCGGCGCGCTGCGCAGCTCGATGGCGTTGACGCTGCACACGCACCACGCCTCGCGCATCTGGCACGGCCGCGCCGCCAGCGAGGGAAAGCCCGGCATCGTCGGGCTCAACGGTTTCATCGCCATCGCCAACAAAGTCAAACGTGGCGCCGAGCAAGACGATCCGTACAGCGACTGGTGGATGCTGCGCATCGAAGAAAAGCTCGCACAGACCAAAGACACGCTGCAGGTATTGCGTGAACAGGTCGACCAGGCTCTGGCCGATGTGCCGCCTGCCCTGAGCCTCGGCGAGAACATGAACGTACAGCCCGTGAAGTTGCCGTTGTTCGTGAACGCGCAGCTGGGCTTTCTCGCGGTGTACCTGCTGGCCGACTACGACGACCTGGCGCGCAAATTGATCTTGGCGCACCACACCGCGCTGATCGACCGCAGCACCCTCGAACGCTGGCTCAACGAGGGCGCGCACGCGCTGCGCAGCCTGTTCAGCCTGGCCCAGCAATACCGATTCTCCGGCTGCACCCGAGACGACTTCGCCGCGAAAAATGCCGCAGCCCGGGCGGCGATCGAGAAATTCGGCGAACTGCCGCAGGACGTGCTCGAAGGCGTCCGCCGCTCTCGCTATGCGCCACCCATCGTCCGGCGTTCGGCGCTGGCAACCTCTGCAGCACTCGCCGCAGCTGACGACGACTTTCCGATTGAAAGCGCCGATGGCGCGGTGACGGCGGCAGACGCCGGCGGGGATGCGTCGGCATGACCACCACCTCGGCATCTGCGGCAGCCCGCCGCTTCCATCCACTGGAACAGGCTGACTTCCAGCGCCTGGAACACACAGCCTCTCTAAAAGGCCTTTTTCCTTTTAAACCTTTTAAGGGTAAGGGGGCGCTTACCGAGTGGGCCAGCCAGTGCAATAAGTTGCGCGACGATCTGATCGAGCTGGCGCAGCGGCGCGTGCTGGCGCAGGCGATCGCCTACCCCTTCCGACTGTTGCCCGTTCAGCTGGCCCAACAGACCACTGGCGCAGGCACTGTATTTCTGCGCTGGCGCAGGTCCGATCGCTCGGCCATGGGCGTGGCGCTGTGGCAAGAGCTGATCACCAGCAGTTCCACACCCGATGCCCTGATCGACGACATCTACGCGATGGAGGTCCAGCGCATCGTCCTCAACATGCAGATCAGCCTGCTGCACACCCTGGGCCGACAGGCCGAGGCCTGCGCCAGCAAGGTAGCCGAAGCCGAGGCGATCTACCTGCGCCAGACGACTAGGGCGGCCATGCCATGACCGCCCACTGGCTCGACCACACCCACGTCGGCGATTGCCGATGCCTGCTACAGCTCATGCACGCGGCAGGCGTGAGAGTCCAGATGTGCGTGACCAGTCCCCCGTACTTCCGCCTGCGCAGCTACCTACCTGCCAATCATCCCGACAAGCCGCTGGAGATCGGCCAGCAGGATACGCCGCAGGAGTACATCGCCAGTCTCGTACAGGCGTTTCGCGTCGTCCGTGACCTGCTGTCCGATGACGGCACGCTGTGGATCGTCATCGGTGACACCTATGCCGCGCGCCGCTCCTACCAGGTGCCGAGCACTCGCGGCGGTCCCAAGCACGCCACCGCGCAAGGTGCCCTCGGTGCCATGCAGATTGCGCCGGGAGTCAAGCCCAAGGACTTGCTGGGTATCCCCTGGGCACTAGCGTTTGCCCTGCGCGACGATGGTTGGTATCTCCGGCAGGAAATCGTCTGGCACAAGCCAAATCCAATGCCGGAGAGCGTGACCGATCGCTGCACTCGTGCGCATGAACACGTATTCCTGCTCTCCAAGCACCCGCGCTACTACTTCGACCACGAAGCGATTCGCGAGCCATCTACTGATCCCCGTGGCTCCGGCAACCTGCGCCAAGTGCGTCAGCCACCTGGCGAGCGTGGGTCAGGCATCAATGCCAACCTGCGCGGCAGTCTGCACAAGATCGGCACCCGCCCGCTTCGCAACCGGCGCGACGTCTGGACCATTGCCAGCCGTCCCTTCAAGGGCAACCACTTCGCCGTGTTCCCCGATCGGCTGGTGACCCCCTGCATCTTGGCTGGTTCGCGTGTGGGCGATGTCGTGCTCGATCCATTCATGGGTAGCGGCACCACGGCCGCTGTAGCAACTCTCTTGGGACGGCATTTCATCGGCTGCGAACTGAATCGGTCGTTCGTCGACCAGAAACACCTGCTCTGATAGTCGTCGGCGCAGGCCTTTCCTAGCACCACGGAGGTTTCCATATGAGCACGCATTTTAGCGGTGAAGGCAATATCGGCTCAGCGCCAGACTACCGCGAGTTTCCCAACGGGAACGACGAGCCACGCAGGTTGCTGCGTCTCAATGTGTATTTCGACAATCCAGTGCCAACCAAAGACGGCTTTGAAGACCGCGGCGGCTTCTGGGCACCGGTAGAACTGTGGCATCGCGACGCCGAACACTGGAAGACGCTGTACCAGAAAGGTATGCGAATTCTGGTGGAAGGACGCACGGTGCGCGATGAGTGGGAGGACGACGACGAGAACGAGCGCGTGACGTTCAAGATCGAGGCGCGACGTGTCGGCATCCTGCCGTACCGGCTCGAAGTCGTGAAGCTGAGCCCGAAACAGGCTGGTGAACCGGCGCAGGCTACGGGCTAATCCCAACAGCAGACTTCGGTGGAGCTATCCCCAGGGGATAGCGCCACCGAGTTCCACTGAGTTCCAGTGCGCTGGCCTGTACGACGCTTCCGGCGATCGAGCCGCTGACGCATCGGCGACCTCTCTCCGCCACATCAATGTTCCACGTGTTTATCTCCAGCAGCAGACGTCAGTGGAACTATCCCCAGGGGATAGCTCCATGGAGTTCCAGTGCCCGGTGCATGGAGAAGCCGCTGGTGTTCGCCCTCCGCCTCTGAGCACATCGTTCTTCCATCTGGGCACCCTCCGCCAACACCTGCCGCGGTACAACCTGGGGCATACCGCCTCCACGTTGTTTGCTGCCGCGAATCCCGCCGCCGGGAATGCTGACGACCATCCAATGATCGTCAGCACCAGGAGACTTCATGCGCGTGATCTTGTGCGAGAAGCCGTCGCAGGGCAAAGACATTGCCCGCGTCCTGGGTGCCGGACAGCGCGGGGATGGCTGCTACAAGGGCTCCGGCGCTGTGGTCACCTGGTGCATCGGCCACCTGATCGAAGCCGCCCCACCAGAAGCCTACGGCGAGCATTACAAACACTGGTCCATCGACCAGTTGCCCATTCTTCCCGAACACTGGCGCGTCGAGGTCAAGCCCAAGACCGCCGCACAGTTCAAGATCGTCAAGCAGCTCGTCGGCCAGGCCAGCGAGTTGGTGATCGCCACAGACGCCGACCGCGAGGGCGAAATGATCGCCCGCGAGATCATCGATCTTTGCGGCTATCGCGGCCCCATTCAGCGACTGTGGCTGTCAGCGCTCAACGACGCGAGCATCCGCAAGGCGCTCGGCGCGCTGAAGCCGTCAAACGAGACGCTGCCGCTGTACTACTCGGCATTGGCGCGCTCCCGTGCGGATTGGTTGATCGGCATGAATCTCAGTCGGTTGTTCACGCTGCTCGGGCGCCACGCCGGCTACACCGGCGTACTGTCCGTGGGCCGCGTGCAGACGCCGACGCTGAAACTTGTCGTGGACCGCGACCGCGAGATCGCGAAATTCGTCTCCGTTCCGTTCTGGGCGATCGACGTGATGCTTGCCCACGCGGGCCAGTCCTTCACTGCAACCTGGACGCCTCCGGATGGCTGCACCGACGACGCCGGCCGCTGCGTGCAGCGGCCGGCGGCGCAGCAGGCCACCGACCGCATCCGTGCTGCCGGAATGGCGCAGGTGGTTTCGGTCGAGACCGGGCGCATGCGCGAAGGGCCGCCGCTGCCGTTCGACCTCGGTACACTGCAGGAGGTGTGCTCGCGCCAGTTGGGCCTCGACGTGCAGGAAACCCTCGACATCGCGCAGTCGTTGTACGAGACGCACAAAGCCACGACCTATCCTCGTTCGGACTCGGGCTATCTGCCGGAGAGCATGCTGGCCGAAGTGCCGGCCGTGCTCGATGCGGTGCTCGCCACCGATCCCAACCTGCTCCCCTTGATGGGCCAGCTCGACCGGAGCCAGCGCTCACGCGCCTGGAACGACGCGAAGGTCAGCGCGCACCACGGCATCATCCCTACGCTGGAGCCCGCCAACCTGTCCGCGATGAGCGAACGGGAGCTGGCGGTCTACCGGATGATCCGCGCCCACTACCTCGCGCAATTTCTTCCGCACCACGAATTCGACCGTACCACCGCACTGCTGGCGTGCGGCGGCCAGAACCTGCAAGCCATCGGCAAGCAGATCATCGTCACCGGCTGGCGCCAGGTGCTGGCCGAGCCGAAAGAGGAAGACACGGACGGCGAATCGCAGCGCGGCCAGGTCTTGCCCGCCTTGCGCGAGGGCCTGGCCTGCCAGGTCGGCCAAGTCGATCTGAAGGCGTTGAAGACGCTGCCGCCCAAGCCCTACACGCAGGGCGAACTCGTGAAGGCCATGAAAGGCGTCGCCAAGCTGGTCACTGATCCACGCTTGAAGCAGAAGCTCAAGGAGACAACGGGCATCGGCACAGAAGCTACACGCGCCAACATCATCGGCGGGCTGCTGGCCCGCGGCTACCTGCTCAAGAAAGGCCGCGCAGTTCGCGCTTCTGACGCAGCATTCACGCTTATCGACGCTGTTCCATCAGCGATTGCCGACCCCGGCACGACGGCGGTCTGGGAGCAGGCGCTGGATATGATTGAGGCCGGCACGCTGACCCTGGATACGTTCATCGAGAAACAATCCATCTGGATCACCCAGCTCGTGCAGCAGTACCGCGGCACGGCGTTGTCGATCAAGTTGCCCGAAGGGCCACCTTGTCCCCTGTGCGGCAGCGCCACCCGGCAACGCTCTGGCAAGACGGGTCCATTCTGGTCCTGCACCCGCTACCCCGAATGCAAGGGCACCGCCCCCGTCGACGGTCCTCAATCCGGCACCAAACGCCGCTCGGCACGCAAGCCGCGACAACGGCCGCAGTAACGCCGGCCGCTCCTCCCCCCTCGTATTGACCCTGGTCGATACGCATGCCTCGCCCCGGCGGGGAACCCAGCACGCTCATCCTTCTGCAACGTGTGCGCGCTGCCGGCAATCCTCCGGCCGGCGCGAAGGCCTCCTGATCGGCAGTCCGCGATTGCGGATCTCCTGCTCCACTTCTTCCGCTCCCCCGAGAGGTCCCCTGGCGCCTTGCCCTGACCAGCACGCGAGCCGCCAGGAGACCCCTCGGGTCGAACGGTACTCAACGCCGGTGCCCACCGGCGGAACAAAGGGCTCCTTTTGTGTGCGGATGCACGCCGAAGGATTTCGACCCCAGCCACGACAAGGGTCGAGTGCAATCGCTGCGACAGTGGATGGCTCTACCGACGGCCACGCCCTGAACCAGCCCACCGGTGGTTTCCTCTTCGCCAGCCGAAGGCCCGCGCCTTCGGCGCCTTTCTCCTGCCTGCCCGAAACGACGGCTCGACGCGATTCGGTGCCGAGCCCCTGAACAGGAGATGATCGAGGTTAGCCGCTACCGACACTTTTCCGAGGCGAATACCTTCTGGCGGCTCAGAACCTCAACGTAGTGATCTTCCACCCAATCGGCCAGGTCTCGCACCTTCGTGGCCGCGTCCTTACCCAAAGGCGTCAAAGCATATTCCACATGTGGCGGCACGATCTCATAGGCGTGCCTTTCCACAATGCCGTCGCGTTCCAGAAACTGAAGCGTCTGCGCCAGCATCCGCTCGCTTACGCCGCCGATCCTGCGGCGCAATTGACTGAATCGCTGTGTACCGGATAGCAGCGCAATCAGCACCAACACGCCCCAACGGCTGGTCAAATGGTTCAGAATTTCACGCGAAGGGCACAGCGGCGTCAGCACATCGCCACGCCTGAGCTGTTCGGACAATGGCGTCGCTGACGACATGGCCGGCGACCTCAGCGATGAACGTGTGGTCATACACTTACCTTTTTGTTCGTACTTACTAAAAGTTTGTTTAGTTTTTATAGTTGCTCATGACAATTTCTTCAACCCTCTCACTCACCAAGGAGTAACACCCATGGGCATTGCTGTTACTGGAGCCGCCGGCCAACTGGGCCGTCTCGTCATCGAAAAACTCAAGCTAAAGATTCCTGCAAGCGACATTCTTGCTCTTGTGCGCAAGCCGGAGCAGAGCGACATGCTGGGCGTCACGGCCAAGACGATCGACTATTCCAAACCTGAAACGCTAGACACCGCGCTGGCCGGTGTGGATACATTGCTGCTGATCTCCTCCAGCGAAATCGGTCAGCGCGCCACGCAGCACGCCAACGTCATCGCGGCGGCGAAGAAGGCTGGCGTCAGGCGCATTGTCTATACCAGCGTGCTGCACGCCGACGTTTCCGCTCTGCCTCTTGCCGACGAACACCGTGCGACCGAGGCCGATCTCAAGGCATCCGGGCTGGCCTACACGTTGCTGCGCAACGGCTGGTACACCGAGAACTACACCGGCTTCGTCGGTGCGGCACTGGCCAATGGCGCGCTGTTTGGCAGCGCGGGTGAAGGCCGGATTTCGTCGGCCCCGCGCGAGGATCTTGCCGAGGCGGCGGTGGCGGTGCTGAGCAGCGACTGCCATGACAATGCCATCTACGAACTGGCCGGCGATGCGGCCTGGACGCTCGCGGAACTAGCCGCGGAGATCTCCAAGCAGACCGGAAAGGACATCCCCTATCGCAACCTCCCGGAAGCCGACTATGCTACTGCGCTCGAAGATGCCGGCTTGCCGAAGGGGCTTGCCGCAGCCCTGGCGTCCTATGACATCAGCGCCTCCCAGGGAGCACTCTATGGTACCGAGCGTACCCTGTCCGAACTCATCGGCCGGCCTACTACGCCGCTGGCCGTCAGTGTCGAGCGTGCGCTGAAGGCGCTCTGACAGACATATCGCGGCATTAGGGATGGCGAGCCACAGCCTCCCATCCCTGCAACCGATTGGCTACCTCACCGCCATGGTGATGATACTCGATGCCGCCCCTGCGGTCGCCGACAAGAAGCCACATATCAGCGTCATCTAGGGCAACATCCCGGAACACTCAACACAGTGAATGAGTGGCCGCCCTCGATACACGCAGGTGCCGTACCGAGGCAAAGCGACTGCCGACGGGCCACGCTACCGAGCGATCAGCAACTCCATGGCAGTGCCCTGCATCGCCTGGCTGGGACAGCGACTGCTCCAAGCGTTGGCATGAACGAGGCTGGCAGCGCATTCCGATAGTCGGATGACCACGCCGCCCCACCCCGACAACGCTTCTCCCAGGTGCCGCTGAATCTTCAGCGCTCCCCGGCAACCACGGTCTTCAAGGTTGCGCTAACCACAGCGACCGGTCCAGTCCGCTCCGCATCACCTGCGCGGACGCACGCCTTCCCTCGGCGTGGATGCCCCTCTGTTCCTCCGCCATCGGCACCGGGTTCCGCCGGGTCCGCCATCGCCTGTCGCCTGTCGCCTTTATCCATACGCCCTCCGTGGGTATACCTCATACAGGAATCATCCCATAACCACGATTCGTCTCAGAACCAATCAGAACCAATCAGAACCAGCTGATCGCGAACCTGCGGCACGCGTTCACCCAGCACTCGATGCTGGGTGAGCTGCTGCAGAACGCGCGACGCGCCCAGGCCAGCCACATCCAGATCGTCGCCGACGGCGATACTCTGATCGTCAGCGACGACGGCATCGGTATTGCCGACCTGCAGACGCTGATCCACATCGCCGAGTCCGGTTGGGACCCCGCGCTGAAAGAACGCGAAAACGCATTCGGCCTCGGCGTGCTGTCCACCCTCTACTTCTCCACCTATCTGTCCGTGTATTCCCGCGGCCAGGCATTCGACGCCGCAACGGCGACCATCATCCGCGGCGATGCGATTGCGGTGTATCCCATAGCACCGCGTATCGGCACCGAAATCCGGCTGGATGGCGTGCAGTCGCCGATACCCGCCTTCACCCTGCTGCATTGGACCAAGGACCAGCTCAATCGGCTGTGCGAAGCGTTTCCCGTGCGGGTGTCGCTCAACGGTATCGACATCCATCGTCCGCTGGCCAATCCGAGCCTGCCATGGCACGACACGCCGGTGGGACGCATGTTGATCAATCTGGATGCGTACCCGACGCAATGGCGCTGCTTTCTCCAGGGTCTACCCATCGGCCGTGTACCGATTCATTCCAAGCACCAGATCGTGCTGTTGCGCAACGACATGATCGCCCGCCTCCCGGATAGGCAACATCTGCTCAACGAAGAGCAGGATCACCGGCGCATTCAGGCAGCGATCAACGATGCCTACCGACAGGCATTGATCGAAGCCAAAGGGCGGCTGGCTGGTAGCGAATTCGTGGAGCTGTACGCGGAGACCTGCCTGTCCTCGTCGAACACGGATCTGCTCAACGACGTGCCGTTCGCGTTGCGTGCGTGGTTTCGCAACTGGGAAGCCAATCCTCCCGGATACAGCCACTACGGGGAGCGCTACCCGCTCGACGGCATATCAGCCCGCGTTGCCCTGGAGGAAACCGGCGTCTGGTACATCGAGGACGAAGACGAGTTCGCAGCGCAAGCCTATCTGGAGGCACGAGAGGCCTTTCTGCTGGAGGAACATCGCCTTGACGTGAACCACTGGCTGAGGCAGATGCTCAAGACTATCGAGCCGAACCAGATACAGGTCTGGCACGGCGCGATTCTCCACCGCGAGACCCCGGCGTCGCTGGCCGATTGCATTGAGCTGGTCTTGGTCGACACGCTGGACGTCGGCATGCAGGGCGAACGCGGTAGGTATTCGGTGAACGCGTTGCGCCAGAACGACACGCTCTACCTGACGCGACACGCTGGCATCGTCACAGCGCTCGTTTCGGACTACATCTTCGACGACCGCTATGACGAGAACCGCGAAGATGAAGACGCGCAGACGCTCGCCACGTTCATCGCCGTGGGCTGCTCGCAGGTTCCAGGCGAGGTCGTCAAGGCGCTGCTGCCGCACACGCTACGCTACGGCACCCAGCCGAAGCTGGCCGGTGCGGTGGTGCAGCTGGTCTTCGACGTCGACGGGAAGCTGACGGAAGTCAGCTCAACCTGAGCTGAGCTCATCCCACGAACGCTCCTTCGGGAGCGTTCTTTTTTCCACCACAACCCACCACCGCACTACGCAATCGGGACGCCTTCGGCTTCCCATTTACCACTGACGCCATCCCTTCCCGCCTCGATGCTGTTCGCCATGTGTCGCTGACTTCGGTCAGCACCATGCCAGCAGCAAGGGTCCTCTGGCTGCGCCGCGGAATCTCCCGCGTTGATCCGACCAGTCCGTCTCGCACCGCTCCTACGGATGAGCGCCAACTCGGCACCGGTGCTTCCACTTCACTCGGGAGGCTTTCATGTCCGATGCGTCTTCACCCATCCCAATCAGCGCCGATCAGGCTCGCGCCGAATCCATCGGCTACCTGGCCTTGGCTCACCTTGGTGAGCGATGGCCCCTGCAGGTTCTCCGCAGTGCTGCCGGCTACTACATCGGCACCGTCGACCAAGGCGAGCCGGTATCGCGCGAGCCCGTCGAGTACTTCCCCTCACATCACGAAGCCAGACATGCCTTGGAAACCGGGCAGTGGCAGCAGCGGCTAACCCCCTAACTGCTTGTCGTAAGGAGATGAATCATGAGCCAGTCTCTTCCACCCGAACTACTGGACCAGCTCGCACTGGAGGATCTGCACTTCGCCCAGGCTCCCGAAGCGTTCTTCAAGGCCTGGAAACGAGGGGTCGAAATCGCCGGAGCAGAATGGTTCGGCGACGGTACGCGCGAAGGTCTTCAACGCGCCTCCAACAAGTGGCACCTGCGTCCTGACCTGCTGCAACTCAACGACGCCCTGGGTGTTCTTAGCGGCGGCCAGCGGATGTTCCTGTCCAGCATGGTGAGCTTCTACAACGCCCGCGAAGGCGGTGCGATGCTCAGGCGTTGCCAGTTCGAGGGATTCGCTGATCTCAGCGGCCTCGATCTGCAACGTCGCAAGGTCATCGCCGACCTGCTGCTCCACTACAACGGTTGGTGAGTTTCCTCACCCGCCATTCTTTTTCTTACCCCACGAGGGACATCCGTCCCTCGTGGCCTTGTCCCTCCTTCATCACAGGAGCGACAACATGCCCCAAGCCCCTTACATCGCTGTCGTCGTCGAAGGCGGCGTGATCCAAACCGTCATCACCGAACACTGGCCCAGCGATCTTCCGCGGCCGCGGATCGTCGTGGTCGACTACGACAAGGACGGCGCCGGAAAGAACGAGCTCACCGAGTTCTGTATCGGCGACGAAATCCTCGAAGCACTGTGCCACGTCGAAGTGCCGACGCCATTTGAAGCCTTCGACAAGCCCGCGCTATCGCCGCGGGCCGTGCTGACCGCGCTTGGCGAAGCTCAGGAAGATCCCGCTGGACAGTCACCACTGTCCATCGCGCGATCCGTTCGCCAGAGCGTCATCGAGCTTGATCAGCAGCTCATGCAGCAGGAACAGGCACCGACCGGCGACGACTACAACCAGCTGTATGTGCTCGCGAATAGCGGCCTGATCAACGTGCTGAAAGCACTGGGCGCCCCCACCGATTTCGGTGAGTAGCCCGTCGGTGAGGATGCGACCGCGCTATTCCACGGACGCCGACAACCTATAGCGAGGAAATCTACCCAACCACCCACCGCCCGATGCCGTCGGTATCGGGTTTTTCCATGCGGATGCCATCGTCCGCACGGGCCTGGCTCCGCTCATCCATCGAAAGGAGCCACCATGGCCAACAACTACTACGACGCTACCGGCGTCCTCATGCTCGACCGCGTTACACCGGTCATCACCGCACTGTTCGGTGCCTTCGCGCTGGACGAAACCTACCCGGGTGACGGTCGCGCATATATCGCTCGAATATCCGAATCCAACGACGCGCAGTGGTCCGACGTGCTGGATGGTCTCGGTGACCTCGCCGGCGCGCTCGATCTGGCCGTACAGGACGACGAACCGACCATCGAATCCCTGCTGTGGACGCTGGCCGCACACTTCGGCACCGATCAGGACGAAGAGCTCGCGCAGCTCATCGAACATCACTCGTTCGAGGACGCCGCCGACCTGGATGCACTGTTCCTGATCGCGTCGCGGTTCGACGATGGCCATCACCTATCGGCCATTCTATTCGAGGGCTGCTGGCACTGCGGCAAGCCGCGACTGTTCGAGTTCGGCGGAGACGCCTGCTTCCTGAGCCGAGAGGTGTCCCTATTCGGTGCTTCTTCTCACACGTTGGAGCTGGGCGCAGAGCTACGCGCGGCCTACCTCGCCGGTGACCTCGAATCCGCCTGCGCCAGAATCACGGGCGACATCTCGCGACTGATCTCGGCCTTCACCGACCAGCAGTTCCAAGCAAAAGTACGTGACGGCGTTGCCGAGCATCTGCTCAACGCCAAATCACTCGCTACCTGATCGAGGCACTGTCATCCACCCGCTGGGGCCAACCTCCAGTCGGGGATTGGCTCCGTCCACATCCCCTGCAGGAGAAACACCATGTCCCATCATCCGAACCCCTTCCGCCGCGGCTATCAGAATCTCCACATCTGCCGCGAACTGCTCATCACCGGCGAAGACCATCAGCCACCGGTCTGGCGTCCGCTGCATCCCAGCCAGGCGCATCTGCCCGACGACCAGATCACGCGCTGCCCGTGCATTTTCAGCGACGAGTTCGCACTGATCACCGAGAGTCAGCTCATCCCCCATGACCTGGAAGCCCAATGCCGTACCACCGGCGTTATTCAAACCGTGACCTACGCGATCCACGGCGACGACGCCGGCCAACCCATGCACATCGGCGATGCCTGCTCCAAAGAAGCCGCACGTGAAGTCGTACAGCGACTTTCGTTCGAGACCGGCCATTACAGTCGCAGTTGGGAAATCAGCGCCGCGCACGTCGACGAGAAAGCGATTGACTACCTGTTGGAAATGTCCAAGGTCGAAAGACCATCCGACCTGCTGTTCGTCGCCTTCCGCATTCCCGGCTGCCCAGCGATCGGGATGAAGCTGATCGCCACACCCTGGACGACCGCCAACCTGCTGCACATCGAAGGCATCACTGCCGAACAGCTACGCCAGGAGCACGAAGACGGAGGCGTTCCGCCATCGCTGGTAAACGTCCTGCATCAGGCCGCCGATGCCGATGTTCGCTTCCTGGTGCTGGACGCCGACGCCCCTGCGCTCGACGGATTACCGCTGTACGAGACGTAGCTCTGGACGACTGAAGCGTCCCCTGGCCTTTCCCACCAGCCCCTCGTCGAGGGGCTTTTTCTCGCCCCGAGAAAGGTGGTGACCACCGAAGTCGATTTGCCGGGCGCGATCTGATGGCAGTCGACGCATCGTCGCCCACGTGTTCGCTGGTGCCACCAGCAACATCCCAGGCAGTCGAGACCTTCGAGACTGCGGCGCAGGCACTGCGCTGGTCATTCCCTTCCCAGGACACATCGGTGGCCAGCGAGCATGCCCAACCGGCCTTCCTTGCCGGCAGCCACGCCCTGTTCGCTCCACCGCCCCGCTGTCCTCTCATCACCGTAGGAGATACCTCCATGCCTCTACGATTCAAAGGCGCAGACCTGCGCCCCGTGCTTGCCGAATCGATCGCCAATCGGTGCAGCCTGATCCTGGTCAAAGACCAAGGCGTGTACTTCATCGCTGAACATGGCGAACACCGCCCGGAGGACGGACGCCAGAAGTTGGTCGCCTATGCTGACGGCTGTAACCCCGACGTCGACCCGTTCGACGACTGGCGGGTGCGCTCTTGTACCGAACTGGGCGAAAACGACTTCCGCTGGTTCTTCAAGCCACAGCACGAAGTCTTCGACAGAAGCCTGAGCAGCACGGACGACCTGCAGATGGTCCTTGCCGGCCCGCTTCTCACGCTACAGGCGATTTCTTTGGCATAGCGGGCAGCCCCCACTCGCGGGAGCCTCTTCGTTTTCGCGCCATCCTGCGACTGAACCCTTCCCGTATCCAGGCCCGGCCGACCTCCGTCGCCGACCTGCGCCTGGAGAGGCACTTGATCCAGGCACCTTCATCCACCCGCTGGGGCCAAACTCCAGCTGGAGGGCTCCGTTCACATTTTTGGAGAGCGATCATGGCAACAGCCATTGGCACACCCCACCCAGACCTCATGAATCCCATTCGCAACCTCAAATGTTGCTGCTGCGGAGGCCGGTACGAAGGTCGGCAGTTCCACAACCAAGACACCGGCTGGGGCCTGGGCGACTGCTGCGTGGAGTACGTGAGACCGCACATGGATAGCATCGAAGACATGGAACGCACCTACGGGCTCCGTGGCGTCCACTACAACCTCGACCCTGAGCACTCTGAACAGTCCTGAGCCGTAGCTTGGCCCCTCCCACCAGCCCCTCGTCGAGGGGCTTTTTCTCGCCCGAAGAAAGGCGGTGAGCAGCGAAGTCGATTTGCCACACGCGAACCGACTGCAGGCGCCGCATCGTTGCCCACGTGTTCGCTGGCGTCGCCGGCAACATCCCAGGCAGTCGAGACCTTCGAGGCTGCAGTGCAGACACTGCGCCGGTCATTCCCTTCCCAGGACGCACCGGGGCTCAGCGGGCACATCCAACCGGCTTTGCCTCGCCGGCAGCCCTGTCTGCTCCACGGCCCCGCACTGCGCTCACCACCGTAGGAGATACCTCCATGCCTCTACGATTCAAAGGCGCAGACCTGCGCCCCGTACTTGCCGAAGCCGTCGCCAATCGCAGCCGCGTGATCCTGGCCAAAGACCAGGGTGTGTATTTCCTCGCCGAAGGTGGCGAGCGCCGCCCCGAGGACGGACGCCTCAAGCGGCTCGCCTACGCCGTCGGCTGCAACCCTGACGTCGACCCGTTCGACAACTGGTGGGAGCTATCCCGCGCTGAGCTTGGTGGCGACGATTTCGGCGAGTTCTTCGATCCGAACGAACGCGTGTTCACACGCATTCTGAACAGCGAGGACGACCTGGAGCTGTCGGCTACCGCGACGCACCTGAGCTTCAAGCCGGTTCCCCCCACGCCAGACGGCCACTGACCGCCACTCCACCGCCCCCGCTCGCGGGGGCTTCCTCTATTCGCGCTTTCCTCTCGATCGCGCACCCACCGTCTCCAGGCCGCACCGGCCTCCGTCGCCGGCTGACGCCGGCCTGCCCCTGGAGACGTCCGCATGCGCGATCCGTTCAAGATCGATTCCCCCACCTGCATCAGTTTCAGCGGTGGCCGCACCAGCGCGTACATGCTGTGGCGGGTACTACAGGCGAATGCCGGACTGCCGGCGGAGACCATCGTCTGCTTTGCGAACACAGGAAAGGAAGTCGAGGCAACGCTGCGCTTCGTGCGCGACTGCGCCGAGCACTGGCATGTGCCCATCCACTGGCTGGAATATCGCACCACCCCGCCTGGGTTCGCGGTCGTCGATTTCGCCACAGCCAGCCGCGAGGGCGAACCGTTCTAGGCGCTGATCCGCAAACGCCAATATCTGCCGAATCCAGTGGCGCGAGGTTGCACGACCAGCCTGAAAATCCGGCCGATGCACAAGTTCGTGCGCAGCCTGGGTTGGACTTCCTGGGACCAGTTCATCGGTATTCGTGCGGATGAACAGCGCCGCGTCGCCAAGATTCGGGCGAGAGGCCATTCCACGGAGTCGGCCAGCGAGACGATGTGCATGCCCCTGGCCGAGGCCGGTATCAGCGTGCATGACGTAGGTGCCTTCTGGGAGCGCCAACCCTTCAACCTGGAGCTGCTGACCGTCAACGGCAGAACGCTGGAGGGCAACTGTGACTTGTGTTTTCTCAAACCACGCGGCCAGCGGCTTGCGCTGATCAAGGCGCGACCGGAAGCGGCCACCTGGTGGATTCGCATGGAATCGCTGAATCTGGCGAGCAAGCCCAGCGGTGCCCGTTTTCGCGCCGATGGCCCCTGCTATGCCGAGCTGGCGCATTTCGCCGCCAGCCAGGGAGACCTGTTCGATCCCTGCGACGAATCCATCTCCTGCTACTGCGGCGACTGACCAATGCGGTCCAGCGCTATTGCCGATTCCCCCTGGCCCCAACACATATGCAGCGCCAGGCTGACCCCATGTTCCGCTGACGTCGTCAGCGACATGCCAGGCAATCAAGGTCTTCAAGATTGCCGCGCAGCATCTGCTGCGCGACCGCCAGTTCGCACCGCATCCCTTGCGCGAACGATCACCGGCCTGCCGGTGAAGGATGCAGATCCAGCTGTTCGTCAACCCACCGCGGGGTTACTCACCTCCCGCAGTGGGTCGGTGTGCCTCCGCTTTCTTGTTCTCAAGTCAATGGAGAATCGCCATGACCAGTACTGATTCCAATCGGAAGTACTTCGACATCCACACCTCGGGTATCGCCTACATCCAACGCGTCCGCGAAGTGCAAGTGAAGGGCAAGCAGAACATGTCGTTCTTGGCATGCACTGTGGCAGCACTCGTCGGTCCTGCAAAGGACCCGACTCGGCGCTACTTCGATGTACGCGTGTCCGGTGCCGACGCCAAGAAACTCGTCGAGCCGTACATCGGTATCGATGATCACAAGAAGCGGCCTCTGGTTCGCTTTCGCCTCGGCGACGTGTGGATCGATCCGTTCCGCAAGCCTTCGGGTGACCCCGCTGCAAGCATGAAGGCCCGGCTACTCAAGGCCGAATTGCTGGACCGCAGTGCCCTGGAGGAAATCGAGTATCACCAGTTGCTCACCCGCGGCATCGGCTATCTCAAAAACCCGAAAGTGGTTCCCAACGGCGGAGACCCGTTCCTGTCATGCGCCATCGCGGCGCTGACCGGCCCGGTCGACCTTCCGCCCGGTCAGCGGGAATACCGCTACTTCGACACCACCGTCACGGACGATGGCGCCCGGCATCTGGTGCAACGCTGCATCCAGGCCGTTGAAGCGGAGAAGAAGGTGTTGTTGGCCTTCACGCTCAACGACATGAAGGCAGAGGCCTACATCCGCACCAGGGGCGAACACGCCGGCGAAGTGGGCGGCAGCCTGAAGTCGAACCTGATCCAGATCGGCCTGATCAAGGTCGATGGCCAACAGGTCTATCCGCTGAAATCCGAGGCGACTGCCCCCGAAGGTGCTCCGGCACCGGAAGAGACAACTCCCGCCGAAGACGACAACGATAGCCCGCAACCCTCCGCACCCGAGCAGGCCCCTGTCGAGGAGCCAGCGCTGGCTGCATCGTTCTGACCCGCAGGCCACCCCAGGCCTTGCATCCACCCCAGGCCTCCATGCCCCGTCACTTCGGTGTCGGCGGCATGCGTGGCCGGTTCCTCGTCATCGCCCAATCAGCCCTGTCTCTCGGGGTTTCTTTCATCCCATGCAATCACCGCTGCTGGCCTTGCAGGCCCGTGCGCGATTGCCGCAATTCTCAAGGAGAATGGCCATGCAACTCGCCTCTCGTTTCGCTCCCCGCTCGCCAATACTGCGCGCTGACCGTCCGCTGTCCGACGACCAGATTCGTGCGGTGGCCCCCTCCATCTTCGCCGAAGCCGCGCACGAAAGCCGGTCGCAACGCTACAGCTACATCCCTACCGCAGCGGTGCTCGCCGAACTACGCGGAGAAGGTTTCCAGCCTTTCATGGTGTGCCAGACCCGTGTGCGTCATGAAGACCGCCGCGAGTTCACAAAGCACATGATCCGCCTCCGCCACGCAAGCCAGATCAACGGTGACGAGGCGAACGAGGTGATCCTTCTCAACTCGCACGACGGCACCAGTGCCTACCAGATGCTGTCCGGAATGTTCAGATTCGTCTGCCATAACGGTCTGGTTTGCGGCGACACGTTCGCGGATATCCGCGTGCATCACAAAGGCAATGTCGCCGGGCAAGTGATCGAAGGTGCCTATGAAGTCCTGAAGGGCTTCGAGCACGTCCAGGAGTCCCGCGATGCAATGCGCACCATCACGCTTGATGACGGTGAAGCTACGCTGCTGGCCCGCTCCGCCCTGACCCTCAAGTACGACAGCCCCGACAAGCCGCTGCCGATCACCGAGGAACAGGTACTGATGCCACGCCGCTACGACGACAGGCGCAGGGACCTCTGGTCCGTCTTCAACCGTGTGCAGGAGAACCTGGTGAAAGGTGGCCTGTCCGGTCGCTCGGCCAACGGCCATCGCCAGCGCACCCGCGCCGTCCAGGGGATCGATCAGAACGTGCGGCTCAACCGTGCGCTCTGGATGCTCGCCGAGGGCATGCGCCAACTGAAGGCATGAGTGCCACGCAGACCTCGCCCCTGGTGGGCGTGGCCCGCTTTCTTTCATCCACGTCATCACGAGGAGATTCATCATGGAGCCAACCGCTGATCCCTGGTTATTCACCATCACTGTCCCCGGCAAGCTCGCAGTCCGCAAAATCCACGGCCGCAACGGGCCGTTCAACGTCGGGCACCTCGTCACGCCGATCGGCAAGTTCGCCGTCAAGGACGCGATGTTGGAGCAGTACCCCGAAGGAAAATACGACGGGGAATTCGTCATCAGCTATATCGACGTGAAAGCCTATCCCTCCGGGGGCGGCTTTCGTTTGGAAAACCGCGCCACGCTGGACAGCATGGCGCTCTCAGGCATCGACAAACTGAGCAGGGCTGAAGCCCGCGCTATCTCCAATCAGGAAGTCGACCCGCTCGATGAGGAACTGGGCATACAACCGGCGATGCCGGCGACAGCCCCGCCACCAGAACCTGCACCGGTGCAGGCATCGAAGGACCCGCTGATCGATACCACGCCGTTTGGGGTGGAAACGCCATCCGCCGCAGTCGCCGCCTCCGACGGCCCCGACAGCGACGACGCCGCATTGTTCGGCCTGCTGTGGCCGCTGGAAGAGTCGGTGAAACTGGACTCGACCATCGACCGCCGCACATTGCGCGCGCAAATCGCTCGCCTGAGCCAGCTCGGCTACGCGCTCGACTTCAAGTCGCAGCTGTGGAGCGTCGGGGCTGACCAGCAGGCAGCGTAATCCTCATCGCCGCATCCGCGGTGTTTCATGCACCCGCCGGGGTTCCTCCCCATGCGGGGAAGACTCCGGTTTTTCTGGAGGACTCCAGCATGTCAACGATCGTTTGCAATACACCCTCACAACCCACCGGGGATACCTGCTCCACGTTCGATGAATCGGCGTGGCAGGCTGTCTGCAATGCAGCAGCCACACAGGCCAGCGCGGGTTGCGGATCGTCTCACGACCACTACGTCAACCTCTTCAGTTCGGCAATTGATGCGCAAATTGATCAACTGCCCGAACACCAGCGCGCACAGGCCCTGGAAATCGCCAAAGAGGAATGGGACTACGCGACACCTGCCGAAAGACAGGAAACCCGGGACTGGAATACTGATAACGGCTATTGCAGTCACGGGCTCGATCCGGATTGTTGTCCGGCCGGTTGCGGTGAGTATTGATGGCTCGCACTTGAATCCATAGCCGTTCACGCGGCACAACATCACCCGCCGGGGTTCCTACCCCGAAGGGGAGGACTCCGGCCATTTTCAGGAGGCCTCCATCATGGGCTGGCTCTTTTCTTCTTGGTCCCGCTCCGAACTGATCCACCACCTGATCCAACCGGAAGACAATCCGCGCGTCAGCACCCGTGTCATCGCGCATGCTCTGCGCGGCAATGTGCTCTGGTCCGTCGTCGAACTCACCGCGAAGGTCGAAAGCATCCACCAGGATCTCGCCCCTGGCGAGTCCCTGCGCTACATCCGCTGCGACCTGCTGCAACGCAGCGGTCACCAGTGGGGATACAAGGACCTGTGCGAGTCCGTACATCCGTTCTACTACACCTGCCCACTGAGCTATCTCGATATGGTGCCGGTGGCATCTCCCGAGTGGCGTGAACGTGTTCGCGCCTACCATGCCGAGCGGCGCAGGCCGAAGGCCACCGTCGCGGTGCTGACCGCCTGAGCGGTTCCCATCCACCCATAGGGGCGGCATCTGCCCCTTCGGGCGGTGCTGTTCCCGATCCTCCGAGGACATCACCATGAGCCGGCACTACTTCGACACCTTGCACAAAGGATTTCCCGTCACCGTCGTACTCGGCTGGGACCGGCCGATGGCTTATTTCTTCCTGGTCATCGAGAAGCCCCCCGAGCTGATCGACGACACCATGAAGGTCGAGGACGAGGACTTCTTGTATAGCAATCTGCAGGAGAGCGATCCGTTCAGCCATGACCTGGGCTACTACCGTGAGGTCTTACGCCATTTTCAGATCGTTGTGCCGGAGAGCATGTTCATCGAGGTCCAGCGTGACCTCGAAAGGAACATCGGCAACCGCGTAGTCGATCATCAAGCCGACGGATCGTTCAGCGAACGGGAACTGTAACCGCCCACGCGGACGGTCATCTGGTCCGTACTCTTTCATCCCTAACGGGGCATTCGCTGCCCCTGCAGGTAGTGGTGCCCCTCCTTTCATCGAGGACACCACCATGCCTGCACCAACTTCCCAGCACACCTTGTACCGCATCGACGAATGCAGCGACCTGATGGCCGATGCCTGCGTCTGCAGCGACCAGGGCGACCTGATCTTCCTCTCGGTCTGGGCGCGAGACACCGCGATCCAGCAATTCCTGGCCCGGCTCACGTTGGGCCGCGACGAAGATGGGTTGGACCAGTTTCATCTCATCACCGAGCAAGGGGGCTCCGTGCCCGCCTTCATCGGCACCGTCGACCGTCTCGAAAAGCGGTTGACCCGCACTTATCGACGCACGCTTTTCGGCTCGATGGTCAATCTGTGGTTGTTCGACCGTCGCTGCATCCGGCCCGACAAGAGCACGGCCAGCGCCTTGGCGCTGTTACCGCGCTCGGAGACCGATCCCACGCCGCGCCTTTGGCAACTGGTCAGGGACACTTGCCCACTGCCGTTGCTGGACCACTGGCAAACGCCGGTACTGGCACTACTACGCGAGCGCGACATGCTCCAGAACCTGCCGGTGGCCCTCGGTCCGCTGCAGGGCTTCCGCCTGGGACTGGATGTCCCGGTGCTCACCGACGCGCTCGGCGAGCTCATCCGCAGCAATGTCCTACCGGCCTATCCATATCCGACCCGGATCTGGACACAGGAAACGGTGGCCTGACCCACGGCAGATGCGTGCGCTCGGCACGCACTGATTTCTTTCATCCCCGCCAGACAGGAGACTTCTTATGGCACTCATGTTCCCCCGGCTCGCCCGGAATTTCGTCAAGGCGGGATACTTCCCGACCGACGAAGACACGCTCGAAAGAGCACTCAGCGCACTGGCGCCCAGCGATGGGCCAATGTGCATTCTCGATCCGTGCGCCGGCGAAGGCGTTGCCATCGCGGAAGCCGCGCATGCCCTCGGGCAGCAGGTCACCGCGTATGCCGTCGAGTACGACCAGGAGCGCGCGAACCACGCGCGGCTGTTGGTCGACCGGTGCATTCACGGCGATCTGATGGACACGCTGATCGCGCGCCAGAGCTTCGGCCTGTTGTGGCTCAATCCGCCATACGGAGATCTATCAAAAGATGCCAACGGCAACATCGGCTACGACGGCAAAGGCCGCGCACGGCTGGAAAAGCTGTTCTATCAGAAGACGCTGCCCCTGCTGCAATACGAGGGGATTCTCGTCTTCATCGTGCCGTCCTACGTGCTCGACCAGGAGCTGGTCGGCTGGCTGACGCGACACTTCGCCGATCTGCGCATCTACCGAGCGGAGGAGACGCAGTTCAGGCAGGTCGTCGTATTCGGCCGGCGGATTCGCCAACGCGAGTTGGTCGGTGACGACGTGAAGAGCATCCGTGCCCGGCTGCTGCAGATCGGACTCGGCGAACTCGACGCGGAGGAACTTCCGCCCGAGTGGCCCGTGCTCCCCTACGTGATTCCCGTCGCCCTCGCCGAGCCGGAGCACTTCTACCGGCTCAGCCTGGAGCCCGAGCAGTTCGCCGACGAAGTTCGACGCCTGCGAGGGCTGTGGCCATCGTTCGAGACTCATCTCGGTGCCACGCAGCAGTCATTGCGTCCACCGGCACGCAGCTTGTCTCACTGGCACCTGGCGCTGGCCCTCGCGGCTGGCGCGATTTCAGGTGTCGTGCGCGCCAAGAACGGTCGCACCCTTGCCGTCAAAGGCGACACCCACAAGGGCAAGACCACGACCACGGAGTATCGCGAGCGCGACGACGGCTCGATCGCCGAAACCCGCATCCTCACCGACAAATTCGTGCCGGTCATTCGTGCGTGGGACCTGTCCCCCGACTCGGCCACGCTCGGCCGAATCATCACCATCCACTGATCCCACCGGACGGCTTGCCGTCCTGCTGCCTCTCATCCACCCAAAGGAGAACCGCCATGTTTCGTTTTCGCAAGCGGCCTACGCCGCAGACGCCACCACTCTTCGCGATAGGCTCACTGCAACTGAGTGAGAAGGTGTATTGGCTGGCCGCCAAGGGCCTCATCGATCCGTTGCCCTATGTGCAGCGTCATCAGCGCTGCGATTGGGGCGATGTCAGCGAAGCCGAGCGGCAAGCCAACGTCGTTGCCCTCGATCAGGACGCGCCGATGCGCTCTCGTTTTCGGATCACGCACAACCTGACGCTGGACGTGATCACCAGCGATGACCATCGCACCACCATCGTCCAACTGCCCGAGGAAGAATATCTGATCTGACGGCACGCACTCATCGTTTCACCCACCCAGAGGGGCATGAACCCCGATGGGGTCATGTCCCGCGCATTCCACAGAAGGAGCACGAGTCATGACATCCCCACCTCCCAGCGACAACCAACGCCCCCTGCTGTTCATGGTCGGCGCACTGATCTTCAGCCCCGGTATCGACCGCTGCATGCGCGAAGGCCGGCTCGATCCCATTCCGTACTTCCAGCGCCACGCCCGCGCCGATTGGGGCGACGTCAGCGATGAGAAGTGGCAGGCGAACAACGACGCTCTGCAATCGAACGGACGGCTCGAATCGTTCTACGTGGTTCACCGCGAGCTGAGCATCTGCATCTTCACCGAAGCGGATCGCAGCGAAACCCACATCGTGCTGGCTGCCGAGCGCTGACTCGTCCGCCACCGATTTCTTCCACCCACCGGGGTCATGGCCCCGACGGGTGCCATGGCCCCTTCTTCTCCGAAGGAACAAATGCCATGTCAATCGAAGCACTGTCCATCCGTCAGGTTCCCAACGTGCGCTTTTCACCCGGCGCGATGGTGATGACCAACGGCGTGGAGAACCTCGTCGTTACGGGGCGCCTCAATCCCAGCCCCTATCTGCATCGCCATCTCAGCGGTGATTGGGGTGATCTCAGCGAAGACGACTGGCGCCTGAACGACGCCGCGCTGAAATCAGGCGAGGATCGTCTGTTCTCCTCCTACCAGGTCGATACCAACCTCAAGCTCTGGATCATCACCGAGTGGGATCGCAGCGTCACCACGCTGCTGCTACCCAGCGAGTACTGAAACCTCCCTGGCGGCAACACGCCGCCATCTCCCGTTCATCCCCCAGGGGCACGTCATTGCCCCTGGGGGTAGTGCGTGCCCCACCTACCTGGAGCACCACCATGAGCCATCAACTGGAAGCGGCACCCGCCGCAGAAACCTCATCCGACACCGATGATCTGCTCGACCTCGATACGGACAGCGACGATCTGACACTGACCCTTCAGGACTTCGTTCAGGAGTTCGGCGACGAGCTCCTGGATTCTCTCAACCGCGCCAACCCACCGGTCTACAGCGGCGTGCCTCGTGCGAACCGCCAACTGGTGCTGGCCGGCCTGAAGCGTCAGCTGTTTCCCGCCCAGGCCGAGGTTGTGCATGCGGCGGCGGAGCTGCTGGTCAACCACGGCGAGCGCGCAGCATTCGTCAACGGCGAGATGGGCACCGGCAAGACCACCGTCGGCATCGCGCTGGCGGCGGTCCTTCAGGCCGAAGGCTATCGCCGTACCCTGGTACTGAGCCCGCCGCATCTGGTCTACAAGTGGCGGCGCGAAATTCTCGAAGTCGTCCCCTCCGCGAAAGTGTGGGTGCTGAATGGCCCGGACACGCTGCTCAAGCTGATCAAGCTGCGCGAGCGCTTGAATGTGCCGGACATGGGGCAAGAGTTCTTCGTCATCGGCAGGGTCAGGATGCGCATGGGTTTCCACTGGAAACCAGCCTTCGTGCGCAAACACACCCGATATGGCGTCGTGGGGGCCTGCCCGCATTGCGGAGCGGCCGTCAACAACCTCGACGGCGAACCGGTCAATGTCATCGAGCTGGAAGCCGAAGAAACCCGTCGCAAGTGCAGCGTCTGCGAGTCCGCGCTGTGGACGCTGATGCGCCCGCGCACCTTGTCCGGCAGCGACCAATCCGCCGCCGTACTGCGTGCGCTGAAGCGGATTCCCACCATCGGCGAAGCGACGGCCCGCAAGCTGATGAAGACATTCGGCGATTCGTTCCTCGCGTCGATGCTCGGTGACAACCTGCACAACTTCATCAACCTGATGAATGCCGATGGAGAATTGGTGTTCTCGGATCGCCAGGCGCAGCGCATGGAACGCGCGATGTCCAGCATGGAGTTCGGCTTCGGCGAAGGCGGTTATCAACCCTCGGAGTTCGTGAAGCGCTATCTGCCGCAAGGCACGTTCGATCTGCTGATCGCAGACGAAGCCCACGAGTACAAGACGGGTGGATCGGCGCAGGGCCAGGCGATGGGTGTGATCGCATCCAAGGTTCGCAAGGCCTTGCTGCTGACCGGAACCTTGATGGGCGGGTACGCAGATGATTTGTTCCATCTTCTGTTCCGCGCATTGCCTGGTCGCATGATCGAGGACGGTTACCGTCCGAGTGCCAGCGGCAGCATGAATGCCGCCGCGATGGCGTTCATGCGCGACCACGGCGTCCTCCGGGATATCTACTCCGAAAGCGACGGTCCTGCGCACAAGACCGCCAAGGGCAGCAAGATCAACGTCAGGACCGTCAAGGCGCCTGGATTTGGACCGAAAGGCATTCTGCGCTGCATCCTGCCGTACACGATCTTCCTCAAGCTCCGCGACATCGGCAGCGTGCTGCCGCCGTATGACGAAGAGTTTCGCGAAGTCGCGATGGATGACGAGCAGGCCAGTACCTACGGCGAGCTGTCCGCCACCCTGACGGCAGCGCTCAAGGAGGCCCTGCGCAAGCGGGACACCACCTTGCTTGGCGTGGTTCTCAACGTGCTGTTGGCGTGGTCCGACTGTTGCTTCCGGGCAGAGACGGTTCGCCATCCGCGCACGCGTCAGGTTCTGGCCTTCACACCGGCGCAGTTCAACGAGCTGGAAATCATGCCCAAGGAACGGGAGATGATTGACATCTGCAAGCAGGAAAAAGCAGAGGGTCGCAAGACGTTGGTCTACTCGGTCTACACCGCTACGCGCGACACCACCTCGCGACTCAAGATGTTACTGGAGCAGGAAGGCTTCAAAGTCGCGGTATTGCGCGCGAGCGTGGATGCCAGCCGCCGCGAGGACTGGATCGCCGAGCAGCTCGATCGCGGTATCGACGTGCTGATCACCAACCCCGATCTCGTCAAAACCGGATTGGACCTGCTGGAGTTCCCGACGATCGTGTTCATGCAGTCCGGGTGGAACGTCTACACGCTGCAGCAGGCCGCGCGCCGTTCCTGGCGCATCGGCCAGACACTGGCGGTCAAGGTCATCTATCTGGGCTACGCGGCGACGTCGCAAATGGCCTGCCTGGCTCTGATGGCCAGAAAGATCATGGTGTCGCAGAGCACGTCGGGAGACGTACCCGAATCCGGGCTCGAGGTCCTGAATCAGGACGGAGACTCGGTGGAAGTGGTCTTGGCGCGACAACTCGTTGCAGCATGATCTATGCGCCCTGCCGGCGGCCCGTTCGGGTCGCTGGACTCCTTCTGTCCATCCACCAACGGCCCCTCGCGGGCCGTTTCTTTTTCCTCGACACCTACGGTTAACTATTCGTACTGAATCTGGAGTATTGTTGGTAAGTTATTTTCGTGGCCATCCTCTCAGTCTGATGGCCACAGAAATTTCAGGACGAATGAAGTGCTTGTCGTACGAAATAGCTAGCAAGGAGCAGCGTCATGATCTCGGTAAACTCTCTTTCTGGCTCAACCACCAGCTCATCTAGCTCGGTTGAATCCAAGTCAAACAAGTCTTCGGTTACTGGCTCCTCCTCTCAGGAGGCCGCTACTGTCAAAAAACAGGAGTCGGCCACGGTCAGCATCAGCGGGAGAGCCATCATGCTTTCTCGTCTATTTAATTCGGATGGCTCTGTGGAGCCAAGAATTGAAACCACGACCACCACAAGCAACGCTTCTGGCAGTGTTTATAGCTTTCTCACGAAAAGCGACAGGGAAATGCTGGCAACCGTTTATGAGTATGCAAGCGCGAACGGAATAGATCCACTCAAGGTCGATGGTTTGGCTTTTGATCTGGGGGTCTATCGAAGGGCCGGCCCTGGAGGGCCGCTGGACAATGCGGGAAAGGCATATGATCTTCAGGGCACCCCCTTCATTGCTGAATTCAATGCAGAGGATGAGGCTGTTGCACAGAGAGTGTTAACCAGTAAAGCAATGGGCGACACATTGATTGACCGCGGATTTCTGGATGCCGTATTCAGCCCAACCAGAATGTCTGTACATGCGTCGAACTTCGCGTTTCTGGAAGACGTCGCCTATGCCTTCTCGGCATCAGGTTCTGATGGCGCTACGAATCCCGATGCCAAACCTGTTGTCCGATATAAAGCCGAGGATTTCCCACCATTAAAGCTGGATAACCAAGCTGTAGAGTCAGGCGACAAGACGATGTTATCCCGACTATTGGAAAAAGAGCTGACAGGTAATACTGGCGCACTGGGCACATTGTCCGCCAACAAGAGCGCAACCAGACTTCTGGATCTGTTAAGTGCCAATGACAAAGACATGCTCAGCAGGCTTTATGCTATTGCGCAGACCAGAAATGAAGACCTCTCGAAGTTCGATAACATAGCGATTATGCTTGGAAGCTATCGCATGATTGGCCTGCGCTCATAAGCACGACAAGGCATAGAGCGACGAGCTGCCGGGCAGCTCCAATCATCTGCGGAACCTGCGCCGATCGCAGCCGCGCGGGCGCCAGGTCGGGATACAGGCCGAAAAACAGACCTCCCCCCTAGGCCGCCGCGCCAGCACTTACTCACAAAATCTGTGAATAACTCTCTTGATAAACACTGCATTGCAAACAACGCCGGTGGCTCTACACAACTGGCGCTTTTCTGATCAGTGATACGAGCCTGCAGCGCTCATGGAATCGGCAGAACAGCAGTTCCCTTTGTTTACTGATACAGCTTCGCAGAATGGCGATGGTCTCGGCTCGACCTTACCGAGAGCCGAGCCATGCACGCCATCCCTTCCTACTGCAGTTGCCTACTGCTGGCCGCGCTGGCGGCCGGCTGCGCAACACCTCCAGCGCCCTCTCCCGTTGCCGATGAGGTAGCGGCGCCAACACCGGAGTACATCCCGGTCGTTCGCTACGGTCGCTACACCCTGGTCGAGCTGCACCCGACGGCCGGCCAGCAGGACCTGCTGCTGCAGGTCGTCGACGTGTCCATGCCCGACACGCTGCACGCGAGCGTCGGCGATGGCCTCCGGCATGTGTTGCAGCGCTCCGGCTACCAGCTCTGCGACGGGCCGGAAACCGCCGCGCTGCATACCCTCCCGCTGCCGGCGGCGCACTACCAGCTCGGCCCCCTGCAACTGCGCGACGCGCTGCTGACGCTGGCCGGGCCGGCTCGCACTCTCCACGTCGATCACACCGCGCGCCGCATCTGCTTCGCCCAGCCCCTCGATACAGCGGACTCGACACCCGCTGCCAGCGCGGACAGCGCCGTTGTGGAGGGCCAGCCATGACGATGCCCGGACGTGAACGTCGCACGACGCTGATCCGCGTCGCCGCCGTTGCGTGGCTGCTGCTCATCAGCGCCGCCGTCGTGATCGACCATGTGGCGCTTGCGCGCTTGGCCGAGCAGTTGGAGACCGTCGCGACGATTCCTCGCGTCGAGGTCCTGGAGCGACAGCTGGCCGAGCAGATCGCACACGATCGACAACAGCCTGACGCTATTACACAGGCGCGATACGAAGCAGACCGAATCGCGCTGGAGCAGCGACTGGTCGCCATTGAGCAGTCGCTCGGCGACCGCCATGCGGCGGAGAGCCTGCTGCCGCGGCTGGCCCGCATCGAGCAGTTGGAGGCGCGGCTCGCCGCTGCCCGGCCCGCAACGCCGGTCCCGACGCGTCCACGCCAGCCCGTCGCAGCCGCACGGCCCACACCAACCGGACCGCCGTTCGCCATCGTCGGCGTCGAGCTGCGCGCCGATGAACGCTTCCTGGCCATCCTGCCCAGCGACGCGTCGGCGGTCTCGCAGGTGCGGCTGCTGCGCACCGGTGAAGCGGAAGCCGGGTGGCGATTCGACGCCATCGACGGCACGGTCGCGCTGTTCCGGCGTGGCAGTGAAACCCTCCGCCTCGCGATCCCCGTTCGGTAGGAATCGCCGTGAAGCGTCCACGCGCCACCGCCCTCCCGATCGCCCTGCTGCTCGCGGCGTGCTTCGTCGAAGCCGCGGCGGCGCGGGGTGCCGCCTCCGCCCTCGCCCCCAGCCAGGATCGGCCAACGGCCATCGAGCGCAGCGACGAGCAGCGCGCGCAAGACTGGGGCCTGCGTATCGACGAATGGGCGCGCTACCGCGATCTGATGCAGGGGCATCTGGGCACCCACTCGCCGGGCATCGATCCGCTCACCGCGCTCGGCATCGAGGCGCGCTCCGAGGAAGAGCGGCACCGCTATGCGGAATTGCAGGTGCAGGTCGAGGCGCACCGCGTCGAGAAATTGCTGGCATACCAACGAGCCTACGACGAGGCGTGGCGTCGACTGCACGGGGACATGCCGCGCGTCGTCCTGCCCGATGCCGGCCCCGCCCACACCGCCACCGCTACAGCGGCCAGAGAACGGCTCGCGGTGTTCGTCAAGGACACCTGCGCCGCCTGCGAGCAAACCGTCCAGCGCCTCCAGGCGGCCGGCACGGAATTCGACCTCTACGTCGTCGGCAGCCGCAACGACGACGCGCACATCCGTGCCTGGGCGCGCCGCACCGGCATCGATCCGGCCAGGGTCAGCCGCGGCGCGATCACGCTCAACCATGATGGCGGCCGCTGGCTGTCACTCGCGCTGCCCGGCGAGCTGCCAGCCGTAGTGCGGCAGGTGAACGGCCAATGGCAGCGCCAGTAGCGGCATCGCGACGCGTCCTGCCGGCACTGCTCGCCATGGTGTTGGCTGCGGCGGCGCGCGCCCAGGAACTGCCGCCACCCGCGTATCAGGTCGCCGCGCAACGCGCCGGCGTCCCATCCACCGTCCTCTACGCCGTCGCGCTGCAGGAGAGCGGCGCACGACTCAACGGCCGGCTCATTCCGTGGCCGTGGACGCTCAACGTCGCCGGTGCATCACGGCGCTTCCCCACTCGCGCCGAGGCCTGTACCGGCCTGCGACAGGCGCTGCGCGAAGTGCCACCAACCCGTATCGACGTCGGCCTGGGCCAGATCAATCTCGGCCATCAGCGGCATCGCTATCGCAACGCCTGCGACGTCCTCGACCCGTACCGGAACCTCGATCTCGCGGCCGAAATCCTGCGCGAACAGCACACGCCGGGCGACGACTGGCTGCTCGCTGTTGGCCGCTATCACCGCCCTGCCGGCGGCGCTCCCGCCGCGCGCTATCGCACCAGCGTCAGCCGGCATCTGGCCCGCCTGCTCGGCGAATCGAAGCCGGGCGTTCACCCTCGAAGCACCTTGCCATGAAGCCCTACCACCGCCACGCCGCCGCACGGCGTATTGGCGTGCTGTCGCTCGTCCTGACGCAGACCGTCCTCGCGCAGCCGCCGTCGCTGACCGTTGTCGAGGACCGCGGCGGCACTTCGGCCTTGCCGTACTACGAGGCCCTGAAGCTGCAGCCACGCAACGGCCTGCGGTCACCGCGCATCGAAATCCCACGTCCGCCCGCCGAGCCATTCAGCGAGGCCGACATGCTGCCGGTACGGTCGACGCGACTGTCGCCGGGCGAGGTAGCGCGCCGCACGATCGAGGCTCCCGGCATGCCGCCGTTCTTCCTGGTCGGCGACGACGCGCGCTCACGCGACTGGCTGAGCCAGCGGGCACCACGTCTGCGCGAGCTCAACGCGGTGGGGCTGGTGGTCAATGTCGACAGCGCCAGCGCATTGGCCGCGCTGCGTGCGCTCGCACCGGGGCTGTCGCTGGCACCGACACCGGGCGACGACCTGGCCGGACGCCTGGGATTGCGTCACTACCCGGCGCTGATCACAGCGACCGGCATCGAGCAGTGATGCACCGGCCATGGCGCAGCCCCACGCGATCGAGGTGCTGCTGCGGCCAGCCGTAGAGCTGTACACCGTCGCGGTTTGCACCGTCGCCGCGGTGCTGTGTCTGGTGGCGCCGTGGTCGCTCGCACTGAATCCGCTGCTCGGCCTCGGCTCAGCGCTGGCCTTCCTGGCCTTCGGTTCGATCCGGCTGCACGACGCCTGGGTGATTCTCCGCTATCGGCGCAACATCCGCCGGCTGCCGCGCTATGTGATGACCAGCCGCGACGTACCGGTCAGCCGGCAGCGCCTGTTCATCGGCCGCGGATTCCGCTGGGAACAGCGCCACACCCACCGCCTGACGCAAACCTACCGGCCCGAGTTCCGTCGCTACGTCGAACCCTCCCGCACCTATCACGCCGCGCGGCGCCTGGAAGCACGGCTGGAGTTCGCGCCGTTCCCGCTGTCCCAGCTGGCCAGGCTCACCGCCTGGGACATGCCGCTCAACCCGGTGCGTCCGCTGCCGCCCGTTGGCGGCCTGCCGCGACTGCACGGCATCGAACCCCACGAAATCGACGTCGGCCTGCCGCTGAGCGAGCGCGTCGGCCAGTCGCTCGTCATGGGCGCCACACGGGTCGGTAAGACAAGGCTCGCCGAACTGTTCATCACCCAGGACATCCGGCGCCGCAACGCCGCAGGCGAGTTCGAGCCGGTGATCGTGTTCGATCCAAAAGGCGATGCGGACCTGCTCAAACGGATGTACGTCGAGGCGAAACGCGCCGGCCGCGAAGGCGAGTTCTATGTGTTCCATCTCGGCTGGCCGAATATCTCGGCGCGCTACAACGCGGTGGGGCGGTTCGGACGCATCTCCGAAGTGGCGACGCGCATCGCCGGCCAGCTCTCGGGCGAAGGCAACAGCGCCGCGTTTCGCGAGTTCGCGTGGCGCTTCGTCAACATCATCGCCCGCGCCCTGGTCGAGTTGGGTCAGCGCCCGGACTACCTGCTGATCCAACGGCACGTCGTCAACATCGATGCCCTGTTCATCGAATACGCGCAGAGCTATTTCGCGAAGCACGAGCCAAAGGCGTGGGAAATCATCGTCCAGCTCGAAGGGAAGCTGAACGACAAGAACATTCCACGCCACATGGTCGGCCGCGAAAAACGTGTGGTCGCGCTGGAACAATACTTATCGCAAGCCCGGGTGTACGACCCGGTGCTCGATGGGCTGCGCAGCGCGGTCAGGTACGACCGCACCTACTTCGACAAGATCGTCGCGTCGTTGCTGCCCTTGCTGGAGAAGCTGACGACCGGCAAGACCAGCCAGCTACTCGCACCGAACTATTCGGATCTGAACGACCCGAGGCCGATTTTCGACTGGCTACAGGTGGTGCGCAAACGCGCCGTAGTCTACGTCGGCCTCGACGCGCTCTCCGATGCCGAAGTCGCGGCGGCGGTCGGCAACTCGATGTTCGCCGACCTGATGAGCGTGGCGGGACACATTTACAAATTTGGCGTCGACGACGGGTTACCAGGTGCCAACGGCAACACGAAGCTGCCGATCAACGTCCATGCCGATGAATTCAACGAGTTAATGGGCGACGAATTCATTCCACTGATCAACAAAGGCGGCGGCGCGGGTATGCAGATCACCGCCTACACGCAAACGCTGAGCGACATCGAAGCGCGCATCGGCAATCGAGCGAAAGCGGGACAAGTGATCGGGAATTTCAACAATGTGATCATGCTGCGCGTGCGCGAAACCGCCACCGCAGAGCTGCTGACCAAGCAGCTACCGAAAGTCGAGGTGTACACGACCACGCTGGTCAGCGGCGCGACCGACAGCTCCGATATTCACGGCTCCACCGATTTCACCTCGAACGCACAGGATCGGGTCAGCACCACGAGCGTGCCGATGATCGATCCATCGCACGTCGTCGCACTCCCGAAAGGCCAGTGTTTCGCGCTGCTCGAAGGCGGGCAGCTCTGGAAAATCCGCATGCCGCTGCCAGCGCCGGACGCCGATGAGGTCATGCCGGAGGATCTGCAGCAACTCGCGGGGTACATGCGCCAGCACTACACCGAAGCCAGCGAATGGTGGGACAACCACAGCCTGCCGGGCCTGCAGGATGAGCCGCTGCCCGAGGACCTGCTCGATGGCTTCCGCCACCTCTCCGCCACCGAGGTGGCCAACGACGAGATGCGCCCATGAGGGACCCGGCCAACACCGCGCAGCGCCAGCAGATCCAGCAACGAGGGCTGGTCGCCAACCTAATCACGCTGCCGCTGCGCATGCTCGGCGTGCTGCTCGGCTCGCTGCTGCTGTCGATCATCATCGAATGCGGCGGCATGCACCTGTTCTGGCCCGAGCAGGGCTGGAGACACGCGCAGAACATGCTCAACTACGAGCTGAACCATCTGTCCAGCCACTTCGTTCGCAGCGCGGTGGTCCAGGAGCCCGGCCACACCGCACACCAGCTGGTCGATGGCGCCTACGAATGGGTCTTCGTGAAAACCGGCCTGCTCGACTGGATGAGCCAGGCCGCCACCCAGGCCCGCGCGCCCAGCCAGACCGCGACCCGGGACTTCCGCTACTACATCAGCCAGGTCTATGTGTGGAGCGAGAGCTACCTGATCGCCGCGGCGTTCACCGTGCTCACGTTCATCGTGCGTCTACTGGTCCTGGTGCTGACGTTGCCGCTGTTCATCATGGCCGCCTTCGTCGGCATGGTCGACGGGCTGGTGCGGCGCGATGTGCGCAAGTTCGGGGCGGGGAGAGAGTCGGGCTTCGTCTATCACCGCGCGAAGGCGAGCCTGATTCCGCTGGCAGTGCTGCCGTGGATCATCTATCTAACGCTTCCAATCAGCGTTCACCCGCTGCTGGTACTGCTGCCGAGCGCGGCGCTGCTCGGCGCGGCGGTGTGCATTACGGCGAGCAGTTTCAAGAAGTACCTCTAGGCGCGCGCCAACATCGCTACTCTGCCTGCAACTGCTGCAACACCCTCTCCCACGCGACGGTTACTTCGACCTGGGCGGCCGACATCTCCGCCCTGATCCGCTCCACCATTTCGGCATGTCCCGCCTCGGCTTCTTCCCAAATGAAATAGCGGTTCGTGGAGTGGATCTCATCGCCGACGAACACCATTGTCTCGAACAATATGGGATCGCCCGTCGGTAGCGGATTGTGGTCGAGACCGAGAAACACCGTGGAAATCCGCACGTCGTCGATCAGGGTCTGCGCGACGCGGCTATCCGCGCAGGCGTACCACCTGCTCCATTCGAGGGGGTCTTCGCAGGCCACGGCCCGACGGTCGACCAGCGTGTACATCAGAGGGCGCGGTAGACGCAACATGCGATACCTACCTACAGAGAAAAGTGCCTCAATCTTCGCCGCTCGGGAGCCATGGGGCAACTCGTTCCAGGTCATCGACCAGCGGACGCCGGCCATAGTGCGCGAGCACCACCCGCACCGGCTTGCCCGTGCGATCGCGGTGAATGAATTCCGCACCCTCGACGATGACCGCGCGCGCCTCGGCACTGCCGGAGGCAATACCGGCCTGCGCCAGCGCCCGCGTCGCCCCGCTGCTGGATAGCGAGTATCCGGTATCCCGTCCATCGAAGAAGACACGGTAGCAGATGGGGTACTGCTCGCCCTCTTCGTCATTCCCCTCATCGTCTCCCACGGCTGGCGCGTCGTAACGCACGCCGCGCTCCAGCATCAGGCGACCGATCTCGAACAATACCCCCAGCTCTTCATCGAACGGTTCCCACAGCGCGCTGCTGTCGTGCGTCCTGATCATGCTCAGGCCGTCGTAGCGCAGGTGCGCATAGAGCGGCGACAGGTCGGTCACCGATTCCGTCACGACCGAGCCTTCGGCATTGACGATGCCTGCAGCCAGAGAATGATTGCCACCATGCACCAGGGCGAGCCCGAACGGCAGCAGCAGCTCCACCCGATGATTGATATCCGCGCGCCACGCGCCCATGACACGCGAGAAGCCGATATTGGCGAGCGCATTCACCAGTCGCGCACGCGTCCAGGGAACCGCCACGATGGGATCGCGCCCGAGGCGCAGGCGATAACGCTCCGGTCTCGAACGCTCGATCACGCTGTCGACGGAATCCCCCGCCGGCGTCACCCGCGCGGAAGACTCGCCGAAGAAATCGGACAGATCGTAGGCATCGCGCGCACCGTGCGCTGAACGAAACGCCGCGCACGTCAACGCTCGCGCCTGCAACGGCGCCGCCACCAGTCGCACCATGCTGGGCAATCCGAGCGGATCGTCGTCGGCGACGTTCCTCGCCAGCGTCATCACCTGCTCGAAGCGCTCCCGGCGTATCGCCACCTGCTCCTGCACCCGTCCGCGCAACATCCTCCCCAACCATCTCGTCCCCTGAGTTCTCTCCGTATTCACGGTCATCGTTTCGCTCCTTCTTATCCGCTGCACTGGCCGGTGCCACGCACCGCCTTCGTTCCACAAATCCGGTGACGCAGAGTGCCCATTGTTTAAGGCGTCACCACCGCCCCATCGAGAGCATTTCGCCATTCCTCGCATTCGTGGACTGGCAAATGTCGAAGCGCTTTCCCCTCCCAGCCGACAGGCAGCATGCAACGGGTTTGATTGCCGTGCTGACGCTGCTCGGCCTGTGCATGTCGGCACCCGTCGGTGCCGATACCGCAGAGCATGCGCGCCTTGCCACGGCGCTGCGCCAGCTCGATGCCATCGAGCGACTGGTTGCAGAACAGCCCGGCGATGAACGCACCCGCTACCACTTCGACTACGCCCGCCTGCGCGCCGATCTCGACCGCGTGCGCGGCGGCATCCGCGACTACCTGAGCCCTTCCCGCGCACAACCGCGCGACCCCGTGCAGCTGCTCGGCGACTACCGCCAGAGCTATGGCGCGGCCACCGACACGGAGGCCGCGCCATGAATCCCGCGCAAGTCAGCGCCTTCCAGGCCAACAGCGGCTTCACCGCTGCCGACGTGTCGGTCGTGCTCATCGGCGCGGTGTTCGCCGTGCTGCTCGCCTGGGGCGTGTGGGCGATGCGCGCCGCCTACAGCGGCTGGGCGGACGAACAGCTTTCCCACCGTCAGTTCCTCGCCGTCGTGGTCCGCTTTGCCGCGATGTACCTGGCGCTGACCTTTTTTCTGCTCTCGTAAGAGGTCGCCACCATGAAGCCGTTCTTCCGCATCTTCCGTCCCGATCGTTTCACCCGCCTGGCAGCGTTGCCGGTACTCGCCCTGGCACCGCTCGCCTATGCCGACCTGCCCACCATGGAGGACCCGTCCCGCGGCACCGGCTCGGGCCTGATGGAAACACTGCGCAACTACGGTTACGACATCGTGATGCTGGTGGCGCTGCTGGTCGTCGCGTCGATGTTCGTCGGTGTCTGCTATCACGCGTACATCCGCTACGCGGAAATCCACATCGGCCGTTCGACCTGGGGCCAGTTCGGATTGACCGTCGCTGTCGGCGCGATCCTGCTGGTCGTCGGCATCTGGCTGCTGACTCAAGCCACCGGCGTTCTCTAACGCTATCGCCATGGCTGACGGCATCCTCATGGACGGCACGGTGGCGTTCCTGCCCCACCGTCTCAATCGCCACCCTGTCGTCGTGCGCGGATTGACTGCGAACGAGCTGTGGGTCTGCGCCGGCACGTCCGGCGCTGCCGGCTTCGTCGTGGGCATTCCGCTCGCCGCGATGTTCTCCACCATCGCCCTTCTCCCCACCGCCATCGTGCTCGCCGTCGCCACCGGCGTGTTCGTCGGCGGCGGTGCGCTGCGCCGCCTCAAGCGCGGCAGGCCCGACGTCTGGCTGTATCGCCAGATGCAGTGGCGGATCGTGTTCAAGCTGCCGCTGTTCGCTCCCTTCGTGGGCGGCCACGGGCTGGTGACCCGTTCCGGCTACTGGACCACGCGCAGGAGCAACGTGCTGTGAGCCGGTTCAAGAACGAGGTCATGCACCTGCAGGCGCACGTCCGCACGCTGCGTATCGGTGCCGGCGTGTTGGTCATGCTGGCCCTGGTGATGGGGCTTGGCTGGTGGAGCGCGCCGCGCGACCTGACCATCCATGTGCCGCCGGATCTGCGCTCTGGCAGCACGCGGCTCTGGTGGGATGTTCCGCCAGAGTCGGTCTACGCGTTCACCTTCTACGTGTGGCAGCAGCTCCAACGCTGGCCAACCAACGGCGACGACGACTACCCGCGCAACCTCTACGCCCTCTCGAACTACTTCACGCCGGCCTGCCAGGCGTTCTTGCAACAGGACTACGAGTTTCGCCGCAACGCCGGCGAGCTGCGCCGGCGCGTGCGTGGCATCTACGAGATTCCGGGCCGCGGCTACGGCGACAACCCGACGCTGCGCGTGCGCACCGTTTCCAGCCGCGAGTGGGTGGTGACGCTCGATGTCACCGCCGACGAGTACTACGCCTCGGAGCAGGTCAAGCGCGCCCTGGTGCGCTACCCGCTGAAAGTCATGCGCATCGACGTCGACCCGAAGCGCAATCCGTTCGGGCTCGTCATCGATTGCTACGACGGTGCCCCGCAGCGCATCGCCACACCCTCCGACGACAAGACGAAAACCACCCCTCTCCCGGAGGACACGCCATGAAACGCCGAATGCCGGCCATCGCGGTATTTGCGCTGGCCCTGGGCGGGTCCGCCCATGCCACCGAAATCCTGCGCTGGGAGCGCCTGCCGCTGGCCGTACCGCTGGTGGTCGGCCAGGAGCGCATCGTCTTCGTGGATCGCAACGTGCGCATCGGTGTGCCGTCCGCAGTCGGCGCGCGGCTGCGCGTGCAGAGCGCCGCCGGCGCGATCTACCTGCTCGCCAGCGAGCCGATCGAGCCGGCAAGGCTGCAACTGCAGGACGCCGACACCGGCGCGGTGATCCTGCTCGATATCGCCGCCGAGGCTGCGCAGGAGGGTCAGCCGCCGCTGGAGCCGGTGCGCATCGTCAACAGCACATCGGCCGGGACTCGGCAGCACGTTGACGAACAGGAAGCCGACGATGGCGATGCCAGCGCTGCATCGCCTATCAACCGCCAGACACCGGTGCCGGTAGTCCTCACCCGCTACGCCGCGCAGCACCTCTATGCACCGCTGCGCACCGTCGAACCCGTACCGGGTATCACCCGAGTCAACCTTCGCCGCGAGCTGGTGCTCGACACGCTACTGCCCACCCTGCCGGTACAGGCCCAGGCCCTCGCCGCCTGGCGGATGGACGATCTGTGGGTCAGCGCGGTGCGGCTGCGCAACACCGCCGCGCGCTGGCTCGATCTGGACCCGCGTGCGCTCCAGGGTGCCTTCGCCACCGCCACCTTCCAGCACCCGACGCTCGGCCCCGCCGGTACGCCTGAAGACACCACCGTCGTCTACCTCGTCACCCGCGGACACGGGCTGGCGCAGGCCCTGCTGCCCGCGGTTGCCCCCATCGACGCGGCGCTCAACCTGCCAGTGCCGCCCCATTCCAGCCTCGAAGACGGAGGCGGCAATGCACAGTAATGGCCTGCTCAAGTGGTTGATGATCCCGATGGTACTGTTGCTGGTATTCGTCGGCGTCAAGCTGTTCTCTGGCGGCGGCGATGCCACCGCGCCGCAACAAGCCGACAGCCGCCTGACAGCTGAGGAAGCCAAGGCGCTCGGCATCGAGGGCGACACGCCGCGCGACACGGTAGCGACGTTAGTCGCGCAGGTCCGTCAGCTGCGCACCGAGCTGCAGACCGCGCTATCCGACAACAAGACGCAGCGCGAAGAAAACGACCGGCTGCGCCAACGCGAGAGCGCCATCGACCGCCGCATCCAGAGCGCGCTGGACACCGAGCGCAACCAGCTGCGCCAGGACCGCGAGCAGGTCTCTACCGAGCGGCAACAAACCCAGGGCCTGCTGCAGGAACTTCAGCAGCGTCTCGACGGCATCGGCAGCAAGGACAGCCATGCCGACCTGCCGGTGGGGCTCGGGCTGGAGCCCGCCGACAGCGCCGCGGTTCTGCGCTGGGTCGAGCCGGATGACAGGCGCGACGACGGCAAGCGCGGCAACACTGGCAGCCCCAACTTTCCGACCCACTTCGGCCCGGCACAGAAAACGCTCGAAACCAAGGCCAACGCGGCCATCGACGCCGGCCAGCGCGCGGCGGGCGCGCCGAAGACCAAGGCCGTCTACACCGTGCCAACGAATTCCACGTTGATGGGTTCGGTCGCGATGACCGCGCTGATCGGCCGCGTGCCGGTGGACGGCACCGTCAACGATCCCTTCCCGTTCAAAGTGCTGATCGGGCCGGACAACCTCACCGCGAATGGCATCGACATTCCCGACGTTGCCGGCGCCGTCGTCAGCGGCACCGCGTCGGGCGACTGGACGCTCTCCTGCGTGCGCGGGCAGATCCGTTCCATGACGTTCGTCTTCAACGACGGCACGGTGCGCACCATTCCCGAGGACAGCAAAGGCAGTGGCGGCCGTCAGCAGCGCAACAGCGGCGACACCACCCAGGACGGTCTCGGCTGGATCAGCGATCCCTATGGCATCCCGTGCGTGTCGGGCGATCGCCGCAGCAATGCTCAGCAATATCTCGGCTCGCAGGCGTTGATCACCGCCGCCGGCGCCGGCGTCGCCTCGTTGATCGACTCCGACAGCGGCCAGGTCTCGTACATGAACAGCGACGGCTCCATCGGCACCGTCGGCATCGGTGCGAACGAAGCGATGGGCCGCATCCTCGCCGGCGGCGTGCAGGACATGTCGGCCTGGGTCAACAAGCTGTACGGGCAGGCCTTCGCCGCCGTCTACGTCAAACCCGGTGCCCGCGTCGCGGTGCATCTCGAAGAACCCCTGCTGATCGACTACGACCCGGCCGGGCGCCGCGTCGATCACCGACTCGGAGGACGCTCCCATGCCCAGGACCTGGACTGACGGCGTGGCACTGCTGGCCGTCGTGCTCGCGCTCGGCGGCTGCGCCACCAACAAGGAAGAACTGCTGCCGCACGACAACACCACGATGCTCGACATCTGGAACGTCGAGACCGGCGGCAGCGGCGGCGGCCAGGCCGCGCGACAGTTGCTCGATGCGCGGCAGTCGCTGCGCCGGCCGCTGACCGAAGCGGACGTTCAGGCAGCGCCGGGCGTGCAGGCCCGCTACACCCGCACGGCACAGAACGAGATCTACCGACAGTTCCACCGGCTGCCGAATCCCGACTTGCTGATGTACGTGTTCCCACACCTGGCGGGTAGCGATCCAGTGCCCGTCCCCGGCTACACCACGGTGTTCCCGCTGTACCAGCGGGTGCAGTACGCGCTGCCCGGCGAGCGGACCGAGGACTACTGATGGCCTGGTCACTGCGCAAGCCGCGCCAGGAAGACCCGTCGGCGCTCGAAGACGCCTGGAGCCGCCACGTCGCCGAGCTGCGCGCGCACGGCATTCCCGAACCCGGCGCGGCGATGCCGCGACGTCGGCCCGCCACGCAGGCTGACGAGCAGGCGCTCTACGGTGTGGCGCCCTCCTTCGTCGATCTGCTGCCGTGGGTCGAGTACCTGCCCGACTCGAAGTGCATGCTGCTCGATGACGGCGCTTCGGTGGCCGCGTTCTACGAGCTGCTGCCGATCGGCACCGAAGGGCGCGAGCCGGAATGGCTGCTGCAGGTGCGCGACACCCTGGAAAACATGCTGCAGGATTCGTTCGACGAACTGGAAGACAACCCCTGGATCGTTCAGCTGTACGCCCAGGACGATCCGAGCTGGGACCGCTACCTCGACGAACTGCGCGCGTACATCCAGCCCCGCGCGCAGGGCACGGCGTTCAGCGAGTTCTACCTGCGCTTCTTCGCCCATCACCTGCGCGCGGTGGCGAAGCCCGGTGGCCTGTTCGAGGACAGCACGGTCACCCGCCTGCCCTGGCGCGGGCAGACCCGACGCACCCGGCTGGTCGTGTATCGACGGGTCGGCCAGGCACCGAGCCGGCGCGGGCAAACACCGGAGCAGGCGCTCAACCTGGTCTGCGACCGCCTGGTCGGCGGACTGACCAGCGCCGGCGTGCGCTGCCGACGTCTCGGCGCGGACGACATTCACGCCTGGCTTCTGCGCTGGTTCAACCCGCACCCGACACTGCTCGGCCCTACGGCCGAAGACCGGGAGCGCTTCTACGCCCTCACCCGCTACCCGACAGCGGCCGACGACGACGAGATCGAACTGGCCAGCGGCCGGGATTTCAGTCAGCGGTTGTTCTTCGGCCAGCCGCGCTCCGACGTCAACAAGGGGCTGTGGTACTTCGACGGACTGCCCCATCGCACTATTTCGGTGGACCGCCTGCGCACGCCACCCGGAACCGGCGCGGTCACTGGTGAAACGCGCAAAGGCGATGCGATCAACGCCCTGATGGACCAGATGCCCGAGGACACCGTGATGTGCCTCACCCTTGTCATCACCCCGCAGGATGTCCTTGAGGCGCAGCTGAATCACCTCGCACGCAAAGCCGTCGGGGATACCTTGGCCTCGGAACAGACCCGCGCCGACGTGCGCCAAGCCCGCGGCCTGATCGGCAGCGCGCACAAGCTGTTCCGCAGCGCGCTGACGTTCTACCTGCGCGGCCGCGACGATGCCGAGCTGGACGCCCGCGGCCTGCAGCTCGGCAACGTGCTGCTCAGTGCCGGGCTGCAGCCGGTGCGCGAAGAAGATGAAGTCGCGCCGCTGAACACCTACCTGCGCTGGTTGCCCGGCGTCTACGACCCCGCGCTCGACAAGCGCCAGTGGTACACGCAACTCACGTTCGCGCAGCACGCGGCCAACCTCGCGCCGCTGTGGGGGCGCAGCCAGGGCACGGGCCATCCGGGAATCACTCTGTTCAATCGTGGCGGCGGACCGATCACCTTCGATCCGCTGAACCGGCTCGACCGGCAAATGAACGCGCATCTGTTCCTCGCCGGCCCGACCGGCTCCGGCAAGTCGGCCACGCTCAACAACCTGCTCAATCAGGTGACCGCCATCTACCGGCCTCGCATGTTCATCGTCGAGGCGGGAAACAGCTTCGGCCTGTACGGCGACTTCGCCGCACGGCTGGGCCTCACGGTCCACCGCGTGAAGCTCGCGCCTGGCGCGGGTGTGAGTCTCGCGCCGTTCGCCGATGCCTGGCGCCTGGTCGACACGCCGAGCGAGGTACAAACGCTCGATGCCGATGCGCTCGACGACGAGAACGATGCGGCCGACAGCGGCGACGAACAGCGCGACGTGCTCGGCGAACTGGAAATTACCGCGCGGCTGATGATCACCGGCGGCGAAGACAAAGAGGAGGCGCGCATGAGCCGCGCCGACCGCAGTCTGATCCGGCAGTGCATTCTCGATGCCGCCCAGCGCTGCGTCGCCGAGCAGCGCACCACGCTGACGCGCGACGTGCGCGATGCGCTGCGCGAGCGCGGCCGCGACAGCACGCTGCCGGAGATCCGCCGCGTGCGGCTCCTGGAGATGGCCGATGCGATGGATATGTTCTGCCAGGGCGCGGACGGCGACATGTTCGACCGTCCGGGCTCGCCGTGGCCGGAGGCGGACATCACCATCGTCGATCTCGCGACATACGCTCGCGAGGGCTACAACGCGCAGCTCTCGATCGCCTACATCTCGCTGATCAACACGGTCAACAATCTCGCCGAGCGCGATCAGTTCCTGGGCCGGCCCATCATCAACGTCACCGATGAAGGGCACATCATCACGAAGAACCCGCTCCTTGCGCCCTACGTCCTGAAAATTACGAAAATGTGGAGGAAGCTCGGATGCTGGTTCTGGTTGGCAACCCAAAATCTGGATGATCTGCCGAAGGCCGCCGAACCGATGCTGACCATGATGGAGTGGTGGCTCTGTCTTTCGATGCCGCCGGACGAGGTGGAGAAGATCGCGAAGTTTCGCGAGCTCACGCCCGCGCAGAAAGCGCTGATGCTGTCCGCACGCAAGGAGTCCGGCAAATTCTCCGAAGGCGTGATCCTGTCGCGCAGCATGGAATTGTTGTTCCGCGCGGTCCCGCCCAGCCTGTATTTGGCGGTCGCTCAGACTGAACCGGAAGAGAAAGCCGAGCGGTATCAGCTCATGCAGCAGCACGGCATCAGCGAGCTGGACGCCGCCGTCAAGATCGCCGAGAACATCGACCGAGCGCGCGGCATCACGCCCCTGCCGATGGATTGGGCCGCCCCGGCCGGGGCGCATCGAGGCGCACGCGCATGAAGAAAGCTCGCCGCATCTCTGGCAGAATTCGCCGCTTCCCCGGCAACCGCACCATCGCCATGCACTACGAGGTCACGCGTCTGTTTTCATCGCCACAGGGCTACCTGGTCGAGGTAGGACTTCCCAGGCGACAAGCCGACGCACCAGAACCGATCCGCGAATGGCTGTGGGTCACCGACCAGGCCGTCACCAGCCTGCGGCTCCTGCACACCGATGACGATCTGCGGGGAGTGCGAGGCTTCCGCGAAGCCCGCGTGCAGCTCGACGACCAACAGGCCCATCTGGCCTGGCCCAACGGCGAACAGCTCACCCTCGCGGCCAGCTCGATGCGGGCGCTGCCCGCCGAGCAACGCCAGCTCATTCACAACCATCTGAGTTAAGACCGGGCGACGCGATCAACGTCCCTGATTGATCTGCTGCTCCAGGGCGGCCAGACGCTCGATGATCTGATCGAACGACAACAGCGTCTCGCCGTAGAACATCTGCGCGGACAACATCGCCTGGTAGTCCTCCCGCAGGGCGTCGAGCAGCGCGGCCTCCGGCACCAGCGTCAATCCACCCGTCGCGCAGCGGTCGTAGTGGCTGTAGCCGCTGCGGTAGAACGTCTCCTTGATGCTCAGCACGTCGCGCAACAACTCGATGTCGGCGATCGCGCCCCGGCCGACCTCGTGGTCCGCCAGGCGCGCTAGGTCGTACCAGTGCCGGGACAGCCGCTCGGCGCCCAGCCGCAGGTCCGGGCGGTGGCACTCGACATGGATCAGCGTCGCCTTCTCCCAAAAGGTGCGCATGGCCGACAGCACGGCAACCTCGGCGCTCGGGAAAACCAACCCCGGCACGTGCATGGCCACGTCCGGCACGATGGTCAGCGTGTCCTGGGGCAAGGTGGCGTTGCGGCCGCCGAACTCGATCAGCACGCTGGGGCGCAGGTAGGCATCCATGTTCTCCACGGCGCTGGGGTAGTAGAGCCAGAGCTTTTCCGCGTCGTCGCTGACCTCGATCGTGATTTCCCGCCCCGGCAGCGCCTGTGCCAGCGCCTCGCGCAGGGCCGGCACCAGTTCGCCGGTCACATGCTGGGCCAGCGCGGCCTTGAGCCGGTCGGAGAGTTTGCGGCGCTGGTTGCTGCCAAGCGTGGACAGCTCGGGCACGTCGTCGACCAAGCTGCGGTAATCCACCGTGACGTCGATGTCCTCGGAAAAGCGCTCGATGGCCTGGTAGACCTTGGACAGCGACGTGCCGCCCTTGAATGCCATCGGCTTGCGGCACGGCAGGCTGAACAGCAGGCCCAGCGCCTGGCACAGCCAGATGTCCTTCTCCAGGATTTCGGCACGGCGGCCCAGCACCGGTGCCAGGCCGCGCAGCAGCTCGGCCTGCTCGCTCAGGGACAGGTCGAAATAGCGCTCGGGGGCATCAGCCATGTGCCAGCTCGCCCCGCTCGTAGCCGATCAGTGCCGCCACCATCCAGGCCGGCATCGTGGCCTTGGCCTTGCGCAACGCCTCGAACTCGATGCCCGACAGCTTCTCGGCGATACGCCGGAAGGTGGCAGGCGTGACCTGGTGCCGGCCAAGATACCACAGCGCGGACAACGCTTGCCCAGCCGGGCGCCCCGCCAGCGCCAGCTTGCGCGGCGCCACGTGCTGCAGGTGAATGATGGTCTTGCCCAGGCGCACCGTGCGCGACGAACCGGTGGTGTAGAACACCGGCTGCGCCGGCACCTGGGTCGACAGGCCGAAGCGCCGTGCCGCCTCGGCACCGTGCACTTCGATGGTCGCGCCCTCGCTCTCGGCCAGCGCCTGCGCCACCTGCTCCGGGGCGGGCATGGCCTTGAGGCCGAAGCGTCCCACCTTGAGCACGCTGTACAGGCCGTGGCCGAGGCGTTCGATCTGGCCGGACTTGGCCAGCCGCATCAGGGTCTGGTCGATGGACGCACGCGAGCCCAGACCGGCGAACAGCGCCGGGGTAAAGGGCTCGCCGGCAGGCTGCGCCGCGATGCGTTCTCGAATGGCTTGGGCTGTGCTCATACCGACCTCCGTTTGTTAGATATTTTGATTAAAAACCTAACAAACTGCAAGCCAGCATACCGGGATGAACGGGGAGCCCGCCATGCACCCCCTGATCCACAACCATTTGAGTTGAATCGGCAGAACGTGGCTCAGCGCTGTGTCAGCCGTTGCAGCGCACCGTCCGGGTCGTAGACCCGCAGCTGGACGGGTGGCCTGGCCGAGCTGTTGTAGACCACCAGGTTGGTGCCGCCCGGTCGCGCCTGCGAGGGGAAGAGAATCCCATCCAGCCCGGCCGCCACCACATCGTCGGCCATGTACCAGGTCGGTGGCTCGATCGACTTGTCGAACCACTCCGCGCGCCAATCCACCGCGAAGTCGGCCCACAACGGCGGCCAATGCTCGGGGTCGAAGCCGCCGCTCAGATCTGCCACACGCAATCCGCTGACGAAGAAGGTATAGATCGTGCCCGGACGCAGCCAAGGATTGTCCTGCTTGTACTCCGCCAGCGCCGTCGCCTCGTCCAGCGACAGATACAAGACTTCCTGATCGGGGCAATTGAACCGGCCGCCCTGGCGCGCCGCGCCCATGCCGAACAGCGGCGTGCCGGCGTGAGCCGGCACGATGACGCGGTAAAGGGTGCGTCGCCGCCCTCGTCGAGCGTCCTCGAAATCATCCGGCAGCGCCGCCAGCGAGGGATTCCAGATAGGCGATGACCGCATCGGCCCGCCCTTCCTGGATCAGCGCATCGGCGGTTTTGTAGCCGAAGGTCCGCAACGGCTCATTGCGCAGCAGGAAGGCAGCACGTTCGAGGCCGCCGGTCATCTCGGTGGCCACCGCCAGCACTCGCACCATGTCCTGCAGGTACTTCTGCAACTGCGGTGCCTAGGGCCGCGCCGTCGGGGTGTTGCGATGCACATGCGCACGCTCGGCCAGCTCCTGCACCCGGAAACCGAAGAAGTCACCCACTCTGGAGGGTGATAGCTACGGGGTGTTGGGCTCGCGGAACCGCTCGACGAAGGGTTCTTGCAACACGGTATTCATGGCGTTTCAACTGACGCAGGAAACATGCACTTGTTTTGCACCCGAAACGCTCTTCATGCAAATCAGCCAGTGCTCTCGTCGCCGACAAGCGCCGCTACCATCCAAGCCACACACCGGGATGAAGGGGGAACCCGCCCTGCCGGATTGCCGCCCCTGCGGGGCTCGGCCCTGTGCTGCACTAGCTAGACCGCCCCAACCGGAGACCGCCATGCACATCCCGAAGGATCGCCCTCGCCGCCCCGCAGTTCGCCTAGCCTGGCTGGCGGTGGCCGTGGCGCTGGTCCTGGTGGTGGCCTGGCGCTTCACCATGCCGCCCACAGATCGAGCGGACGGCAGCGCCGATACCGCCGAGGCCGGGCCGCCGTGGCGCTACGGTGCCACCGACGCCCGCTTCACCATCACCCTGTACGCGGATCTGGAGTGCCCCTATTGCGGTGCCTACTTCCCGCGCTTGCGGGCCTGGGTCAACCTGCACCCGGACGTGCGCCTGCAGTGGCACCACCTGCCCCTGCCAGACCACGAGCCGCAGGCCTCGGCGCTGGCCAGCGCAGCCGAGTGCGCCGGGGCGATCGAGGGCCAGGCTGGCTATTGGGCGACGGTGGATTGGATTTACCGGCATACCCGCGGCGGCGGCCAGGGCCTGCCCGAGGGCACGGCGCTGCCCGGCCAGCGCGCCGAGCTGGCGGCCTGCCTGGAAAGCGGCCGGCCCCAGGCGATCGTCCGCGAGCAGGCCGGCGAAGCCCTGCACGATGGCATCAGCGCCACGCCGGCATTGCGCCTGCACGACAGCATCAGCGGCCAGACCCTGCTGCTGCCCGGTCCGGTGGAGGGTGACGCGCTACTGTCCGCACTCGACCTGCTCTCGGTCAGCGCGGCATCCACCCCGCTCCTGGCCCCAACCGCAACTACCTGGTCACCATGACGCCGCAACAACCACACCGCACCTGACCCACATCGCCCTACCTGGGCTGCGCTGCGCCCGAACCTGAAATCGGTCGAGGCAATGCCCGATTCTTTGTCGTGTTTCGTCAGCACCCGCGCTCGACTAGCGCTGCCATCAGGTAGCCACGGTCTTCGAGGCTACGGTGCGGCATTGCCGCGCTGACCACTCCCGTTCGCACCGCATCCTCGCGCGAACGGCCATCGCCGCCCGGCGGTGGCGGATGCCCTGATCATCCCCGACACCACCCATCATCCCCGGAGGGACACCCCTCCGTGGGCAGACCTCCGACCGCTCCCAACGAGGTTTACCCATGGCTACGTCCCTTGCCCTGATCGACTCCCCATCACCATCACGTCGCTCGTCAGCGCTCTCTCGCACGCGCGAAGACCGCATGATCAAGCAGGCCATCGACATTCTGGAGCGCCGCCTGTTTACCCACGGCCCCAAGCTGTCGGGACTGGAGGCGACCAAAGACTATCTGCGCCTGACACTGATGCCCGAACCCAGCGAAGTCTTTGCCGCGGTATTTCTGACGTCGCAACACGACGTCATCGCCTGTGAAACTCTGTTCAGGGGCACCATCGACGGTTCGCAGGTGCATCCGCGCGTGGTGGTACAGCGCGCGCTCGCACACAACGCCGCCGCGATGGTCGTCGCGCACCAGCACCCATCCGGTTGTTCGGAGCCCTCCGAGTCGGACAAACGCATCACCCAACAACTGCGTACCGCACTGGATTGCATCGACGTGAGATTGCTGGACCATCTCATCATCGGCAAAGGTGAGCCATTTTCGTTCGCCCTGGCTGGCTGGTTGTAGTCCGGCGGCGCATCCGATGTTTTCCTCTCAGACGGGAGCCTTCTGGCTCCCGCTCTTTTTTCTGCGAAGCGCGTTAAATCGGTGCGCCGCGATTCCCGATTGTTTGTCGTTGCACTCCCCGCCTTCCACTCAACTACCGCAACGCCCAACGCCACGGTAGTTCGACATGACAACGCCGCACACTCGCTTTCCCTTCGCGTGGAAATCCCCTCTCGCCCTTGCCGCCGGGTTCTGCGCCGCGCTGCTCGGCTCGCTGGCGTTGGCTGACGACATCCTGGTCGTCACCGACAGCCACCACCCCGTGCAGGCTCCCGCTGGCGTGCGGGTCATCGAGCTGGACCTGCCCGCGCGGATCAAGGCCGAATTGGCCGCCGACCTCTCCAGCGACGCACGACGCAGCGCCGCGCTGGCGCAGCAACGCCTGCGTGACGGCGGCGTCGCGCTGCAGCAGCGCATCGGCACCGCTTACCAAGGCGTGGTCGACGCCTGGAGCCTGGGCATTACGACCATCCCCGCCGTCGTGGTCGATCACCATGTGGTTTATGGCGAGCCGGACGTCGCAGCGGCCGTTGCGCTCATCGAAGCGCACAGGAGGGCACAGCCATGATGTGTTCTCGCCGCCTGCGCGCCGGCATCGCAGCCATCATGCTGGCGACGGCCTCGCCGTCGTTCGCGCTCAACACCGCGACCATCACGTCGTCGGTACTTTCGCCCGACTGCCTGGAGTACCGCGTCGTCGGGATTTGTTACTGGCTGTTCTGCACGTATTTCAGCTGCTCCGTGGAGACGTCCGTCAAGGTCAGGCATTACGTGCCGGACGCGGTGGTGTCCAGCTACTCGAATACCGGTGAGAACCCATGGCTGGAGGTGCAGTCGATGAGTCGACCCACCGCCACAGCTCGGGCCGGTGGGGACGGGACGACGAACCACGACAACGAGAACAATCTCGCCAAATTCAAAAACGCGGATGTGATCGGCCACCCTGGCGGCTACGTGTTCAGCCAGTTCGTGTCGTCCTCCGGATATGCGTGCGAAGGCGCCGGCACCGCCTTCATGCCTTACCTGCTGAGCGTGTACGACACGATCGCCTGGCGCTACAACGTGCCGGAGATGTTCTATCTCGAAGCGCTGACGCCGGGCATGCGTGAGATCGGGACGCGCTCGGAGCGCAACCTGTGGGGCAACGTGTACCCGCGCGGCGGATTCCTGCATCAGGCCGATGACTATAAAGCGGGCGCGGTCGTCGCCCAGCGCGCCGGCGATGTCGTTACCCGCAGCGGGCAACTTCACGTCTACCAACCCCTGCTTGCCGACGAGGAGGACGGCTACTGGCCGGCCGGCGAGTTGGTCGAAACCGACGCGACGACGGGCAAGTGGCAGGAGCTGACGCCCACGTTGTCGAACACCTGCGCCGTCTTTCCGCACTCTGACGGCACTGTGCAGGCGCAACAGGGTGACTACGCGTGGGCGTTATGGCGGCCTTACGCATGCTGCGAACGTGAAGGCCAAGTATTCCTGGGCAGCACGGACTTCCAGTGAGGTGAGTGATGAAGCGCCTCCCTGCCCCCTCGCCTCTCGTTCATCGACCTCTTGCCTTGCTGGTCTGTGCCCTGGCGCTGGCATCGCCGGTCGTCAGCGCGCAGACCCAGGTCAACCAGTACGGTGTACAGCATCAGGGGTCGGTCATCGGCGATGACGTGCTGTACAGCATCGGGGGCGGCCGCGCGGTATCGATGACGCCCGCCTCCCACATGCGTTCCATCGGCGTCGGCATTGGCTGGAACGCCAACCTGATCTGCGGGAACATGTCGCTCTCGACCACGATCCAGAACCAGCTGAACGGCCTGACCAACGGTTTCCAGACGATCATGTCGAACGTCATCCAGAGCGCCACGTCAGCCGTGGCGTCGCTGCCCGCGCTGATCATCCAGCGTGCAGACCCCGGCTTGTACAACCTGTTAACCAACGGAATCCTCCAGGCGCGGCTCGATTTCGATCGGTCGAAACTCACCTGTCGCGCGATGGCGGAGAAGATGGCCGACATGGCCGGCGGCCAGACGGGATGGAGCCAGATCGCCGACGGCATGGTGCTCAAGGAAGCCATCGCCAGCACCGATGCCGTGTCGGCCATCGAACAGACGGAAACGAGCCGCGGCAACAATGGCGTGACCTGGGTTGGCGGCGACAATGCGGGCGGTGCGGGGCAGCCCCCGATCCGCGTTGTCGGCGACGTCGTTCGTGCCGGCTACAACCTCGTCAACGGGCGCGATGTCGACGACACCAGTTCGATCGACTCGAACAGCTGCGGTGGCAACCTGACCTGCCAGACCTGGAGCTCGCCCGCTGCTGCGGCCACCTGGGCCGTGCGAGTGCTCGGCGAGCAGGAGCAGCGCACGTGCGAGGCCTGCGCCAAGACCGTGACCACGCCAGGCGTCGGTCTCACTCCCCTCATTCAGGAAGAGTACGAGGACAAGCTCGAAGCCCTGCAGGAGCTGATCACCGGCAGCCGGTCGACGAGCGTCGACAACCTGCAGGCGGCCGGCAGCGCGTCGTTGCCGATCACCCGCGGCCTCGTTGAAGCGCTGCGCGACGAGCCCGACCAGGACATCCTCGCTCGTCGCCTCGCCTCGGAAATCGCGCTCGCCAGCGTGCTGGAAAAAGCCCTGCTGCTCCAGCGCACGCTGCTGACCGGGCGCAAGGAGCCGAACGTCGCCGCCAACGAGCTAGCGCAGAAAGCGGTTTCACAGGAGAGCGACCTGCTCGATCGCGAGATCCACAACCTGAAAACGGAGTTGGAACTGCGCCGCGAGCTGGCAAGCAACTCGCCGACAGCGATCATCCAGCGCCACAGCGCCCGTGCGGCAGGCTCGCGCGGTGTCTATCAGGGTGATCCCACGCGCGACCGGCTCGATCACTTGCAGCGCCCACCGGGCAACACGCCCTGAGCCGGAGAAGCAGGCGGACACATCCAGCCCAAGCGGGGCTGGAACGCTCTTCTACCCTTCCGTTCTGTATAAAACAGTACTGCACTGGTTACATCTGTGAATCCTGCGGTTATCGGCTCGCTCGCTCCAGCCATAGTTCCGTGTATGGCGCGATCCGCATTTGTAACACTTAACTCCGTTGCCTGTTCGGCAGTCTGGATGTTGTTCCCAGTACTGTTCCAACGTGGGCCAGGACGACCAGTTCTGATGCGGCTTTATCCACTTGAAATAGATAAACAGGCCGATAAAAACAATGATGATGAGCGTGTCCAATTTGTCCCCCCGATCGCGCTAAAGCCTGAATCAGGCCGTGCCGCGAAGTGGCGCTCCCAGAAGACAGAGCGATCAAACCTCCCTCGTGAGCGAATGTACCTTGTTCGGCTCTTCCTTGCAGGAGAGAGGCAAAGGTGATGCTGATCGCCCCGCCAGGTGGCGTGTCCGCCCTGTAGGCTTTCTCCACCTCCACATGCTCCCCCGCCCCCGGAAGAAATCGGGCGAAGCGGCATTCCCTTTCTTTGTCGCAACGGCATGCCATCGCAATTGAACTGAAGCCTTCATCGCTCGCCAGGCAGCTGGACATGATGACATTCGAGGATCACCGCTCGATCTATCCACGCCCCAACATCGTGGGAACACGTCCGTGAGCTGGGTCGTGCTGCGTCAGCATGGGCGTCGTCTGGGCCTGGTGCTGCTGTGGGTCAATATGCTGCTGGTGGTAACAGTCACGGCCAATGCCATCGGCATTCGGTTGACCGGCAGCCTCGAAGGCTGGCAGCAGTGGCTGACGGCGCATACCGGCCACCTCCTGGCCTGGCGGCTGCTGCTCTATGCCGGCACTGCCTGGGGCTGGGTCTGGATGCGCCGCCGGGTGCTGGCACGCGAACCAGGCACCGGTACTCGGCGGCGTCTGCTGAGAGCTGAAATGGCCGCCGTCGTTGCAATAGCGGCACTGGAAATCAGCCCGTTCGCGCAAGCGAGATGAACGGAGGCAACGATGCCCCTCTACACCACCGACTACCTCGAGTATTACCTCACGCTACTCGCCTGGCTGGTGAACAACGGTATCTGGGCCGTACTGGTCGCCAGCGGGGTGATCGGCCTGCCATTCCTCGCCATCGTGTTGCAGGAGTGGCTGCGGGCTCGTGGCGAGGGTGCCGACGAGGGCAACAAAGGGGCCCTGTCGGCAGTACGCATCGAGAATCGGGTATGGGTGGCCATCGTGGTCATCATGTTCGCCTGCGTGCCGTTCATCGACGTCAATTTCAATACGCTACGCTTCGACCGCACCCGCTCCCTCCAATGCCAAGTCAGCGTCCCCGAGCCTGCACAGACAGGCTGGTCGCAGTCCTTCAGCACACTCAACAACCAGCCGGCCAAGGTGCCGGTCTGGTGGTTCTTCGTACACACGCTTTCGCGAGCCGTGACGGGTGCATCAGTGGCCGCGATCCCCTGCGGTACCGATCTGAGGCAACTGAGGATGGAGGTCGACGCCACGCGTATCGACGATCCGCTACTGGCGCAGGAAGTGAGCGATTTCACTCGGGACTGCTATGGACCGGCGCGTGCCAAACTGTTCATGAATCGCCCTGTTCTGGGCGAGGAGCAGATGCATGATGTGACTTGGATAGGCTCGAAGTTCTTCCTCGACACGCCGGGGTTCTACGACACCTACCGCGCGAAGACACCCCGCGAGGGCTGGCCCTATGACGACACCCGCGACGCAGGGCTGGCGGAAGTGCCCAGTGGTGCGGGCTACCCGACTTGCCAGCAATGGTGGACCGACGGCAATGGCCTGCGGGCACGGTTACTGGAGCAGGTCGACCCGAGCCTGCTGGTGCGCATCGGCGGCTGGGCCAGCTTCCTGTCTCAGGATGAGGTCAACGATTCGGTGATTCGCACCGTGGCCGCACCCCGGCAACAGAAGCTCAATCAAGGCGCGGTCTACACCGACTACGGAGGACAGATCGGCATGACGGAGCCGAATCGCGCTACGCGCGTCGCCAGCGATGTGGGACTGGCCATGGGCTCACTGGCCTACTTCCCTGCCATGGATGCCGTGCGCCAGGCCCTGCCTATGGTGCTGTCGTTATTGAAAATGGCCTTGGTCATCTGTGTGCCATTGGTACTGACGCTGGCGACCTACAGTCTCAAGACCCTGGTGACGGTGAGTTGCGTATTCTTCGCACTGTACTTCGTGGAGTTCTGGCTCGAGTTGGCCCGCTGGATCGACAGCACTATCCTCGACGCCCTGTATGGATGGGGTTGGGGCTGGAACCGTCCGCACATGAATTTCGATCCGCTGATCGGGCTCAACAATACCTTCGGGGACATGCTGCTGAGCTTCGTGACAGCAGCGATGTTCATCGTGCTGCCTACGTTCTGGGTCATGGCCTTGGCATGGGCGGGAATTCATGCCGGAAACATGCTACAGGGCATGGCGACGGCCACAGGAGATACCAAGGCTGCCGGAGGCAAGGGGAGCGGAGTTGCCATAGGAAGTGCGTCGAAGATTGTCGGCAAGGAATAACGGGGCAGCTCGGCTAGTCGTCGTCGGACAGGTGCGGATCGATGCGATGACCATCATAGGTGTAGAGCCCAAATCCGGCCGTGCCATTTCTCCATTCCGGTTCAGGCGGCTCCCAGTCCAAATTACGGGGTGCACTTGCCGCTACGATCGCGAGCACCAGCAAAAGCGCCAGCCAGAAAGCCACATACAACAGCACGCCAAGCACTGCCAGCTTGAGGAGCAACAACGCGCCCCTGGCAATACCTGCCGGCACCCCCTTGGCAACCAGCCAGCCACTCACCTTCCGCTCCTGGCGCATATATGCCTGCCACCCCTGGCCCAACCTTTGCCCCAGGCGTTCCGCGGATGAAGTGCGTGCAGAAGGTTTCATGGTGGTTACCTCATGGAGATCCTGTCATGTTCTCTCAATATCGGTGTTGTTGCGTTCTGGATTATTGATGCTCGCCTAGTCACACAACTTGTATTCCCGCGTGCCTCATCAGACACCGTGGCGTGCCCAGAACTCCGCGGGTGTCACGATGGAATACCGATCCGCCAGCGCCAGCAAGTCCTTGTCGCCGGTTATCAGATAATTGGCCTGTGCCGCCAACAGCGTGAGCAGCACGGGCTGATCAGCCGTCTCGCGCAGTTCTGTAGCATCGGCGCCCTCTGGCTCGACGATATCGGCCAGAAACATGAGGCTATCGACGAGATCGCGGACTTCCACCGGCGTCAGGCCGATCCTGGGCAAGCGCGGCAAAACCCTGGCCAGCTCGTCCATACAGCCTCCAGGCCGCCTTGACGCCAAGCCGTCACGATACGCCCCGGCACACTGCCCGGATACTCCAGGCCCGACACCAGCACGCCGGTGTCGAGCACTGCACGCAGCCCTGCCATCAGCCTCGCTTCCGCTCGGCCGCAACGGCTGTCTCGATCTCGGCCCCGCCCTCCTCAACCGGTACGCCAGCGTAGGCTCGCCGATACGGCTGCTGAGCGCATCGAAGCGCTCCTGCATGCTGCGGATGCGGGCGAACTGTAGGCGCTGCACCAACTTGAACGCCGTGCCGGTACAACCTGAATTACCCCGGGTTTCCTGGAGAACTTGCACTTAGGGGCGTCGCCCTCGCGGCAGCGTCACTACTTGGATGCGGTCTCTCTTTTGGTAGCTTTTGTAGTCGCGCGAAGAGGAAGAGCTTCACATGCCAGAATGAGACGGCAAGCGTATGAGTACGCAGCTTCATGTACGCGGGACTTTGAAAAGTAGAAGAGCCAGATGAGAGCCATTAACAGAGCCGCTCCAAGCGAGGCAACTTCACCGGCCCCCAAGAGCGCTTCCGGGGTAACCGCAGCACTTAGTCTCTGCTCCCAGGAACTGAGGCCTAGCCGGACTATAACCCAGCCCACGACCCCCAAGCAGATCAGAAGGCCGAGCCAACGCACGCCAAAACCATTTCGGCGATAGCCGTAGGTCACGTTGGCTCGGAACAGTAAGTCGAACCTTTTCTTATCGCGCGTGGCCTCCCGAAGCCAGTTGCCTGCTGCCGCATAGACCGCATCTGCTGCTGCCGGATCCGCAGCCTCTGCATCCTTAGTCGGGAATGTCACTTTGATCTTTGACGCTAGGATTTCGTGGTAGCGTCCCTTAGATACTGAATCTAAGACACCATCTCGGTGACGCAGGATCTGGATGCTAGGGGCGCCACCCCATTCCTGCCAGAGAGCTTTCTCCTTTTCCTTACCCTTACTACGCACGATGTCGGCTAGGAGGTACATCAAGCCCGCTCCTCCAGCAAGCGCGAAGATCCCTTTCATATCAAGCAATTGATTGCCGTATAGCGTGATGGCCATAACCACGAGCGGCAAGATGCAAAGAAAAGCTGGATATAGGCGCGCTTGGCGCTCATAAGGGTCGAGCAAAAGCGCAGCTTTGGACAGCCCTGCACCTAATCCCTGTAGACTGCTCATTCTTCAACCTCGTAGTGAAAAGGGACGAAAGTCATAGCACCGTAGCCTTCTCGTGCCGGCATGTTGTGGTAGTGGCAGATAGCAAGGCCCTTGGTCTGGCCAATCTGGAAGCCGCGACGGATGAAAGCGTTGGTGACCACGCGCTTTGGATGGGTCGGTGCTTTTTTCGAAGCAGAGACATAAGCTGTCCGCTGCAGCGAGTGACTTTCTGGCACAGGTTCTCCAACAATCACATTTAATGCATCAGTGGACACATTGTGGCGGCCACCGTGATGTGGGATCTGTACGAAATGAACGGCGGACGGAAGATGAATGCCCTGGCCAGTAGCGAACTCAGCAGCTGCCTTGAGTGACTCAACTCCCGCATCGCCGATCAGCAAATAGCCGCGCCCCCCATTGACCCCGAACAGAATGGCGCTACTTTCGTTTTCGGCACTCGTAGTGACGCTATCGGGCAAATATTCAATGTCCCAAGCACCTGCGATGAATTGAATGGCTTTACGACCGAAGTCAAAAACTGCCTCTATAGCACTCTCCACCTTCAGTTCAGGGGACTTCCCGAATGCTGGAATAAGGTCGTGAACATATCGCTCCCGTGTGGGTGACAGGACTTGGAAAATTCCAATTCGACTACCCGCGAAAGGCTCGTTCTCTGCAGAGCAGCTTCTTCCCAGTGAAAAGCAGCCGTCATTTTGCTTTTCAAGCGCTCAGCTAGGCTGTCGTCAGTAATGCGTCCATCATGGAAGTAATGACGAATCTCGCTGCCGATGCATCCACACCTCCCCCACAGAGAGATTCTTCACTATATTTGTTAACTCTCCAGCATGGTCGTTGTCCGGGTGGGAGCTAACAAGGTAGTCGACGTGGTTAGTGCCAAAGTGCTTCTGGATGTGCTCAACCAGGGCGGTACCATACTCTTGAGTACCACCGTCATAAACCAGCACGCGAAACACATCTCCCTCACGCCAACGAATAGCGATTGCATCTCCGCTGTGCTCTCCGTTACCTACAGGTAAAAAATCGATCTCTATACCTTCTGCCATTCCTTTTGCCCCCAATAGCTCTGTCAAAGCCATGAGCTAATCCAGCCAGTTCACTGCGTGTTACGCGTATGGTGCTGCCTACTTTTAAATAACAACCTCAAGCGAGGTGTAGGCTGACCTCTTTATCAGCCATGATCAGCATAAGTGCGGGTAGCCCTTCTCCAGACATCAAGTCGGAAAGCGAAGCCAAAAGCTTTTGGTCATCGGCGCTGGCATTTGCAGAACATCCCTGAGGGTGGGAATGCCACTCCCCCACGTAATCCACCACATTCGCGGTACGCCGATGGGCCTCTTTTAGAATTTCTTCTTGACCTTCTCGTCCACGTACAAAGTGGCTCGGACTAGATTGGCTATCAGTAGGTGCAGGAGGCGCGTCGACCAAAACAATGGTTTTGCTTTTAAGGTCTGTCACTCCTAATAAAATGCCCCCAGTTTCGCAAGGAAGGGCTCGCTCACGGAGCTGGCAGAGCAAAGCGATCAGGCCATCGTCATAGATAATCGACCACCCATTGACCTGTTCCACATGTACAGGTTGAAGCTCAATTTCTGAGGCTATTACCGAGTCAGACCGCTCGTCGATGGTCCACACGCAAGCTCTAGCACTAAGCGCTAGGAGGCTTTGCCTAAGCTGACGAGAAAGGATCCCTGCGTGCAGATGGACACGCTCGACAGGCAAGCAAACGGAAATATCACGACACCCGCCGCCAACCCACATATCGCCATAATGATTATCAAGATGGTGCGCCCCCCAGTCCGCCCCAAGAATGGCCCGGTAATACTGCCCCTCTAATGCAGGGGTTCGTATCGTTCTATCGGCATCCTCAAGCAGTAAGACGCACGCCCCACCCGATGGCGTAAGGAACAGACTGGCGGTTCTCGGCACATTGTCTCGTTGAGCTAGTTCTCTAGGTGCGCTGAATGTAGTGGTCACATCAACAAGAAGGTTCGCATTTGCGATCGCCGCCAGAACTGCCTCACCCTGATCAACGATGCTTTTCGATATAGCTACAGGCACACGCTCGTTTGGATAGACGCTACGTGCCAATGCCTGCACAGAGTCAACCTTGCTGTATCCAAGCTGATCATCGAAGCCAACATGGCGGGCTAGGTTGTGGGGTAACAATTGATCAGGATCGACATATACCCACTCTCCCCATGCTTGCCGAGTCCAGATATCGGCTAGCATGCTACCAAGTGCCCCAGCCCCAGCCAGCACACCTTTGAAATCTGCTGTTGCTGGATCCAGAGCGGAAATTTTCCGCGCCCTTTCTGCATCTAGTGCAATGCGCACTTCGACCGGAACCAACGCAGTGGAGAGCCAATCGGATGCCGGCATTTCACCCGCCGGTAGACCGATCAGTGGAGAATGAAAATATCGCCCGTCTGCATCAGGATGTGAGATCACTCCACATGCTTTGGCAAGCTCAAAGAAAGAGCTCATAATCAGGTACCCCAGAGCGTCATACCGCTCTACCTGGCTATCTCGGAGCCGAGGAATCCAGACGACAATTAACAGCCCTTCATGCTTCATCTCCGACAATGCAGAGAGGCCATTGGCAGGAATCCCATTAACTAAGGTTTCGTATAGATTGGTAGCCAGATCGCTCCCCCAAGCACCTAGACGCTCATGCAGCTGGCCAAGTGTCTGAGGGAATTCCAGCACCGCGGATGAACCAACCCCATCAACAGCAAGCGATAGCAATCTGTAGCCCCGCAGCTCCTGTTTGGCAATCTTCGCGGATGAGGTAGGCGTAACACGGAGTGTTGTCGAACCGCTGAAATCTCCCGCAACCAACTCAATGACGCAGCTATCATTGCGACCGGCGAGCTCTGAAAAGTTGGCAGGGAGCAATACCTGATAAGGGCTCATATAGAAGAGCTGCTCCAAAGGCTGATCTTCACGATGAAGCTTCAGCGCAGCGGATTCACGCAGCCACCAGAAAAGCCTGGAAAGGAATCGCTCAGCTGTCCATGTGCGCTCCACTGCACTCCACGCAATGTTGTAGAGACACAGTGCACGAGGAGCATCAGGAGGTGTCGGATGCTGGTGAGATAGGGCAGGAAAGTCCTTACGCAATGGGCGAACGATTACCGGCATGCGGAGGCCATCACTGTGTCCTACCGTGATAGCAAGCCGCTCATTACGATGGATGCCCCCGGGATTCGTTCGCGGAACAGTCCCATCGCAGGCATCAATGATGATCGCCTCTACAGGCCCCAAATCCTCCCCTACTCGCAGCTCAATTACTTCGATGTAGGGGTTACTCTCGCAAGCTTTGAGCAATGACTGGGCTAGCAGACTCAACGATCGCTCAGCATCTTTCCTGCTAAGAGGGCTTCCCCAATCGAAGTACTCGATCATGCTCGGCCTGCCCGAGGCGCAGCCGCCGCAACAGCGCTACCTGCTGCGCTTCCCAGCCCAACAATAACCCGAGCTAAAGTTCCATCTGATTGCGATTCAAGCTCAAGTGGCTCCGGCCCTTTGAGATCCCCTGTGCACAGAAAGCTGCCATCGACCGGCTGAAGAATAGACTTGTACTCTCGCTTAGCGCGAATGCAGGGCGGATCGATATCATCGTCAAGAATCTTCTTGCTGCTAGAGACGATGGTTGCCCCCTCACGTGCCTGCCCTAAAGCATTCCGAGCCTCCTGACAGACCTCAGCTTCCTCGCCATAGGTTGACCAACTATCGCAAGAGAGCGAGTGCCATGAACAGTGGTGGGGCGTCTGGAGTAGGTCGTATGCCAATACTTCAGGAGTGAGTTCGTACTTCTCCCAAAGCCGCTTCCAGATAGCCACCTCCGCATCCCCTCCAGTGAGAAAGCGAGTGGGATTGGCTGCCCACTGATACGGTGAGAGGTGAATATTGAGGATCACACTGGAATGGTTTTTCGACAGCGTCTCCTCCAGCTCTGCGTCATCCTGTTTGGGGTAGGGTGCCAACAGGCGTGCGGTGAAGAGCCCCGCAGTTGACTGGCCATTGATCTGCTCGAAAGTTTCTCCAGCTTTCACCAGGATTGGAGTCAGGTCATCGGTTTTACCATTCTCATCCTCTCCCATGATGCGAATTCGATTGCCATCCCCGGCAGACCGATAGGTCCGCCAGTAGGCCACGCGGCGCCTAGCCTCAGTATTGAATGCCTTCGCGTCATCGCAGAGCGTATGGCTCTTCGAAGCCCGTCGGAAAACCATTGGCGACGACCAGAGCTCACGAATCAAGATTCGCTTCTTTGTCATCTCCAGGTCATCGTCCGGGTAGTCCTCTGGCGCGCCCAGCCAGAAATGATTGCGCAGTCCCGAGCAGTGATCCTTGTCGGGATGGCTCAGAAGAAATGCATCTACAAATGGGCGGCCATTGCTGTCGTACTGGAGACGCTTTCGCAGCTCGCTTGCCACATCGGGAGTAGGATCCGCTGGGTCGTCTGCAGCCTGGCGTATGTGGATATCGATCAGCAATGTAGTGACCCGGGTATCAGCCAGGCGCACTAGAGTCATGTCCCCGTTGTCTACGGGAAAAAAGGTTACTTTCGCAGTCATGGATCCTCCCGGGCGTTGGTTGATAGGCCACCCTTGAGGAGCTAAGATACGACTAGAAATTAGTCTAGTCTAGTTTTTGTGCGAATATTTTTTATACCAATTAAAAATTGAAGGAAAATCAAAGACATGAGTGATATCTCGCCGCGTGCAGGCCGCTGGGGGCAGGAGCGCCGCCTTGAGTTCATCGACTTCAGGTTGCTTTGGGAGGGGCGCCTCAACCGATCTGACCTTACGAATTTTTTTAAAATCTCCATTCCTCAGGCCTCCTTGGATCTGTCGAGATACCAAGAGATTGCTCCTCAGAACATGGTCTACGATCGAACCCAAAAGACCTATGTCGCCACGGAAAATTTCGAGCCGATTCTGAATAGACCTGATAGCACCCAATATCTAAATGAGTTGCTGTGGAGAAACTCCGGGACGGTGGCACATAGCGATAGCTTCGTCGGTTGGTCCCCGCAGGTGGATACATTGCCGTTCCCCAACCGAAATGCTGACATCGACGTGATGCTTGCCCTACTACGTGCAATCCAACAGCAAGCGGTGATAGTGATTGGGTACCAATCAATGGAGCATCCACTCCCAGAGGATCGACAGATATTCCCACGAGCATTTGCCTTTGATGGATTCCGCTGGCATCTCAGGGCCTTCTGTTTGAGATCTGAGAAACATAAGGATTTTGTCTTAGGGAGAATTTATTCGACAGGCGAAATTCTTGCTCCGATATCTGAGATCCCCGAAGATAATGATTGGAATGCGTTCGTCACTCTATTCATCGGTCCGAACCCAAACTACTCAGAGCCTCGAAGGCAAGCTATTGAGCGCGACTATCAAATGGTAAATGGTCAGGCAGTTATAAAAACGCGACGGGCGTTACTTTTTTACCTAAAAAAGCGGCTCAATTTAGGCATGCCCGGACAAGAGGCGGCAGACCACCAGCAAATTGTTTTACTTAAGGAAGAGTAAGCCCCTAGGAGTGTTCTCCTTGATTTTAGTGGAGTGAATAGCAGTCTTTTAGAGGGCCTCGCGCCTGTATCGACCTCAGATACTCGGCAGCCGAGGTAGCAGCAAGGTGCTCATGTTTTTCCGGTTCAGGGTGCTAGGTCAAGCCAGCAGGTTATATTAAATCTTCCGGCCCCTACAGGCGAACAGCTTTGCATCCACAAGCACGGCGACCAGCTTATCATCCTTGTTGATGACGATATTGTCGTTGCGATACTGCACCTAATTGAGCATCTCGCCCAGATTCTGGCGGAAATTCACAGCGCTGACTTCGCTAATCACAATGCGCCCATAATCATAATGATCGATATACCCATAATAGCCTAAGATCGCCGCAGTCGGTGGTTCTCGCCAGCCCAAGTTCCCATCTCCACCGAAGGGTCGCTGCCTCCAAGAATTCGGGAAGGGAACATTGCTCATTGATGGATGCCTAGCCGCTTCCCTGCATGCGTAGATGGCCAGACAGTTCGGTCGCTCCCCGCAACCTCGCCGCCAACTCCCTGCAGCAGCCTCATCCGGCGCCATTCGGCGCGGCTGCGACCCGCCAGCAACCCTGGCGAGTTTCCGGAATCGTTGTTCTCCCCCAGTGGGGCATTCGTGCCCCACTGGCCCGGACGCCCCGTTTCGTCAACCTGGAGCATCCGTCTTCCTCATCCTGATACCAGGCGGCTATGCCCGCCTGCCCTGACGCCTGCTCCCTCCGTACAGGAGCATCGACCATGGGTATGGACGTTTTCGGACAGTCCCCTGTCTCCGAATGTGGTGAGTACTTCCGCAACAACGTGTGGTGGTGGCGTCCCTTGTGGGAATACTGCGAACGCCTCGCCCCCGACCTCATCCCACCGGACAACCTCGGCCATTCCAACGATGGCTGGGGTCTCGCCGGGCCGGCCTCGCTCATACTGGCCGACCGTCTCGCCGCCGCCTTGGAGTCCGGCGAAGTGGAACGGTATGCGAGGGATTACACCGCCTTCCTCGAAGCGCTTCCCGACGAGCCCTGCCATATCTGCGCGGGCACAGGGATGTGCGCCGAGCCACCGCAGTGCGGCCCAGGCACGCGCCCCTGCAATGGCTGCGAAAGCACCGGACGAACGCCGCACTTCGCAACGCGCTATCCGTTCTCGGCCGAGAACGTGCGCGAATTCGAGGCGTTCCTACGGAACTGCGGCGGATTTGAAATCTGGTAGTGCTTGTCCCACGAGCCGCGCGCTGCGCGGCTCTTCTATTTGCACGCCAGGCTTCAGTGCTGCGTCGGTGGCATCAGGTCTCCGATCGTGTCGAAGTCGACCTGCTTCAGGCGCTCAAGCAACGCGTGAAACTCTCGCTCGCCGTTCAGCAGGCGTGCGAACAAGGCACATTGGCACACCAGCGAATCCAGAAAGAGACGCTGATCCTCGGGAGAGTGGCATTGCTGTACGCCCGAAAGAATGAGCTGGTAAGCCTTCTCGGCGTAGATACTGGACTTGGGAATATCGCTCAACCGATCCATGTCGGCCCCTCCCTGGTCTGAAGCGTTATACCGCCTCCGGCACAGGGGGATGGCGGCGACCCGCAGGGGTGACAAACCGGCAGGAGTCCGGCCGGCCAGGCGCGAACGCCTGCCCTGCGGGCCGCCATAACGCGACCCGCAGACTCCTTTTTCGGGTTGTCACCCCCGACGCCGATATGCGGCGCGCCACGAGCATTGCATATCGACCTTTCTCAGTGCAATCAGAAACTTACGCTACTCGATCACCACCACCTGACCAGCGAAAGCAGATGGCAGCGAGCACTGCCGCCAAAAGGAAAGCGCGCAGTGCGCATTGAAGCTCGCGGCGGATTGTCGGCTCTCGCTATATCAAAGGGTTCCCGCAAAGGCCGAAGGGAATGGGCTTCAAGGGAAACGGGCCTACCTGGAAAAGGAAAAGGCTCCCCCGCTTGCCGCAACGTCAGGTGCCATCGATGCTCGCGCTGTTCCAACGAAAACGCCCCTCGCCGGCACCTTCCACACTCCCGACCGAAGGCAAGGGCAAAGGGTTGATTCAGCCGAAGTCGGCGACCTCCCTGCTGTCCACCCCGCGCCGGCAACGCTTGCTGGAACACATCTGGCAACGCACCTCGCTCTCGCGCAAGCAGTTCGCCTCGTTATACCTGGCACCACTGGAGCGCTACGCCGCACTGGTCCAGCAGTTTCCCGCCTCCGAGAACCACCATCACGCCTATCCCGGCGGCATGCTCGACCACGGCCTTGAAATCGTCGCCTATGCGCTCAAGCTGCGGCAGTTGTACCTGTTGCCCACCGGCACAACGCCCGAGGATCAGGTCGTGCAGGCCGAAGCCTGGAGCGCTGCCATTGCTTATGCCGCACTGCTGCATGACATCGGCAAGATCGCCGTCGATCTGCACGTCGAACTGGCCGATGGCAGCCTGTGGCACCCTTGGCACGGTCCGCTGACGCGCCCCTATCGCTTTCGGTATCACCCGGATCGCGAGTACCGGCTGCACGATGCAGCGACTGGCCTGCTGTACCGGCAGGTGCTCGATGGCGAGATCCTGGATTGGCTCAGCACTTTTCCCCCACTCTGGTCTGCCCTGCTGTACGCCCTGGCTGGCCAGTACGAACACGCCGGCGTCCTCGGCGAACTGGTGATTCAGGCCGATCGCGCCTCGGTTGCTCAGGCACTCGGCGGCGACCCCGCGCGCGCGATGGCGGCACCGACGCACACCCTGCAGCGCAAGCTGCTCGACGGGTTGCGCTACCTGCTGAAAGAAGAGCTGAAGCTCAACCAGCCCCAGGCTTCGGATGGTTGGCTGACTCAGGACGCGCTCTGGCTGGTCAGCAAAACCGTCTCAGATAAACTCCGTGCACACCTGCTGGCACAGGGCATCGACGGCATTCCTGCGAACAACAGCGCAGTGTTCAACGTGCTGCAGGACCACGGCATGCTGCAGCCCACGCCGGACGGCAAGGCGATCTGGCGGGCCACCGTCACGAGCGATGCTGGCTGGTCGCACGCGTTCACGCTGCTGCGGTTGGCCCCCGCCCTGATTTGGGAAGGCGATGATCGACCGGTGCCGTTCGCCGGCACTGTCGTCGTGGAGCTGGAATCCAGCGACGCCCCGGCAGCGGCACCGACCGATGCCGGCAGCACCTCACCGGCGACTGGCACACCACCCGCTCCAGCTGCGACACCCGGTGCAGATAGTGTCGACGCCCTGCTGGCACTGCTGGGCACCTCCGATCCTGAACCAACCCCACACGAACCGGAGATTGAACCGCCCCCGACCACCCGCGCCGATGAGCTGCCCGCCGACTCCCTGCAGGGCGATTCAGCACCGCCGTCAGCCCCCGCCATTCCCCCCATTGCGGACAGCGGAAATTCGCGGGAACCACCGTCGGGCGAACACTTCATGGGCTGGCTGCGTCAGCGCATCCAGAGCCGCCGCCTCATCATCAACGACGCCCGAGCACTGGTGCATACCATGAGCGACACGGTGTTTCTGGTCAGCCCTGGAGTATTTCAGCGGTACGCTCAGGAACATCCGCAGACGGCCTCGCTCGCGAAGCAGGATCATGTCGCGGACTGGCAGTGGGTACAGAAACGCTTCGAGAAACTGCAGCTGCACCGCAAACAGGACAACGGACTGAACATCTGGATGTGTGAGGTGATGGGGCCACGCAAGTCGAAGCGGTTGCATGGCTATCTGCTCAAGGAGCCGCAACACCTATTCGAAGACGCGCCGCCCAACAATCCCTATCTACAGTTGCAGCGTTGACGGATCGCCGGTCGACCACACCAAAACGCCGGCAACGGCTCAACCGCGAAGCTCGAGCAGTTCATCCAGCCACGCGGTCACCGTCCTCTACAACTCCAGTTCTCGAGCCATCAAAACCACCAACTCGAGCGGGCTACTGCTGTCCACTACCTTGTAGAGCAGATCACGTTTGCTGCGTGGCAATAGTTTCACGCACCGTTTCGCCGTCACCCTGACTGCGGCGTCGGTTCCGTGTATCCGAGCTGCCAACAGCAGCGCGAGCGTGGCATCAGAGAGTGTCATGAATAGGCCTACGAGAAATAGCCACTAGCTTAACCCCCTGCCATTGCAGCACTACGAAACTCTCTCAAGAGAGCCACCCACAGTCGGATCGTCACCGACCAGATGCCTCCCCCTACCCAAGGAGCCATCACGACACTCTCCGAATCTGAATGTTGCTGCGGGACGGTGACGTATTCCAGTTTCAGCGCGACTCCGATGCTCCGTATATTGGAAGCCGAGATCCTCATGACCTTTCCGATATACAGAGTGCCCTGCCGGGAGAGAGGGCGGTTATGCCCCGAACTCCAGATAGAGTTTGTAGGCAAGCGTGGAGAACATGATCAGGATACCCAGCAGGATGGTGATGACACCGGAATCACGATCGCGCCTGGAATAGCCGATCGTCAACAGCAGGAATCCCACTACGATCAGGACGATCATCGTTTCAAGCTCGTTCATTTTCCATCCTCATTTATCTGTGCGTTTCGCTCGTCCAGCCTGGTATGCCCTGACGAACCAGCGCGGAGAAGTCTGGTGCGTCGTCTGCCTGTTTGGCGCGCTCGGTGATGCGTCCCCGGTCGCGCAGCTCGTCCAGGCTGTAGCCCTGTTGCAGACCGCCTATATCCTGCACGTAGCCCGGCAGGTAGCCGGTCAGCAGCAGGCGGTGATCGACCGGCAGGCCGCCGATGATGCTCTGCACCATGCCGAAGACGATGGTCGTGCAGTTGGCGGTCAGGGTGTTGTAGAAGCGTGGCCGCTCGGCCAGGGCGTTGGCCTGTTCGACATAGGAAAGCAGCAGCTCGCGCATGACCGACCTGGGCATGTCAATGCGGTACAGGTAGACATCCTCGTCGCGCACATTGGTACGCACGCGCACGGCGTCGCGCTCGTCGGTGGCGACGATGCTCAGTTCAAACTCCTTGAAGAAGCCGCCCAGCTCCGAGTAGAGCTCCCCCCTTTCCTTGCGCGTCTCCACGGTGAAGACCAGATGTCGGCCATCCTCGAAGCCGAAGGACACCAGGATATGGGCGATGGCCGGCATGCCCCAGTAGGAGGTCAGCAGATCGACCGAGGTCAGTTGGCGCAGGTCGTAGGCGCGGCTTTCCCAGGCGATGTCGTAGTCCTCATCGCTGCGCCAGACGAAGTTGCGCACATTGTCCAGCAGCAACTGTTCATCGACCACCCGCCCCCGGGTCATGCGCGCCACGTCGTCGGCCCAGGCGCGCTGATTGGAGGGTTGCAGGTTGTGCCACCAGGCCAGCAGCACGGCGAACACCAGTAGATGACCGGCCAATGCCGGCCATGCTGATCGCCGCCATAGCAGGACGAGCGCAACGGCCCCGAATAGACACCAGAGCGTGACCAGGGCGTACCCCGCCAGGGCAACCCAGTCCAGCCGGTAAGTCAGCGCGAGGGCGCCCCAGGTGCTCGTCAGCAGGATGAACAGCGTAAGCAGCAGGCGCGCGGACAGCCGCAAGAGCGGATGCGGGCGCGTCATGGCGCGGCCTCGTCAAGGTGCTGGTGCAGGATGCGGCGGATTTCGACGATGGCCTCGGGGGCTTCCTGAACGCTGTGCCAGGAGGCAATGACCTTCTCCGATTGAGCGCCCGCCAGGTGGGCGCTGGCGTAGGGCACCACGCCGTCGATGCTGTCGGCCAGCGGCAGCTCGGGCGTGTAGTTGCCGATGATGCTGTGATAACGGACGTCAGGCGAGATCGGCAGTCCGGCCGCGGCCCTGACGAAGGGGTCCCGGGCGCTGAGGTTGTCGATACTGTTGAAGCCCCTGGTCAGAGTGACCGGCGCCGCCGAGTTGGGATCGACCAGCAGCTGGGCGATTTCGTTGAAGCGGCCGAGTACGGAGACCGGCAGTTTTATCAGGCCGGAAGCCCAACGCGACAGGCGATTTTCCGCGAAGGGTGTGCCTCGATGCGGAGCCGCGGCGAAGACGACCCGACTGACCTGGGGCATCGGCTCGAAGCTCAGGTAGGGGGCAAGGCTCGCACGGGCCTTTTCCTGGCGTTTCTGGCTCATCCTGTATGGCGCCACAAGCGATGACCACAGCTGGTCTTGCGAGGAGGAAACCAGCAGGCGCGACAGCACGCCGCCCATGCTGTGGCCGACCAGCACGATGTCGCGGCTGGCCACGGCACTGCCCTGCGGGTCGAAGTGTTTGAGAGTCTGCTCGATGGTGTCGCGAATGGCTTTGTTGTTGAAAGCGATCGGCAGGTTGGTCGGGTAGTAGATCTGCCAGATCTGGTAGTTGTTGCGCAGGGTTTCGTCGCCGAGCACTTCGTTGGCCACGTTGATCCAGGCCTCCGGGCTGCTGGCCAGGCCATGCAGCATGATGATGATGTGACGATCGGGATCGTAGGGCTGAAGCAGGTACAGATGCGGCGTTTCCAGCACCTCGCCGCGGCCGATCAGCGTCAGCAGGGACTGGCGGGCGAAGCCGGAGCGCGCCAGCCACAGGCCATAGCCCGAGGTGTAGTTGGCCGCCAGCGGCACCGACTGTCCGGCCACCTCGAAGTGGCTCGTGCGGTAGGGGTCGTAACCGATGACCCTGGCCTGGTTGGTTGCCAGCACCTGCTCCAGCGTCGCGCCCGGAAACTGGATGATGGCGCTGATGGCGGGGAACGGCGTTTCGCTCCAGGGCTGTTGGTCACTTTTGCTCGTGACCACCCGTTTTCTGGTCACGGCAACCAGTTCGGCACCAAGTCCGTCGCGGCGATACTGGTTGCGCAAGCCCGCAAAGGAGAGCGAAGCGGCAGGAATCAGTTCCTGAGGCTCCGTGTGCCCCTCGGCCAGTCGCAACCGCTGCAACTCAGTGCCGACAACCCAGTTGGCCACCTGGATACCGGCCTGAAGTTCCGTCGCAAGAGGCGCTTGCGAGGCGCCGTAACGCAGCTGGAACAGGTTGGTCAGCGCCTCCTGCACCGCGAAGTTGTAATAGTCGCGCACCTGGGTCTGGCGATCCTCCAGGGCGCGCAGGCTGGTGGGCCTGGCGGTGAAGAACAGATAGGCATAGGCGTGGCGGGCGCTTTCCAGGTAGGCGCCGATGCGCAACTCCCTGGACTCCGTGGAGGAATTGCTCATCGCCTCGAGGAGCCACAGCTCGGCCAGCGCGGACAGGCGATTTTCATCGGCCAGCCCGTTGCCGACGCTCAGGATGCGCCGACACGCCTCCAGATCGCTGCGGCACGCCTTCTCGTTGCTGCCGACGACCTCCAGGGCCGTGCGCGATAAGGCGCTGAGCGAACCGGTGGTGAGCACGTCGCCACGGCGCGACGCCAGATAGTCGTCATTCTTGACCGCATTGACCTTGACGCCAGCGCACCCTGCGAGGAAAGCCACTGACAGTACGGCCAGCCAGGGCCGGAATCCAAACAGCATGAAACGTGACACGGCGACTCCCAGGAGTGACTGTGCGAGCAGATATCCGGCCTGCCGGCAACACGGATGCGAATGATCGAAGGAGGATGACCACCCCATGAGAGGGGTAGCCAATTCTACTTATGGGCTTTGCACGGTGCAGCGTCCGCCATATATCCACTTCATTCCGTTACTCTCCTGATCCGAGGCCGGCATTGCCAGCGGGCTGCCGATGGCCTTGTTGATCGTCACATAACCCGTGTTCAGGCGGCCCTCGCTGGCCACCAGATCGCGGCGTGACTGCAGGTGGCTGCGCTGGCTGTCGAGCACGACGATGAAGTCGGCGGTGCCGCCCTCGTAGCGCGCCTGCGCCAACTGGTAGGCATCGCCGGCACTGCGCACGCGCGATTGCAACTGTTCCACCCGTTGCTGCTCCGCCGTATAGGCACTGAGCGCATCGTCGATCTCCTGCCAGGCCCGCAGTACCGTCTGCTGGTAGCGCACGGCCGCCTCCTGCTGCTGCAGTTCGCGCAGTTGCACCACGCTCTTGCGCCGGCCACGGTCGAACAGCGGCAGATCCAGGCTCGGCCCCACCGACCAGGTGCGGCTGCCCCAGTCGGCAAACTCGCCGCTCAGGTAGGACTCGTAGCCGAAACGCGCGCCGAGGCGGATACTCGGGTACAGCTCCGCCCGTGCCACGCCGATGTTGGCGGTCGCCCGCTGCAGCTCGACCTCGGCGGCGCGGATATCAGGCCGTTGCTGCGCCACCTCCGAGGGCAGGCCGAGCGCCAGGTCGGGCAGTACCCTGGCCTCTTGCGGCGCCTGCGGGGCCAGTTCGTCGCGTAGCGCGCCAGGGCGCTCGCCCAGCAGCAGCGCGAGCTGGTTGGCGCTGGCGCCTTCCTGTGCCAGCAGTCCCGGAAGCTGGGCGCTCAGTGCCGCCAGTTCGGCGCGCTGGCGCTCAAGATCCAGGTGGTCGATGACCCCGCCGGCCACTCGCGCCTCGAGGATTTCCAGACGCTCTTCCAGCGCCGCGATGTCCTCCTTTGCCAGACGGATCTGGCGCTGCGTGCTGCGCAGCTCGAAATAGTTGCGCGCCACGTCGCTGGCCAGGCTCAGGCGGGCCAGGCCGAGCAGTGCGGCCTGCTGCGCCACGTCGGCGTCGGCGGCCTCGATGGAGCGGCTCACGCGCCCCCACAGGTCCAGCTCCCACGAAGCGTCGAAGCCGGCCTGGTACAGGGTGAACGGTTCGGCCAGCAGTTCGGCGAGGCTCGGGTCGGCCCCCATGACGCCGATCATGCGCGTGCCGGCACCGTGCTCGCTCTGGCGCTGGCGGGTCGCGCTGCCGCTGGCATTGACGTCCGGCCCGCGCTGCGCGGCGACCGTGCTGCGCTGCGCGCGGGCCTGGGCGAAGTGCAGTGCGGCAGTTTGCAGATCGGGGCTGGCAGCGAAGGCACGCCGCTGCAACGCATCGAGCGTCGCATCGTTGAATGCCTGCCACCACTGGGCCGGCAAGGCTAAAGCGGCTGCGGTCGGGATGCGCAGCGAGGCATCGCCGCTGCGCCAGCTTGCCCAGTCATCCGGCGCGGCGGGCGTGGGTTTAACGAAGCCCGGGCCAACGGCGCAACCGGTCAGTGCTGCGGCGAGCGCACCGGCAAGCAGGCTGGGAACGAGACGATGTGGAAAACGCGGTGCGTGCATGACGGTACCCAATCAGGAAAGGCGGTTGCGGAACAGCCACGCCGCCAGCGGCAGCGAGATGGCGCCCATCACCAGCAGGGGAATGAAATTGCGCCAGATGTCGATGAAGCCCGCGCCTTCCAGGTACACCCGGCGCACGATGTCCATGCCGAAACGCAGCGGGTTGACGTAGGTGGCAATCTGCAGCACTTCCGGCATGTTCTTCACCGGCGTCAGCAGGCCCGAGAGCAGCATCAGCGGCATGATCAGGAGGAAGGTGTAGAGCATGGCCTGCTGCATGTTCAACGATACCGCCGACACCGACAGGCCCACGCCGACGGCAGCGATGTTGAACACCAGCAACCCCGCGTAGAGCAGCCACACCGAGCCGTTCATCGGGATCTGGAACCAGAACAGGATGACCAGGAAGATGATGGTCGATTGCAGCAGGCCGACCAGGATCGCCGGGATCGCCTTGCCGATCAGAATCTGGAACGGCGTCAAGGGCGTGACCAGCAACTGGTCGAACGTGCCTTGTTCGCGTTCGCGCGCCACCGACAGCGCGGCGATCAGCAGGGTCTGCAACATGCTGAGCGCGCCAATCAGCCCCGGCATCATGTTCCAGCGCGACTCCAGGTTGGGGTTGAACCAGGCGCGGCGTTCGACTCTCACGCCTTGCGCGCCGCTGCCCAGCGCCGTGTTGTAGCTGGCGACGATGGAGCCGACATAGGCGGATGCCGAGCCGGCAGTGGAGGAATTGCGCCCGTCGAGAATCACCTGCAGCGGCGCGCTCTGCCCGGCGTTCAGGCGCTGCTGGAAGTCCGATGGGATGCTCAATACCACCAGCGCCTCGTTGCCGTCGATCACCTCGGCGATCTGCGCGGGCGTGCTCAAGGTGGCGGCGCGGTGGAACACGCCGGTGCCGTCCAGCCGCGCCAGCAGCTCAGTCGAGGCTGCGCCACGGCTCTGGTCGAGTACCGCGTAAGGCACGTTGGTCAAATCATAGGTGGCGCCGTAGCCGAACAGCAGCGACTGCATCAGCGCCGGAGTAAACAGCAAGGCACGGTTGATCGGCTCCTTGACCAGCGCGAGGATTTCCTTGCGGATCAGCGCGCCAATCTGGGCCAGCGTGGCGAAAAAATCGTTCATTGAGTTACCTCAAGCGCTTGCGCAGCAGATGCCGCGTGGCAAGCGTCAGCACCAGCGCATACAGCGCGAGGATGCTGCATTCGCGCAAAATCATCGGCCAGTGGTTGCCGGCCATGAACAGGGTCTTGATCAGTTGCATGAAATGCGTGGCCGGCAACAACTGGCTGATGACCTGGATCACCACCGGCACGTTGCGCAGGTCAAAGACGAAGCCCGACAGCATCATCGCCGGCATGAAGCTGGCGAGCAGCGCCATCTGGCTGGCCTGGAACTGGTTGCGGGTGACGCCGGAAATGAACAGCCCGAGCAGCAGCGACACCAGCAAGTAGAGCAGTCCGGCGATGATGACGAACAGCAGCGAGCCGCGCATCGGCACCTGGAACAGAAAGTACGAGGCCAGCAGGCACAAACCCAGGTCGATCATGCCGACCACCATGTACGGCGCGATCTTCGACAGCACGATTTCCAACGGCCGCACCGGGGTGACGAACAGCGACTCCAGCGTGCCGCGCTCCCATTCGCGGGCGATCAGCAGCGAAGTCAGGAAACCGCCGATCAGGGTCAGCACCAGCACGATCAGGCCGGGAATCAGGAACCAGCGGCTTTCGCCGGCCTCGTTGAACCACATGCGCTGCACCACCTCGACGCTGCCGACACCGCCGGGCTTGTTGCCGACGCGATCAACCTGCTGCTGCGCCCAGGTGCCGATGGCGCCGCCCACATAGCCTTCGATGGTTTGCGCAGAGCTGGAATCCACGCCATTGAGCACGAGCTGGATTTGCGCGCCGCCCGCATTCAGGCGCCGCGAGAAATCCAGCGGCACGCGCACGATGCCATCCACCGTGCCGGCCATCATCAACCGTTCGGCCTCGGCCATGTCGGCGGCAAATACCGGCGCGAGATAGTCCGAGCCCTGCAAGCCCTCGACCACCTCGCGCGCGGTCGACGAGCGGTCTTCCAGCACCACCGCCACCGGCGCGTTCTTCACGTCGAACGACAGGCCGTAGCCGAACAGCAGGATCAGCGCGACCGGCAGTAGCAGGCCGACCGCGAGGTTGCTCTTGTCGCGCAGCATCTGCCGCACTTCCTTGCGCAGCAAGGCGGTGAAGCGGCGGCGGAAGCCTTCGTTCATGCGGCCCCCTTCTGCACAGCGCGGCCCTGCTCGACGATGGCGATGAAGGCGCCGTTCATGTCCATGCCCACGTCGCCCGCCTGTTCGCGCACCTGTTGCGGCGTACCGAGCGCCAGCATCCTGCCGGCATCCTGGATGGCGATGCGGTCGCAGTACTCCGCCTCTTCCATGAAGTGGGTGGTGACGATGACGGTGGTGCCGCCCTGCGCCAGCGCGGTGATGGTGCGCCAGAAGGCGCGCCGCGCCAGCGGGTCGATACCGCTGGTGGGTTCGTCGAGAAAGAGGATTTCCGGCTGGTGCAGCAAGCCCGCCGCCATCGCCAGGCGCTGCTTGTAGCCGCCTGGCAACTGGCCGCTGATGGCCTTGGGTTCCAGCGTGAATTGCTCGATGATCGCGGCCACCCGTTCATCGCGTGCCTTGCCGCGCAGACCGTAGGCGCCGGCGAAGAACTCCAGGTTCTCGCGCACGCTCAAGCTGCCGTACAGTGCGAATTTCTGCGACACGTAGCCGATCCGCGCACGTGCCTTGGCGCGGGCCGTGCGCAGATTCAGGCCGGCCACTTCCAGGTGGCCGCTGCTGGCTGGCAACAGCCCGCACAACATGCGGAAGGTAGTGGTCTTGCCCGCGCCGTTGGGGCCGAGCAGGCCGAATATCTCGCCGCGCGCGACTTCGAACGAGGTGCTGGCCACTGCGGTGAAATCGCCGAACTTGCGCACCAGGTCGCGCACCACGATCACCGGCTGGTCCTGAACCGCCTGCACCTGCGCCTGTACGGCCACGCTCTCGGGCTGCGGCGCGGGTTCGTCGCTCTGCTGATGCTGACGCAGCATCATCATGAAGGCGTCTTCGAGTTCCGCCGGACGCGGCTGCGGCTCGCTGCCGCCGAGCAGTGGCCGCAACGCCGGCACATCAGCGCCCGGTTGGCGGATGAAGCTCACGGCACCGCCTCTGGGGACGGCATCGACGATCAGCCCGCCGGCGTCGATCAGTCGCGCCTGCAGGTCGCGCGCCACGGTGCCCGGCGCCGGTGCAACCACGTAGGCCAGGCCGCTGGCGCGCTCGGTGAGCACCGCCGGCGCGCCCTCGGCCAGCAACCTGCCCTGGTGCATCACGAACACCTGGCCGCAGCGCTCGGCCTCGTCCATGTAGGCGGTGCTGACGATCACGCTGAGGTTCTCGTCGTCGACCAGTTGCTGCACGATCTGCCACAGGTCGCGGCGCGACAGCGGGTCGACGCCGACACTGGGTTCGTCCAGCAGCAACAGGTCCGGCGAACGCACCAGGGTGCAGGCTAGGCCGAGCTTCTGCTTCATGCCGCCGGACAGCTTGCCGGCCGGGCGCTCGGTGAAGCGCGCCATGTCGGTCATCTCCAGCATGCGCGCGAAACGCTCGCGGCGCACCGCCTGCGGCACGCCATGCAGGTCGGCGTACAGATCCAGGTTCTCCTGCACGCTCAGATCCTCGTACAGGCCAAAACGCTGCGGCATATAGCTGATGCGATCCTGCACCGCCTGCGGGTCTTTCACCACATCGATGCCAAGCACCTGCAATGTCCCCGCATCCGGCTTGAGCAGTCCGGCCATCATCCGCAGCAGGGTGGTCTTGCCGGCGCCGTCCGGGCCGACCAGCGCGGTCAGCTCGCCGGGGCGCACGCGCAGCGATACCTCATCGACCGCATGCAGCGGGCCGCCACCCGGCGCCTCGAAGGTCTTGCGCAGCCCCTCGGCAACCACCGTCGCGCCAGCACCGTTCATGGCTCGTCGCCGACAGCCAGGCGCACGGTGGCCGGCTGGCCGAGACGCAGCGCATCGCGCGTATCCTCGACCAGCACCCGCACCTCGTAGACCAGGCTGGTACGCAGCTCCTCGGTCTGCACCGACTTGGGCGTGAACTCGGCCACCGACGAGATGTAGCCGACCTTGCCGACGATTGGTTTGTCCGGCGCGCTATCGGTTGTCACGCGCGCGCTCTGGCCGGGCCTGACCCTGCCCAGGTCGGGCTCGCCGACATAGACCCGCACCCACTTCGGCTGCGTCAGCGCCAGGGCAAAGACCGGCCGCTGGGGCGTGGCCATGTCGCCCGGCTCCAGCAGGCGGGAACGCACCACCGCAGCGGCAGGCGACTTCAGTTCGCCTTGCGCGATCTGGTGCTGGAGCAGCGCCAGTTGCGCCTCTGCGGCCTTGAGCTGCGCCTCGGCGCCGGCCACGTCCTCTTCGCGCGGCCCCAGCTCGCTCAGCCGCAGCGCTTCGCCCTGCTCCGCGACGCGGGCCCGGGCAACCTGCAGCGTGCTTCTGGCGCGATCCAGATCCTGCGCGCTGACGCCGCGCCCTTGCGTGTTGGCGGCGATGCCCTGCAGACGCTTGAGATCCTGCTCGGCCTGCACGGCATCGGCACGCGCCGCGTTGACGCGGCTGCGGGCCTGGGCGATTTCCTCGGGGCGCGAGCCGGTGCGCAGGCGCCGCAAGGTCTGCTGCTGCACGTCGATCTGTGCCTGCGCCTGCTCGGCCTGCAGCACCAGCGTGCGCGTATCGAGCAGCGCCAGCAGCGCGCCCGCCTCGACGCTGTCGCCTTCCTCGGCATGCAGCGTCTGCACCCGGCCACTGCCGTCGAACGCCAGCGATACCTGCCTGATGTCGACGTTGCCGTGCAGCACCAGCGTGCCGTCGTCGCCACGCTGGCTGAAGTGCCACCAGCCCCAGGCTGCACAGGCCATGGCGGCAATCGCCACGAGAAGGATAAGAGGTTTCTTCATGCTCGACATTCCAGGGATTGAGGGCGGTTCAAGGCATCGATATAGATTAAGATTAAATTGAATTTAAATAAGGTATCAAGCAAAATTGCCACTTTGCGCACTGCCAATCAGGAATAGCGGAAATGAGCAAGGTCAAACGTGGCGCTCGCGCGGACGGCGAAGCGACCCGCGCGCGGATCCTCGAAGCGGCCGGAGAGCTGTTTGCCTGTGCCGGCTTCGCCGAAACGACCAGCAAAGCCATCGCGACACGGGCCGGCGCTGATCTGGCCTCGATCAACTACCACTTCGGTGGCCGCGACGGCCTCTACCAGGCCGTACTGGTCGAGGCGCATCGCCGCCTGGTGGACGTCGCCACGCTGCAACGGATCGCCCAAGGCTCGCCATCGGCAAGGGACAGACTCAGACGCCTGATCGAACATCTCGTGCAGAGCATCTCGGACGACGCCGGGGACTGGCGCCTGACCGTTCTGGCCGCCGAGATCCTTGCTCCGTCCTCGCATATCCAGGTGCTGTTCCAGTCAGAAGTCCCGCAGAAGCTATCCCTGGTACTGGCCATGTTCGAGGAAATAACCGGCATTCCAGCGCAAGACCCTGCCCTGCTGCGCTGCCTGCTCAGCGTTGCGGCGCCGTGCCTGGTGCTGCTGATCGGCAGACGCGGACTCCCCGGTCCCCTGCAGGAAATCCGCCAGATGCCTCAGGAGGCCATCGTCGAACACCTGCACGAATTTGCCATGGCGGGGCTGCAAGCCATCGGCCGCAAAACCGTTCAGGCTCAGTCCGAGTGACCGCGCGCCTCGGCGGGCACGACAGCCGACGATGCCGACCGCGCAAGTCCATTGAGGAATATGTCGAGAAACGCGGCACCGATTTCGCGCAGAGTCGATTCGTACCTTATCCAGCCCAATCAGTTGTGTAGACACCGATCACGCAGAAGACCGCGGAACAGGCTGTCGACCATCGCCCGGGTGTCCTGCAACGGATCGAACAGCCCGGGGTCGCGCAACCAGTCGATGAACAGGCCGAGCAGCAGGGCATGCAGCGTGCGGGCGGCGAGCGCCGGGGTCAGGCCCGGTTGCAACAGGCCACGGCTGTGCGCCTGGACGAACAGGCGCTCGGTGAGCTCGATAAGCTGCCTGATGAAGGCATTATGGCGCTCCTCGGCCTCCCGCAACTCCTCGGTGAACTCGCAACGGTACAGCAGGATGGTGAAGATGCGCCGCTTGCGCTCGTCGCGGGCGAGATCCTCGATGACATGGACGCAATGGTCGCGCAGCGCCTGCATCGAGTCGCAGGTACTGTCGTTGGCGAGCAGCGCCGCCATGCACTCCGGCGGCAGGCGCACCTGGTTGAGCATCTCGTGAAACAGCTCGGCCTTGTTCTGGAAATGCCAGTACACCGCGCCACGGGTCACCCCCGCCTGGCGCGCGATGGCATCCAGGCTAGTGTGTGACACGCCTTTCTCCAGGAACAATATTTCGGCCGCCTGCAAAATGGCACAACGGGTCTTTTCAGCATCTTCTTTGGTACGGCGCATGGTGGCTTGATCGTTCCCTGGAGCGTGCGTTACCCCCTCGCATGAAGGAGTCGAAAGTGGGCAGTCGGTCAACGGTTTCCCAGCGCAAGCGCATTGCCCGAAGCTGCTTACCTGAGGGCAGTCGACACGCCTCAGTCCGGTCGGATACTCACGCCTACGCCCTTGATCCGGATGAACTCCTCCAGGCCCGCCTTGCCACCCTCACGGCCGAATCCCGAAATCCCCATGCCACCGAAAGGAGATGCAGCATGGAAGGCGGGAGTCGCCTGATTGACGAATACCGTGCCCGCCTGCAGGCGACGCACCATGCGCTGCGAGATGTTCAGGTCGTTGGTCTGCACGTAGGCGGCCAGGCCGTATTCGGTCGCGTTGGCGAGCGCCACGGCCTCGTCTTCGCTGCGGAACCTGAAGGCGCACAGCACCGGGCCGAACACTTCCTTCTGGGCGATGGGGCAATAGGGATCGGCCTCGGCGATCAGGGTCGGCGCGATGAAGTTGCCCTGCCCGCCTTCAACCACGCCTCCCGTGAGGAAGCGGCCGACCTTGCTCGCGCGGGCCGCATCGATCATGTCCTGTACCCGCTGGCGCGCACTGGCGTTGACCATCGGCCCCACGATCACGTTCTCGTTGAGCGGGTCGCCATAGGGCAGTTGCTCCATCGTCGCCTGCAGCGCCTCGATGAAAGGCTCATAGATGTCCTGGTGGATCACCAGGCGTGTCGGCAGCGCGCAGCCCTGGCCGCTGTTGGACAGGCCGAAAGCGGCGCAGTAGGCCGCCGTGGAGGCGATGTCCACATCGGCAAAGACCACGTTGGCCGATTTTCCGCCCAGCTCGAACACCAGCGGCTTGAGGGTGTCGGCGGCCGAACGCATGATCGCGCGAGCCCCGTCCGGCCCGCCGGTGAAGGAAATCTTGTCCACTCCGGGATGGCACACCAGCGCCGCACCCGCCGGCACGCCACCTGGCAGCACGTTGACGACGCCCGGCGGCACACCGGCCTCCAGGGCCAGCTCCACGAACAGTTGGGAACTGAACGGGGTGAACTCGGCCGGCTTGATGACCACGGTGTTGCCCGCCGCCAGCGAAGGAGGAATCTTCATCGCCAGGGACAGCATGGGCGCGTTCCAGGTAATGATGTGACCGATCACGCCGCAGGGTTCCGGCACCGTGTACTCGAAATGATCGCCAGGCGGAGTACCGGTCACCAAGCCCTCGATCTTGTCCGCCCAGCCTGCGTAGTAACGGGTCCAACTGGTGATGCGCGGTCCCATGCCGTGCAGCATCGTGCTCATCGGGATGCCGTTCTCGACCACGGCCATCTTCATGAAGCGACCCATGTTCTGCTCGACCAGATCGGCGAAGCGATCGAGGATCTGCCGCCGCCGGCCGGGCTTCATGTCGCGCCAGGCCGGAAAGGCCGCGCGCGCCGCCTTCACCGCCGCATCGACCTCGATCTCGCCGGCCAGCGGGATGTCCATCTGGAACTGGCCCGTCGCGGTATTCACATGGCTGAACGTGCCGCCGCTCCCCTGGGAAAGGGCCTGATCGCCGATCATCAGTTTGACTTTCGGTAGAGTGGCCGCAACGACCGCATGCTCGGCGGGGCTGGGTGGAATGAATATCATCGCTGCATCTACCTTATTGTTTTTATCCGGTGATCCAGTCCGGCCCTCTGTCGGAGGGCCGGTTGCCGCCCCCCCTGGGGCCACGGCTGCGTGTGGTTACTCCTGACCGGATTCGATCAAGGCATGGGCTGCCATGGGACCAATTTCCGTGACCCCACCATCGACTGGCAAGTGCACGCCGGTAATGAAACGCGCTTCATCGCTGGCCAGGTAACGCACGGCATGGGCGACATCCCAGGCGTCCCCCTCGATCCCCAGCGGCCCGACATTGCGCCGCTTCACCCTCATCTCGGCCGGCAGCAGCGACTGCGCCAGAGGAGTGAGCACATGGCCCGGCGCCACGGTGTTGGCGCGAATGCCCTGGCGCCCGTAAAGCACGGTCAGTTCGCGTGCTAACGCAGCCATGGCAGCCTTGGAAGGCCCATAGGCGATGCTGCCGTGGGCGCGGATACCGGCAATGGAGGAGATGTTGATGATCGAGCCACCGCCATTTTTGCTCATCTCGGGAACCGAGTAGCGACTCATCAGCATCGCGCTGGTCAGGTTGATGTTCAGCACCCGCGTCCAAGCGGCCTCGTCGGCTGCATCCAGCGCAACAGGCGTCGCCACGCCGACGTTGTTGACGAGGATATCGAGGCGGCCATAGCGGCTGACCGTTTCCGCCACGAAGCGGGCGCAGTCGTCACGTTGCGTGACATCGCCGGCGGCGACGAATGCCTCACCGCCCATCGCCTCGATGTGCTTGCGGGTATCTTCAGCCCGCTCGGCGTTCAGATCGACGAGGCAGACGCGCGCGCCCTCGCCTGCGAGTACGACGGCAATGGCCCGACCTATGCCGATGCCATCGCCTTCAGTGCCCGCGCCTGTAACGATGGCGACCTTGCCGGCGAGCGTTGCGTTGTAGTTTTCAGGTTGCGGCATGATTCAGCTCTCCAGCTGTAAACGGATGACCAGTAGACAGCATGACACCCGGTGCACTCCCTCAAGGGAGTGCACCGGGTGCCGCGCGCCAGTCCATTTCAGACAAGCAGGGATCAGTGAATGGTACGTACCAGCGTGGCGGACTGGCCGTCATCTGAGTTGACGAGGATCGTCTCGCCGATAGCGAAGGTCTTCGGAATGTCCACGCCCTCGCGCTTCTTGCCATCGGTGCCACGCACGTAAGTATCCGGCTTGATGGAGAAGGTTTCTTGCGCACCCGTCTGGTCATTGCGCAGGGTGACCTGCTCTTCGGTGATGCTGCTTACGGCACCGATCGAAGGCGTTTTGCCCGAAGCCTCGGTGACGCGAATATCCATCGACAGCCGGAAACGATCCTTCGAGACGTTGGTGAGGCCGCTGTGCGGCAGGTTGAGATCGAAGATCACGATATCGCCCGGCTCGAAATCAGCCCGTTTCCACCCGTCGAACGGTACCGCGTCCTTGGGGATCTGAAAGCTGGGTGGATTGTTGAGATCGTGGAGGATCGGGCCGCGGTGCGCGCCCTCTACCCAGGCACAACCGCCTACTTCATCGTCCACATAGTCGATCGGAACCCAGCAGATCTTCATTTCCAGACCGCGACTGTAGAAGCCATCCTGATGGGGATAGATAAACCGGTCGCCGGCAGCGGTGGCGGCATCGGCCGGAGGGTTGGCACGGTACTCGGCAATCGGCAGCCAGAAGGGATCATCGCCCAGCAGTTCCTTCATGGTGGCGACGATCTTCGGGTTCTGGGTCAGCATGCGATGCATGTTGCCATGATTGAACTCGCTGATTCGAGACAGCTCGGCAGCGTCGATATCCTTACCCTCAAAACCCGAGCCGTTGTAGCGGTTCTCGTTCACACCGGCGTCGATCAGACCATGGCGCTGGAGATAGTCGATCCAGCGTGCGCGCATGTCACTGATCACACCTTTGTCGAGGACGCCCTTGAAGTACCAGTAACCGTCTCGCTCCCAAGCCCTCTTGAGCGCCTCACGGTCACCGATCAGATGGTTCGCAGTTTTCAATTGGCCCATTTTGGGCTGCTCAACCGGTACGGATAGTGCATTGTTATTGTTCATATCCCGCCTCTCCTCATTAACGTCGTGGCTCAGGTAACCACTCGGGTGGTGATTCCATCCTGACACCGGAACGCTCCAGCACACAGGGGCTCTTTCAACATAATCAGGTGGCTAATTCAACATGTCGAAGGACCCATAATGTGGCAGGCACCACGCCGATCGGTCACCGGGATTCCGCCATGCGCCGTACGGACAGCAATGAGGAAACAAGGCACTTTTTTGATGCGCCCACGCTTCAGCCCAGCGCAGGGATAACGGGTAGTGATCAGCCGGGTGTTTTGGGTGCTTGTGATCGGACAGGCGTCCATGCCGCCCACATCGCAGCATTCGGCGAATCGTTTCAGGCACCAACTGGTACGCTGTACCTGATCGCCAGTCACCCTGCACCTGACATTTTCTTGCGCAGGGCCCGGCGACCGTAGCCAACGTCCCAGAACTACTTCACCAGCACGATCGGCACCGACACCTCGTGGATCACCCGGCTCGCCACCGAGCCCAGCAACAGGCCGCTGAAACTGCCCAGGCCGCGCGTCCCCATCACCACGGTGTCGCACCCCAGGCGCTTGACCGCCTCGTTGACCTGCTCGGCCACATCGCCAATCGCCGGATGCGTCAGGTAGACAATGTCGGCAGCGCGCAGTACCTCGACCGCCTTTTCGAGCACGTCAACGGTCTTGGCCAGGGCAATGCTGCTGAGCTCGTCGAACATGTTGGGCGGCATGTAGTCGCCATAGAGCGCCAGCTCCTGCTGGGCATTGAGCACGTGCACCTCCACCGCAATGCCGCTATCGCGGGCGAAATCGACCACATACTGCAAGGCACGTTTCGAGGGATCCGAACCATCAAAAGGAACCAGAATCTTGCGCATCGTAAAACCTCCACCGTCCTGTTGAAGCATGATCCAATCGCCAGATGGCGAAGCTTGTATTGACCTGGCACAAGTCTTCGTCACTTCCGTGCCGAGCAGGACAAACGAAGCCAGGGTTTGCAGCGAAACGAAACCTCCTTCGAGATGATCGAGAACCTCACCGAAGAAGACCTCGCGGCCATCGAACCGGATAGACCGCACTCCCCACCGGCAGCCCGTCAGGTGAGTGCGTTCCTGTTACGGGCACGATAGCTGCTCGGGCTGGTGCCGCTATATTCCCGGAACACCTTGCGGAAAGTGTGCACGTCGCTGTAGCCGCACAGGGTCGCGATCTGTCCGATCGAGCGGCTGGTACGCGCCAGCAGCCCCTGGGCGGACTTCATCCGCAATTGCCGGACGTACTCCTGGGGAGTGACGTTCAGGTGACGATGGAAGTGTCGCAGCAGCGTCTGCTGACTGACCGCCATCGCCTTCGCCAGGTCGGCGATGCGCACGTCCTGGGCGAAGCGCTCTTCCAGCCAGAGCTGGGCGTTGGCGGTCAGCGGGTCGTCCGCCAGGTGATCCTCCGCGGCCTGGTGCAGGCTGGTGACATCACTCAGCCAGCGCGCCAGCTCGGGCGTGGTGACGTATTCCACCAGCCGCGCCAGCAACTGCGCGTCGGCGGCCATGCCACTGCCGGTGACGACCCTGCCGTGCTCGACCACGGGCGAGCGATGGTCGATGCGGATGTTCGGGTAACGCCGGCGGAACACCGGGATCAGCGGCCTGGCGATGGTCGCCATGCCACCACTCAGCAGCCCCGCCTCGGCAAGCAGGAACACCGAGGAACCGCTGGCGGAGACGCGAGCCCCGCCCGCGTACTGCTGGTTCAGCCACTGGTACAGGGAGCCAGACTCGGCGAGCCGGGCGTCAAGCGCCGCCTCGCCGCCCACTATGAAGCCTGGCAGGTGGATCAGGTCATATTGCACGGGAGTGTCGAAGCCTCCATCGGAGGTCAGGGTGCGCCCGCCCGCCAGGCGAGCCACGCGCCCCTCGGCGGTCAGCAGGTGAACCCGGGTCTGCATCGACATGGGCTCCCGGGTGCGATACAGCTCGATCACCTGACGGCGGATCAGCTCGAACGCATCGAGGAACATGCCCAGGCTCGAGATGTAGGCGTCGGTGAGGCCGACCACTGCAAAACCCGACATGTTCACCTCTGAGACCTGTTGAATTCACCCTTGCATTATGTCGAAAACGACACCGATCGCGAACCCACATCAGGCAGTTTTCAGGCGTTTGGCCCCTTTGGAGAGGAGCGCCCGAGCACACGGCCGGTCATCGCGAGGCAGTCGAGGCGATGCTGGAAAACGCCTGGCCCGGTTCGGCGGCAAGTAGACTCGTCGGTTCCCGCATTACCGACGCCCTGTCCGGAGCACACCACCATGCTGAAACTGTTCATTGCCCCCGGCGCCTGCTCCCTGGCCCCGCACATCGCCGCGCTGGAGGCCGGGATCGAGCTGGAGATCGTCGTCACCGACTTCGCTGGCGAATACCGCGAACGCATCAATCCCAAGGGCCTGGTGCCGGCCCTGCAGATCGACGCGCACACCGTGCTGACCGAAACACCGGTCATCCTCCAGTACCTGGCCGATCTCGCGCCGCAGGCCCGGCTGCTGCCGCCGCCCGGCAGCCTGGAACGGCTGCGTGTGCTGGAGTGGCTGGCCTACATCGCCTCGGAACTGCACAAGGGCTTCGGCAACCCCAGGCATTCCGACGAGTCCGGCGAAGTGATCGCGCGCCGCCTGAGCACGCGCTTCGGCTTCGTCGACCAGGCCCTGCGCACACAGGCCTCCGGCTGGCTGGCGGCGGATTTCAGCGTGGCCGACCTGCACCTGTTCACGGTCAGCCGCTGGATTCCCCTGATCGGGCTGGATCGTGACGCCTGGCCGGCGCTATCGGCGCACTTCGCACGGGTCGCCGCGCGCGATGCGACTCGCCGCGCCCTGGCAGCAGAAGGGCTGGAGGCGTAAATCACAGGCGCTGTGCGAGCGGCCCGACTTATCTTCGCTCTCCGCTATCGTCGCGCCGCGGCGCCTCAGCTGACGAGGAAGCCACCATCAACCGCCAGCATCTGGCCAGTGATGTAACGCGCGGCGGGGCTGGCCAAAAACAGCGCCGCATTGGCGATATCCTGCACGTCGCCCATGCCGCCCAGCGGGATGCGCCCTTCTCCCAGAATCGGCCCCTTGAGTTCAATGGCCGCAGAGGCCGCACGGGCGCCAGCGGTCGGAATGCCGCCGGGCAGCACGGCATTCACCCGGATGCGATCGCCGCCGAACTCCAGGGCAGTGGTGCGGGTAAGGCTGTTCACCCCGGCCTTGCTGGCGTTGTACACCGCATTGTGGTGAACCACCGCCTGCATGGACGAGACCGAGGAGATATTGACGATCGAGCCTCCCCCGCTCGACTTCATGCCCTTGATGGCCTCGCGCAGGCACAGGAAGGTGCCGCGCAGGTTCACCGACTGCAGGCGATCCCAGAATTCGGTATCCACCTCCAGGAAGGGTTTCTTGGGAAAGATCGCGGCATTGTTCACCAGCACGTCGATGTTGCCGTAGGCGGCGGTCGCGTCCTCGAACAGGCGGATCACCTCGACCTCGCAGGACACATCAGCCGCCAGCGCCCGGGCTTGTCCGCCAGCGGCCTCGATGGATTCGGCCACAGCGCGCGCGGCAGCGAGATCAATGTCAGCGACGATGACGCGGGCGCCCGCCTCGGCGAAGGTTTCGGCGATACAGCGACCGATACCCGACCCGCCGCCGGTCACGATGGCGGACAGCTCGTCCAGACGAAACGCATTTTGCTTGGCCATTTCCAGATCCTTGTTCAGAGACAGCATGGATGCAGGCGGAGGCTCCCGCTATTCCAGTCTGCCGGGGTGTGACAGCACTTTCCTCATCGTTCAGAATTTACAACGACGTTCCAAATACAATACAGACGCCACCCGCAGTACCGCAAGAATGCACCCCAGGGCAATCGCATGAGGAGAACACCTCTCATCCACGTCGCAAGGACATCACGCAGGCTGGTCTTTCTCCCCTCTCCCATTTATGGGATAGGGGCCGGGGGAGAGGGTTTTGCCCCTTTTACCCTCCCCCCCAGCCCTCTCCAGCAAGCGGGAGAGGGGGCTAAAACGCGTGCAGTCACAAAGATCGGTGCATGCAGGTCATGCATGAATAAGAATTATTCATCTCATGCGTTTGCCCTGGAATGCACCCGTGATCGACACTGGCCTGGCATTGCTCACTCCCGCCGCTCAATTCAACCTCCGAGCGTCTGGTAGCGAGAAGGATTCGCCCCGGTCCATGCCTTGAAGGCGCGGCGGAAATTGTGAACATTGCTGAAGCCCACGCGGTAGCTGATTTCCTTGGCGCTCAGGCGGGTCTGGCTCAAGAAGCGTATCGCCAGATCCTTGCGGATACTGTCGAGGATCCCTTGGTAAGTCTCCCCCTCCGCCTTCAGCTTGCGCTTCAAGCTGGCCGGGCTCAGCGACATGATCGCGCTCATTTCCGTCAGCGTCGGGTAGTGGCCAGGATTCAGGATCAGATGCCGTTTGATGGCGACACCAACGCTGGTGCAGTTGCTGGCTGCGCCGAGCAACTGGACGCATTGGGCTTCGAGCAGGCCGCTGATTTCCGCTGCGGAGAACGCCAGAGGGAGATCCAGATACTTGGCGTCGACCGCCAGGCAGTTCTGCTTCTGGTTGAAGCGAACCGGGCAGCGGAAAATGTCCCGGTACATCTTTGCGTAATGCGGCTCGGGGTAGACGAGATCAAGGCGCTTGTACGGAATATCTACCCCAGTATACGACTGCTGTGCCGTCTTGACCCGCGCGTACATCTCCTCGACCAGAAAGGTTTGCACATCTTCCATGCCGCCTACTGCGGAGAACTTGAGGTGCCACTCGCCGTTCTCCACCGTATCGGAATACCGCGTGAAATCGTTGACCAGGGTCTTATAGGTCTTGCTGAACTCATTCATGCCCCGGAGTGTGGCGCTGCATAACGCGGCGTAACCCGGCAGGCCTTCACCAAGCACTTTTACCTCAAGCCCTATCCGGATACCGATACCCGGTGGAGACAGATCGATAATGCGGCGTAGCAACGCGCGATATTGGCTGGCCGAAGGCATGTATCCAGCGTTTCCGACATCGCTGGGTGCAATGCCGGTTCCGTCGAGAAGGGAATCGACGGCGATCCCTCTGGCCTCCATCCGCTTGAGCAGGTAATCGAGCTTTTGCATGGCAAACCGACCTCCCGTGCCGACATACCCCCATATGGTATGGCATTTGATCCCGTTTGATATAGGCGCCGTTGCCAATACAGAACGACATTCAGCCCACAGAACTGCACCTCACCACTTGAAACCCTAGTTCCCCCCTCCCTCCTCTCAGACCAACAGTGACCCATTCGGACGCGGGGCACAGCTTCGCCATGTCCGCCACGAAGGCCTCGCGAGCTAATCGGATATACCATTGAGCCAAATTGATATAGGTCTGTCGATTGACCGCCACACCCCGCTGTTACCATCGAAACACAGGCTGTGTGGACATGGATCAGCCGTAAATAGCGAGGTCAATGGTAGTTACCCGAGACACGGCAAAGCCCGAATCAGCCACTGCATGGAAGGGTTTTTTCGTAACTGGCGGCGTGCTCAAGGGGTTGAGTGAAGTGATTTCTCGAAAATAAAGATAACAGGAGAGAACAATGAACAATGCGGAACAGCGAGCCCGCGACGCTGGCCTGTCGGTGGTCGACTGGGATCTCGAACTGGACGAGAAGTTTCGGCGCCAGTTGCCCTCTGCCAGTGCCGGGCAGGCCATGCACGAATACTCCCGCGACAAAGGCATGTTTTACAGTAGCGCCGCGCGCGGCTTCTTCGTCGTCACCTCCCATGCCATGGTTAGCGAGGCGCTAAAGGACTGGGAGTTATTCTCAAGCCTTGGCGGAACGTTCCTCTACCTGCGTGAGGCTCCGGCACACCGGCCACTGCCGATGCAGATGGATCCGCCCGATCACACCAAAGTCCGCGCGCTACTTGCGCCCTTCTTCACCCCCCAACGGGTACAGGGCAGGTTCAAGGAAGAAGCCGTTGCGCTGGCACGCGGAATCATCGAGCGCGTCGCCACGCTTGGCTCTTGCGATGCGATAAGCGACCTGGTCGAGCCGATTGCCACGGCGATCACGCTCAACAACATGGGGGTTTCGCCTGCGCTTGCCGGCGAGCTCATCAAAGCCGTCAAGGCACGCTCAGCCCCCAGCACGGTGGGGCAGGACAAGAAAACCTACGAGCAAGGCGTTCTCATCATCCGCGATGTGTTTCTCGACATCCTGGCCAAGCGCCGCGTTGAGCGCGCCGACGATATCCCCTCGGCACTGCTGGATGCCCGGATCGACGGCGAACCGCTGGCCGATGACGTCATTCTCAATCTCTGCTGTACGGCATTCGCCGCAGGTGTGCACACCACCAGCACACAGATGGGGTTCACCTTTTATTACCTGGCGAGCAAGCCCGAGCTGCGCCGCCAGATCATCGAAAGTCCCGCCTGCATACCGACGGCGATCGACGAGTTCATGCGCTACGAATCCTCCGCGGTCATGGGTGGGCGAACCGTCACGCGCCCAACAATGTTCCACGGCGTACAGCTGGAAGCAGGCGACCGCGTCATGCTGCTGAACCTGGCAGCCAACCGTGATCCTGAAGTATTCGAGAACCCCGATCATATCGACTTCAACCGCAAGCCCAACCCGCATCTGTCATTTGGCGGTGGGCCGCATCGCTGCATTGGCTCGTTTCAGGGCCGCATGATCATGCAGACCGTGCTTGAAGAGTGGCATCGGGCGATTCCCGAGTATTCGCTGGGCGATATGAGCAACGTGACCTACGAGATGGCCGTCACCGGCCGCATGAGCGCCGTACCGCTCGAATTCACAGCCCGCCCCATTCAGTAACAGGAGACACACAATGCCAGCGTTGGAACTGACTTTCGACTTGCGCCTGCCCTCTTGGGCGAAAACCAAACGTACCGACCTCTATAACGCCGCGCTCGATATTGCCCAATGGGCGGATGAACGCGGCTTCCAGGCCACCTCGATCGGCGAGCACCACACCACCGACGACGGTTACCTGCCCTCGCCCGTCATGCTGGCCATGGCGATTGCGGGGCGCACCAAGAATCTGCAACTACGCATGATCATCCTCGCACCCTTCTACAACCCGGTGAGGCTGGCCGAGGATCTGCATGTGCTGGAGGTAATGAGTGGCGGACGTGCGCTGCCGGTCATCAGCGGCGGTTATCGCCCGGCCGAGTTCGACATGTATGGCCTCCGCCTCCAGGATCGCCTGAATATCATGGAAGAGACGGTGGAGTTCCTCAAGAACGCCGGCACCGGCGAACCCTTCATGTACCGTGGCCGCGAAATCGATTGCGTGTCCCCGGTACCGGACGAGCCCATGCGTGTGCTGATGGGTGCCAGTTTCGAAAAAGTGCTGCGCCGCGCCGCGCACACTCAGGCAGACGGCGTTCGCCCCTCCGAGTACAGACTCGCCGAATTCTACCGAGACGAGCTGAAGAAACTGGGCAAACCCGACCCGGGCCCTTACCCCACCTACGGACCGACCTACCTGCATGTGACGCATGATCCGGAAAAAGCCTGGGAGCAGGTCGGCCGGCATGTACTGCACTGGACCCAGTCTTACGCGCAGTACTCCGCCCAGCGCAACAAAACGGGCCAGATGTCGACGGCCTACGAGGCAGGCGACACCGTTGAAAGCCTGAAGTCGAACCCGAACTTCCAGATCGTCACGCCTGAACAGTGCCTGGAATACGCCAAGACCTACGGGCCAAACGACATCCTGCGTATTGCTCCGCTCGCGGGCGGCATCGACCCCAAGGTCGCCTGGGAGAACCTCCATCTGTTCGAGAAGGAAGTTCTACCGCACCTCGATGTCACCTTCAACCCGCGCCTCGTCTACTGACCACGGAGCTGAAAACTGCCTGCACGCCAGCCGCGCTGCCCGTGCAGGCCCACCGCCAGCGATAAAGCCTTGTGCAGCATCGCCCCGCGCAACGCCGCGCAGGCGCGAAGCAGAAAGCCGGAAAATTGTGCGTTGCAGAACAATAACAAGCAGGAGCAACACGAAAATGAGGCGTTTCGAAGAAAAGGTAGTAGTGGTGATCGGCTCGGCGACAGGCCTTGGCCGGGCCATGGCCGAAGGCTTTGCGCGCGAGGGTGCCCAACTGGTACTGGCCGATGTCGACGCGAACAAAGTCAAGGAGACGCTTCAGCACGTAGAAAGCCTCGGCGCCCAGGCAATCGCCATCAAAACGGACGTCATGAAGCGCGAGGATCTCGTCGCACTGACCGAAGGCACCCTCAAGCACTTCGGCCGTGTCGATATCGTCTGCAGCAACGCAGGCGTCGGCGAGTACTCATGCTCCGCCTGGGAAAAGAGTGATAACGACCTGGACTGGGTAATGGGTGTCAACCTGTACGGTACGGCCTATGCCGTGTCGGCCTTTATCCCCGTCATGCTGAAGCAGGGCCATGGCCATTTCGTCGCCACAGGCTCCAACACATCGCTGCAGCCGATCCCCTCGATGGCCGTCTACGCCGCCAGCAAGCGCGCGATGCTGGGCTACTGCGAAACCCTGCAATACGACCTCTGGAATGCAGAGTCAGAGGTCAAGGTATCGGTGATCTGCCCCAACAAGGTGATCACCGACATGCCCGACAGTGCGCGCAATCGCCCGCAGAACCTCGCAGGCAGAACACCGACCGCGGAAGAAGTTGCACGCAAGACCGCCTTCCTCGCCGCGGGCGGCCACACCCCGGACGAGGCAGCAGAGATCGTGCTGGACGGCGTCGCCGAGCAGCGCTTTTACATTCTCACCAACTCGGTGGATGCCGATCAGGCGCAGGCGTGGGCAGCCGGGGTGCGTGACGGACAGCTGGTGCGCCCCAACTTTGCCCCGCCAAAGCTCGGCCGTTGATGCGCGGGCTTACACCACGGGTTCAGACAGTTCGGAGCATATGAAACATGGCAAACAAACCCACACTCGCCGTCCTCGGTGGCACCGGCGCCCTCGGTTCCGGGCTGGCGCTGCGCTGGATTCAGGCTGGCTACAAGGTCATCGTCGGTTCGCGCGAACGCGAAAAGGCGACCGCTGCCTGCGCCGAAATGCGTAGCCTTCTGAGCGAGCGCGGCGCTGACGCGGCGCTGCTGTCCGACCTCGACAATGTCGAGGCGGCGGCCGCTGCCGACATCGTTGTGCTCACCGTCCCGTTCAGCCACCAGCAGAGCACGCTGGCCGCCGTAAAGGAGCAACTGAGCGGCAAGATTCTGGTCGACGTGACGGTGCCATTGATGCCGCCCAAGGTCGGCACAGTACAACTGCCCACCGCTGGTTCCGCCGGGCAGGCCGCGCAAGCCTTTCTCGGTGACGACGTACGCGTCGTCTCGGCCTTCCAGAATGTCGCGGCCGATCATCTCCAGTCGGATCACGCGCTGGACTGCGATGTGCTGGTTTGCGGCAACGATGCAGAGGCTCGTGCAGCGGTCGTCCAGTTGGTCGAAGCCTGCGGTATGCGAGGTTTCCAGGCCGGCCCAATCAACAACGCGGCAGCTGCCGAAGCCCTGACCTCGGTGTTGATTACCATCAACCGACAGTTCAAGTGCCACGCTGGCATACGCATCAGCGGCCTGTAGAAGCGAGTCGGGCCATGACTACGCAACTGACTTTGACTGCCCTGCCCGGCATTCCTTTGGTGGAACCGGGCGACGATCTGCCAACGATCATCCTCGACGCCTACGCACGAGCGGACTTAACGCCGGCTGACAGCGATGTGCTGGTCGTTGCCCAGAAGGTCGTCTCCAAGGCCGAGAATCGCTATGCACACCTCGGCAACATCGAGCCATCAGCGGCAGCATTGGAGCTTGCCGAACGCAGCCGTACGGACCCGCGTCTGAGCGAGCTGATTCTGCGCGAATCACGCGAAGTGCTGCGCCAGAGGCCCGGCGTCATCATCGTCGAGCACCAGCTCGGCTACGTGCACGCCAATGCCGGCATCGACCGTTCCAACATCGTCTCCGACGACGACCAGGATCCACGGGTGCTGCTGTTACCCGCCGACCCCGACGCCTCGGCCCGCAGGCTGCGCGACAGCCTGCGCGAGCGCTGCGCCGTCGAGCTGGCCATCATCATCAACGACTCCGCCGGCAGGGCCTGGCGCAATGGCGTGATCGGCTTTGCCATCGGCTGCGCGGGCATCGAGCCATTGCGCGACATGATCGGCCAGCCCGACATGTTCGGGCGCGGGCTAGAACGCACGCAGATTGCCGTTGCCGACGAATTGGCGGCAGCCGGCTCCCTGCTGATGGGCCAGGCCAGCGAAGCGACACCGGTGGTACTGGCGCGCGGAGTTCGCTTCCGTACCAGCGAGGTTGGCAGCACGCCATTGCTGCGGGCCAGGCATGAGGATCTGTTCCGATGAGCATTCGCTATATCGCCTTTTCCGGTGGCGTCGGCGGTGCCAAGCTCGCCCTCGGCCTGGCGTGCGTGGTGCCACCCGAGGAGCTGTTGATCGTCTGCAACACCGGGGACGATTTCGACCACCTCGGCCTGCGTATCTGCCCTGACCTCGACACCGTGACCTACACGCTCGCCGGGCGTGCTGACAAAGTGCAGGGCTGGGGTATCGAAGGCGAAACCTGGAGCTGCCTGGAATCGCTTGACGTGCTTGGCGGCCCCAACTGGTTTCGCCTCGGCGACCGCGATCTGGCCACTCACCTCTACCGCAGTCAACGCCTGCGCGAAGGCGCCGGACTCGGTGAAGTCACCGCCGAGCTATGCCATGCCTTTGGCATCGCTTCGCGCATCGTACCGGTGTCCGACGAGCCGACGGCCACCATGGTCGCGACGCCTGAGGGCGAGCTGCCGTTTCAGGACTATTTCGTCCGACTGCGCTGCGCGCCACAGGTGAGCGGCTTCCGTTTCGCCGGCGCAGAGCATGCACGCATCCATCCGCAGCTGGCTGCGGCGCTGGCGTCGCCCGCGCTGCAGGGCGTGATCTTCTGCCCGTCCAACCCCTTCGTCAGCATCGGCCCGATGCTGGCCATCCCCGGCATGCGCGACGCGCTCAAGGCAACGGGCAAGCCGGTCATCGCCGTGTCACCGATCATTGGTGGCCAGGCAGTGAAAGGGCCAGCCGCCAAGATGATGGCCGAACTGGGCATGCCGAGCACGGCACTTGCCGTCGCCCGACACTATCAGGGCGTTATCGACGCGCTGGTGGTCGATGAGGTGGACCGGCAAGCCGTCAGCGCGATCCGCGACCTCGGCATGGCCTGCGAGGCGACGGCAACGCTGATGCACAACGACGACGACAAAGTGCAACTCGCCAGAATGATCATGGAGTACGCCGATGCCCTCGCACGCTGATTTCATCTGGGCAGTCGTCCCGGTCAAGAATTTCTCTGCAGCCAAGAGCCGGCTGGGCACATGCCTTGGCTCCAGCCAGCGGGCGCGACTTGCCTGGGCAATGGCCGCAGACGTCATCACCGCACTCAAGGCATCGAACGCGGCGGATCGTCTGTACATGCTGTCGGATTCAAGCGACACCTGCGGGCTTGCCGCAGCCCTCGACATTACCTGGCTGGACGAGGCCAGCGTCACTGCGCTGCCCGGGCTCAACGCCGGCATCGCTGGCGTCGCCCGTCTCGCCGCACGCGACGGCGCCACGGCACTGCTGGTGATCCATGCCGACATGCCGCTGCTGACCGCAGACGACATCCGCCTCGTGGTATCGACCTGGCAAGCGCTCGACGGCGACCAGCGCGTGGTCATGGTGCGCTCCAATGACGGCGGCACCAACCTGCTGCTCGCTGAACACCCGCAAGCCTTCACCTACCACTACGGTCCGGACAGCCATGCCCGCCACAGCCGCGAATGCATACGCCGCCACTGCGCCAACACCACCATCAAGCTGAGCAGCACGGCGCTCGACGTCGACAGCGTCGATGACTTCCACAGCCTGGCGCGGGCCGCGCGAGACGGCCGCTGCGGCGCCCACACGACCGCGCTGCTCAGGGAAATCCTGCCGGCAACGCTGCTTTGCGACGCATCCACTTACCAGGAGATCGCCTCGTGACCGATAACGATAACAAGCTGAATCCGAGCGACATCGTCCGCTACGCCGTCGCGGGCCACCTGCCCAGCGCAGACCAGGCACTGGCCCTGGCCGATTGCACCGACATGCCGATGCTGCTGGCCGCTGCGAGCGAGATTCGCGATCATGGCAGCCACAACCTCGTGACCTACTCGCGCAAAGTCTTCCTGCCGCTCACACGGCTGTGCCGCGATGTGTGCCATTACTGCACCTTCTCGCGCCAGTCGCCCTCCGTGGAAACGGCTTACCTGACCCTGGAACAGGTGCTGGAAACCGCCCGCGCGGGCGCCAGAATGGGCTGCAAGGAGGCGCTGATAACCCTCGGCGAGAAGCCCGAGCTGCGCTACCGCGCCGCTCGCCAGGCGCTCGACAAGATGGGTTTCGCTACCACCATCGACTATGTCGTGCACATCGCCGCTGCGGTATTCCGGGAAACGGGTCTGCTGCCGCACGTCAACGCCGGCTGCCTCACCGAGGACGAGGTGGCCAAGCTGCGCGCCGTTTCGCCGTCGATGGGCATCATGCTCGAATCGGCCTCGGAGCGCCTGTGCCAACGCGGCGGCCCGCATTTCGGCAGCCCCGACAAATTGCCCGCACCGCGCCTGGCCACGCTGGAAGCAGCCGGCCGGCTCAATGTGCCCATGACCTCCGGCATCCTGATCGGCATCGGTGAAACCCGCCGCGAGCGGATCGAAGCCCTGCTCGCCCTGCGCGAGGTACACGAGCGCCACGGCAACCTGCAGGAAGTCATCGTGCAGAACTTCCGCGCCAAATGCGGTACGCCGATGACCAAGGCGCCCGAGCCGAGCCTCGACGAGCTGCGCTGGAGCATTGCACTCGCACGCATCCTGTTCGGCCCGGAGATGGGCATCCAGGCACCGCCAAACCTTTCCGCCGGTGGGTTTGGCACCCTGATCGACGCAGGCATCAATGACTGGGGTGGCGTGTCGCCGCTGACGCCCGACTTCGTCAATCCCGAAGCGCCCTGGCCACACCTGGACAAGCTGGAGCAGGAAACCAACGCCGCCGGCAAACATCTTCAGGAGCGCCTGACCATCTACCCGCGTTACGCAGTGGCAAACAGCCGCTGGGTTGATCCGGGCTTGCGCAGCGCAGTGTTGCGAGGCATGGACACAGAAGGCTACCCGCGCACCGACAACTGGCTTGCCGGCGATGTGCAGCCACCGCCCGCCGCCGACCTCGCGTTGCTGCAAGACACCGATGCCAGTCACGTCAGCCCGGATGTCGAGCACATCATCCAGCGCGTACTGCAGGGCGCGGCCCTCGGCGAACAGGACGTCACCCGCCTGTTCCAGGCCCGTGGCACGGACTTCGCTCACGTCTGCCGCGCGGCAGATCGCCTGCGCAATGCGCAATGCGGCGATGTCGTCAGCTACGTCGTCACCCGCAACATCAACTACACCAACATCTGCTACTTCCACTGCGGCTTCTGCGCGTTCTCGAAAGGCCAGCGCAGCCATCGAGGCGCCGCCTACGACTTGGGCGCCGAGGAAATCGGCAAGCGCGTGGACGAGGCCTGGGCACGCGGCGCGACGGAGGTCTGCCTGCAAGGCGGCATCCACCCGGCCTACACCGGCGAAACCTACCTGTCCATCATCAACTCGGTCAAAAAGGCGGCGCCCGGCATGCACGTGCACGCCTTCTCGCCCCTGGAAATCTGGCAGGGCGCACAGACTCTCGGCCTGTCGCTCGACGAATACCTCGCGCGCCTTAAGGACGCTGGCCTGGGCAGCCTGCCGGGCACTGCCGCGGAAGTGCTCGATGATGAAGTCCGCGCCGTACTCTGCCCAGACAAGCTCAACACCCAAGAGTGGCTCGAGGTGATGTACGCCGCCCACGGGGTCGGCCTCAAGACTACGGCGACCATCATGTTCGGTCATGTCGAGCGCATCGAGCACTGGTCGCGTCACCTGCTGCGCCTGCGTGAGCTCGCCTCGAGCACCGGCGGTATCACCGAATTCGTGCCGCTCGCCTTCGTTCACATGGAGGCACCGATTTATCGCAAGGGCAAAGCGCGCAAGGGGCCCACCTTCCGCGAAGCGATCCTGATGCACGCCGTCGGCCGCCTGGTGCTGCACCCCTTTGTCAAAAACGTCCAGGCCTCCTGGGTCAAGATGGGCCTCTCAGGCATTCAGGCCGCACTGCATGCCGGCGCCAACGACGCCGGTGGCACCTTGATGAACGAATCGATCACGTCCAGCGCCGGAGCCAAGCATGGCCAGGAAATGACACCCGATGCCTTGACCAGCCTGATCGAAGCCAGTGGCCGCGTGCCGCGCCAGCGCACCACGCTCTACGGTTCACCGACCAGAGAGTGCCATCAAGACCGACAAGCGATACCCGCCTTGTAACGAACTCATCCCATCCACATAGAGGTTTTCGCCACCCAGCAAACAGACATGTCATGCACTTCGATGAAAACAAGAACAAAACCAGAGGGCATATAAATGCAGAGAAAAATAACCACCTTGCGTACCCCGCTGTCAGCACCCTTCATGATCGCCAGCCTTTGCCTGGCCATCGGGGCGGCCAATCAGGCGCACGCCTTCAGCATCGACAGCGGCAACCCCGACCTCACCATGAGTCTGGACACCACCGTTCGCTA